>NZ_JASGDE010000120.1:0-53463 GCF_047607385.1 Micropruina sp.
AGATGGTCACCGGGCAGCGGCACGGTTGTGGCTGTACGGCCGGTACGGACACGACCACCTCTGCCGAGGCCACCGACAGTGTCGTTGCCCGCTCCGAAACCCTCGGACCCATCACCCGTAGCCAACTCGCTGAGTTGTTCGGCACCCATCGGATCACCATCACCCCCGTCCTGCACACCGGCACTGAGCAAGCCGTCGACAGCTACGAAATCCCGAACCGGATCCGCGAAACCGTCGTGCTGCGTGACGTGTGCGAAGTGTTCCCGCACTCCTCCCGGACAGCTCGACGACTCGACCTCGACCACACCCAGCCCTACGTCTCGGGCGTCGACCAGCAAACCCGGCCCGGGAACCTCGGACCACTCACCCGAAGCGTCCACCGCGCCAAAACCGCAGGCCGCTGGCAACTCCGACAACCCCGACCAGGAACCTTCTGGTGGAAATCACCCCGAGGCAACGAATACCGAGTCAGCCCCAGCGGCACCGACGACCTTCACGACTGGTCACCCCTCGAAAGAAAGTTGACCTGGCTGTTCGACAGCAGCTAACCGAACCAGGATGCTGAGTCCGTGGAGCCGACCTATGCCGTCAGAACGCGCGCCAACACCGTCGAGGCGTGGTCGACTGTACGGCTTCCGTTCGAGCCGAAGGGCAAGCTACTGGAACTCCGGACGGAGCTTCGGGCCGCTCTCGGGTCGCTCGTCCCGGCCCCGGGTATGCAATTGCACGCCGTCTATGGAGCTGCAGATGACCAGCAGTTCGTCGATACGGAGAACGTGCTCCTCTACAACGTCGGCACCGGAGCCTTCCGTCACCTCTCCCGGCACGCAGTGGTCTTCGAGCGCAGCTATTCTTACCCGCCTCCGCCCGAGGATTCGGGTATGCCTCAAGATCAGCTCCGCTATCAGCGGTATGTCATCGAGGCGAGTGCAGTACTGCAGCACTGGCGTCCCGCCGGGACGATCGCATCGTTCGAGGTGGGAGCGGCCAGCCTGAAGACCCCCGCAGCCGTGTGGTCAGCGATCAGGAGGAGCGCGCCAACACCACCGCTACCCTCCGAATCCCCGGCCCGCTTCCTGGTCCGGCTGCGAATCCGCGACACCAGACCATCGCACGCGACGAATCTCGCAGGGCTCGTCAAACCCGTGCTGGACGGCGTCATCAGCGCATTCCACTCGCACGCCGGCGAGGCCGAGCAGGTAGCTCGACGCCTCGCCGACCTCGGCATCGGCGAGTACGACCTCATTCGGCGTTGGCTCGCTGACGCCCGCTGGGCAGCACTCGGACCGCGACAGCTGGTCAGGCCCTTCGGCCCTCGCGGCGTGCAATGGAATCCGGCGGACGACCATTGCGTGGCCGCTGCCGTGACTATCGATCCGACACCCGGCGACGGCCCACGATGGCAGTTGTCCGGAGAACTGGCGTGGGCCGCCCCGCGATGAACTAAGCCGACGGGTGCGTCATGTCTCCCGGGACGACCCAGGCGTCGAACTCGTCACCGGTCAGGTCACCGGACGCCAGTGCGGCCTCCCGCAGGGTGGTGCCCTGCTTGTGCGCCTTCTTGGCCATCGCGGCGGCCTTGTCGTAACCGATGTGGCGGTTCAGCGCGGTGACCACCATCAGGTTGGAGGCCAGGTTGGCGGAGATCCGCTCCCGGTTCGGCTCGATGCCCTCCGCGCAGTGCTCGCGGAACGAGCGGCAGCCGTCGGCGATCAGCCGGATCGACTCCAGCACCGCGTGCGCCATCACCGGCTTGTACACGTTCAACTGGAAGTTGCCCTGGCTACCGGCGAAGCCGACCGTGACGTCATTGCCGAAGACCCGGGTGGCGACCATGGTGATCGCCTCGCACTGGGTGGGGTTCACCTTGCCCGGCATGATCGACGAACCGGGCTCGTTCTCCGGGATCACCAGCTCGCCGATGCCGTTGCGCGGCCCGGACGCGTACCAGCGGACGTCGTTGGCGATCTTCATCAGCGCCCCGGCCAGCACCCGCAGCGCACCGCTGACCGCGACCAGCGCGTCATGGGCGGACAGCGCGGCGAACAAGTTGTCGGCCTGGGTGAACTCCAGCCCGGTCTCGTCCGAGATCCGCTTCGCGGCCAGTGCGCCGAAGTCGGGGTGGGCGTTCAGCCCGGTGCCGACCGCGGTGCCGCCGATCGCCAGCCCACGGGCCCGGACGTCCGCCTGGCGAACGCCCTCCAGGGCGAAGTCGATCTGCGCCACCCAGCTGCCGATCACCTGGCCGAGCCGGATCGGGGTGGCGTCCTGCAGGTGCGTCCGCCCCACCATGATCACGTCGTCGAATTCGGACGCCTTCGCGGCCAGCACGTCACGCAGCTCGGTCACCGGGGCGTACAGCCGCTCGTTGAGCTCGCACACCACCGCGATGTGCATCGCGGTCGGGAAGGTGTCGTTGGAGGACTGTCCACGGTTCACGTGGTCGTTGGGGTGCACCGGCTGCTTCGACCCCATCGCGCCGCCGGCCAGCTCGATCGCCCGGTTCGAGATCACCTCGTTGGCGTTCATATTCGACTGGGTGCCCGAGCCGGTCTGGAACACCACCAGCGGGAAGTGCTCGTCCAGCTGCCCGGCGATCACCTCGTCGGCGGCCTTCACGACCAGCTCGGCGAGATCGGACGGCAGCTGGCCCAGCTCGGCGTTCGCCTCCGCGGCGGCCTTCTTCAACACGCCCAGCGCCCGGATCATCGGGCGTCCCCACACGAAGGTGTCCCGGCCGATGTCGAAGTTGCCCAGGCTGCGCTGCGTCTGAGCCCCCCAGTAGCGGTCGGCGGCGACCTCGATGGTGCCCATGCTGTCGGATTCGATGCGCGTGCTCATGATGCCGAGAATATGACTCCGAGCCCGCTCCCCGCAGGCGGTCGGGAGGACCGCGACGGTCGAATGCGCAGCAAGGACGGTCCGGGCCCACGGCCCCGGCCGTCCTCGCCGGCCGACCCTTTCTCAGCACTCCCCCGATGTGCACGACCCCCCGCGGTCTCGCCGAGAACCCTAGTCGTTCCCTGCGACACACGCCGTGCGCAGAATTGCGTATGACCGAACAACGCAAGGGCGGCGAAAGCCTGCTGACCGTGATCGTCGCATTCGCGGCGAATCTGCTGATCGCCGCGGCCAAGAGCGTCGCCGCCGTCCTCACCGGATCGGCGTCCCTGGTCGCCGAGGCGGCACACTCCTGGGCCGACTCCGGCAACGAGGTGTTCCTGCTCATCGCCGAACGCCGCTCGACTCGTCCACGCGACGCCGCGCATCCCTTCGGCTTCGGACGCGAGGCGTACGTCTGGTCGATGTTCGCCGCCTTCGGGCTGTTCACCGTCGGCGCCGTGGTGTCGATCGCCCACGGCGTCCAGGAACTCGGCGCCACCGAGAGCGACCACCAGAACTACCTGATCGGGTACCTGGTGCTGGCTGTGTCCTTCGTGCTGGAGGGGCTGTCCTTCCTGCAGGCGCTGCGCCAGGCCCGCGGCGAGGCCGGACGCGTCGGACTGCATCCGCTGCGCTACATCGAACGGACGTCCAACCCGACCCTGCGGGCGGTCTTCGTGGAAGACTCCGCCGCGTTGGTCGGACTGGCCGTTGCGGCGGCCGGGATGGCGCTGCACCAGATCACCGGAGACCCGGTCTACGACGCCGTCGGATCGATCCTGGTCGGCCTGCTGCTCGGCGTGATCGCGATCTTCCTGATCGGCCGCAACCGCGAATTCCTGGTCGGTCAGGTGGTCCGCCCCGAGCTGCGCAACGAGGTGCTGGCCCGGCTGCTCGCCCTGCCCGAGATCGAGGCGGTCACCTTCCTGCACATGGAGTACGTCGGACCGGCCCGGATCTTCCTGGTCGCCTCGGTCGATCTGACCGGCGATCAGAGCGAACGGCAGCTCGCCGAACGGCACCAGGCGATCGAGGACCGGCTGGAGGCCCACCCGATGATCGAACGGGCGCTGCTCACCTTGCCGACGCCGGGCGCCGAACCACTGCGGCCGGACGCTACGGCGCCAACCCGGCAACCGCCGGCTTGAACCCCAGCCGCTTGTTCTCGCAACAGCCCGGACGACACACGTCGAACCACGGCCCCAGCGCGGTCACCGCGGCACGCTGCCCGGCCGGACGTCCCTCGATCCGCTCGGCGACCAGGTCGGCCAGCGCGTCCACGAAAGCCGGATGGATGCCCGGCGTCGGGGTGCGGCGCACCCACAGCCCGGCCTCGGTGGCGGTCTCCACGGCCTCGGTGTCCAGGTCCCACATCACTTCCATGTGGTCGCTGACGAAGCCGACCGGCACCAGGATCACGCCCCGGCGTCCGCGCAGTTCGCCGATCGCGTCGTTCACGTCCGGCTCCAGCCACGGCTGCTGCGGCGGGCCCGACCGGGACTGGTAGACCAGCTGCCAGGCCACCTCCGGCGCCACCTGCTCCATCACGTAGGCGGCGACCGCCCGGTGCTGCTCGGCATAGGCGCCGCCGCCGCCGGACAGCGCGGCGTCCGCGGTCGGGATGGAATGGGTGCAGAACAGCACTTCGAGATCGCCGGACGCCACACCGTCGGCCTCGGCCGCGGCGATCGCGTCCCGGACGCCCTCGATGAACGGCTGCACGAAGCCCGGATGGTTGAAGAACGGCCGCACCTTGTCGATCGTGACCTGATCGGCCAGCCCGGTGTCCTCCAGGGCGTCCGCCCAGTCCTCGCGGTACTGCCGGCACGACGAGTACGACGAATAGGCACTGGTCGGAATCGCCAGCAGCCGGGTGAAGCCGCGCTGGAACGCCTCGGCGACCGCGTCGTTCAGGTACGGCGTCCAGTTCCGGTTGCCCCAGATCACCGCCAGCGGCAGCCCGCGCTGCGCCAGCCGGGCCTCCAGCGCCGCCCGCAGTTCGCGGTTGTGGTCGTTGATCGGCGACACCCCGCCGAAGTGCCGGTAGTGGTGCGCCACCTCCTCCAGCCGCTCGTCGGGGATGCCGCGGCCGCGGGTGACGTTGCGCAGGAACGGGATGACGTCCGGCTGCCCCTCCGGCCCGCCGAAGCCGGACAGCAGCACCGCGTCGTAGTGGGTCGGAACCTCGACGTGCTCCGGTCCGGACGCCGCACCCGGCGTCGCGCTCGGTACCAACGCACCGGGCGTGAGGTGGACGGCGGTGGCCGGTGCCGGTTTGCTGCCCAGCGGACTCACGCCAGCACCTCCGCGACCTGGTCGGCGGCGATCCGCCGTCCGGTGAAGAACGGCACCTCTTCGCGGACGTGCAGCCGGGCCTTGGTGGCGCGCAGGTCGCGCATCATGTCGACCAGGTCGGTCAACTCGTCGGCCTCCATCGGCAGCAGCCATTCGTAGTCGTTGAGCGCGAACGCCGAGACGGTGTTGGCGATCACGCCACGGAAGGCGGCGCCCTTGCGGCCGTGCTCGGCGAGCATGGCGCGGCGTTCGTCGTCGGGCAGCACGTACCAGTCGTAGGAGCGCACGAACGGGTAGACGCACAGCCAGTTCCGGGCCCGCTCACCGCGCAGGAAGCCGGGCACGTGGGTCTTGTTGAACTCGGCGTCCCGGTGCACGCCCATCGCCGACCAGGTCAGCGCCAGCGGGGCAAGTTCGGTGCTGCGGCGCAGCCGCCGCACCGCGGCCTGCAGCCCCTCGGCGCTCGGGCCGTGCAGCCACAGCATCAGGTCGGCGTCGGCGCGCATCGCGCTCACGTCATACAACCCGCGCACCGTCACCCCGTCGGCCTCGACAGCGGCGACGGCGTCCGCCAACGACTCCGTGCCGGACGCCTCCCGGGCGGTCGACGCATCGCGCCGCAGCACCGTCCACACGGCGAATCCGGTCGGACCCTGCTCACTCATCAACACTCCTCGTCGATTGCATCAATCGGGCGGCCTCGGCGCGCGCCTGCGGCACCACGCCGGCCAGGCCGACCCCGGCGATCCCCGCCCCGGCCAGGCCGAGGCCGGCGGTTCGCTGTTCAGTCAACCATTCTCGGGCATCGGCCAGCCCCGGTGTTCCAGGAGGCAGAATCGACCAGCCGGTGCGCCGCACCGCGACCGGTTCCGGCACCGGGCGACCCAGCAGCACGGACGCGTCGGCGCGGACCAGCGCGGCCAGCGCGTCGGCGTCCAGGCCGGCCGTCGCCGGCGGCTGGCCGCGGCGTCCGTAGGAGAGCCGCAGCACCTCCCGGCCACCGGCCGTCTCCCGTAGCCAAGCCCACTTCGCGGTGGAATGGGTGAGCGCCTTGGCGGCCACCCCCGGCACCTCGGCACCGACCAGGACGCCGGTGCCGCGTGGCTCCTCGCCGCCCAGGCCGGGGGCGTCCAGCACCAAGGTGACCACGTCGATCCGGCTGGTCGCCGGCACCACCGGACCGCCGAGCAGCCGGACGGCGACGTCCAACGGCACCGCCAGCACCACCAGGTCGGCGTCCAGTTCGCGGCGGCTGGTGCCGACCCGCCAACCGCCCGGCCGCCGGTTCAGCTCGCGCACCGGTTCCTCGACCGCCAGTTCGAAGTTCCCGGTGCCGCGCGCGGAACTGATCAGCAGGTCGACCAGGCCGTGCATGCCGCCGCGCAGCCCGTGCACCGCGCCACCCTTGGGGGCGTCGGTGGCCGCGTCGGTCACCGCCTGCCGCAGCGGGACACCGGACGCCACCGCGGCGGCCAGCGCCGGCGCCAGCTCGGCGAGCGTCACGTCGTCGGGGGAGGCCGAGTAGACGCCGCCGACCAGCGGGGTGACCAGGTCGTCCAGCACCCGGCGTCCGTAGCCGGCCTCGGCCAGCTCCGCCAACGTGCCGGACGCGACCCGCGGAGCCGGCAGCTCGCCCACCACCGCACGGACGTCGTCGGCGTCCGGGTCGGCGGGCAGCCCGAACACCAGCCGCTTCGGGATCGGGTGGGCACCGGACGCCGTCTGCAGCCAGGCGCCGCCCGGGTTGGGCCGGGCGATCAGTTCGGACGCCCCGAGGTCGGCCAGCAGCTGCTCGACGGCGCCGCCACGCACCGAATACCCCTCGGCGCCGACATCGAGCGGAATCCCCTCCAGCTCGGCGCGGCCCAGCAGCCCGCCGGGCCACTTCCAGGCGTCCAGCAGGACCACGTCACAGCCGCCCCGGGCCAGTTCCCAGGCCGCCACCAGCCCACCGGCACCGGCGCCGATCACTACCGCGCTGCTCATCGTTCGGCTCCGTTCATCGGCTGTGCACGTGATCGACGATCCGGGTGAGCACCTCGGGATCGGTGTCCGGCGGCACCCCGTGGCCGAGATTGAAGACGTGGCCGGGGGCCGCCTCGCCGCGGCGCAGCACGTCGTCAATCGCGTCCCGGAGGATCGGCCAGGGTGCGCCCAGCAGCGCCGGGTCCAGGTTGCCCTGCACCGCCGGGCCGGACGGCATCCGCTTCCAGGCCTGGTCCAGCGGGGTGCGCCAGTCCACCCCGATGCAGTCCACGTCCAGGTCGAGGGCGCCGTACAGCTCGCCGGCGCCGACCGCGAAGTGCACCAGCGGCACCCGGCGTCCCTCGTCGTCGACCAGGTCCCGGACGGCGTCGAAGGTCTTCGCGGACGCCGGCGCGACATGTGCCGCGTAGCTGGCGGCGGGCAGCGAACCGGCCCAGGAGTCGAACAGCTGGACGGCGGAGGCGCCGGCCAGCACCTGGGCGCGCAGGAAGCGTCCGGAGACTTCGGCGCACCAGCCGAGCAGCGCCGCCCAGGCGTCCGGGTGCCGATGCATCATCGC
Organism: Micropruina sp.; assembly: GCF_047607385.1. Taxonomy (GTDB): domain Bacteria; phylum Actinomycetota; class Actinomycetes; order Propionibacteriales; family Propionibacteriaceae; genus Micropruina. The sequence continues at coordinate 7,724 of NZ_JASGDE010000120.1, forward strand.
CCGGGCGGCCAGATGGTCCTTGCTGGGGCGTCCGGCGACCAGGTAGGCGGCCAGGGTGAACGGGGCGCCGGCGAACCCGATCAGCGGATCGCGGGCACCCTGCAGCAGCCGCAGGCCGGCGACGGTCTTCCGCACCGCGGCCCGAATCGGCTCCAGCGCCTCGTCCAGGGCTTCGGGCGGATGCTCGGCGACCAGCGCCGCCACCGCCTCGGGCGTGTTCACCGGCGCCGGGAACACCGGGCCGACTCCGGGTTCGATCTCCACCGGCACCCCGGCGAGCTTGAGCGGGACCACGATGTCGGAGAAGAAGATCGCGGCGTCCACCCCGTGCCGGCGCACCGGCTGCAGGGTGATCTCGGCGGCCAGGTCGGGGTCGAGGCAGGCGTCCAGCATCCGCCGACCCACCCGCAGCTCGCGATATTCCGGCAGCGACCGACCGGCCTGCCGCATGAACCAGACCGGCGTGACCGGCGGTCGGATCCCCCGGTAGGCGCTCACCAGCCACGCCGACGCGGTGTCGGAATTGAGGGGATGAGTGGCCGGCAGCAGGGTCGTGGTCACACCCTGCACCCTATTCGCCCGCGCCGTGGCGCACCGCCGGTATCCGAGGTCTATGCTGGCGCGGTGCTGTTGTGCCTGACCGCGAGCCACCGCACCCACGACTTCGCCACACTGGAGCAGCTGACCGGGGGTACGGGACCGGAACTCGTGGAGACGCTGCTGGCCGGCGACGGAATCGCCGGCAACATCGTGCTGAGCACCTGCAACCGTTTCGAGATCTATCTGGACGCCGACTCCTCCGCCCTGGACGCCGTGCAGCGGTGTCGCGGGCCGCTGCGGCTGCTGCGCGGCGAGGAGGCCGCCCGGCACCTGTTCGCGGTGACCGCCGGGCTGGAGTCGGTGGTGATCGGCGAGCCGGAGATCGCCGGCCAGGTGCGCCGGGCACTCAACCACGGCGAACGAACCGGCAGCGCCACCCCGCTGCTGCAGCGGGTGTTCTCCGACGCGCTGGCCACCCGTCGCGCCGTCCGGGAGAGCACCGGGCTGGGCGCGGCGCGTCCGTCGCTGATCCGGCTGGCGCTCGATCTGGCATCCCACCGGATCACCGACTGGACCGGCGTCAAGGTGCTGCTGGTCGGCACCGGCCGCTACGCCACCGCCTGCCTGGAGGCACTGCGCGATCGCGGCGTCAGCGCGATCACCGTCTGGTCGCCGTCCGGACGCGGCCAGGAGTTCTGCGCGCGGCACGGGCTGCACGCGGTCTCCGGGCATGCGGTGGCCGCCGCGGCGAGCCTGTCCGACGTGATCGTGTGCTGCACCACCAGCCCCGAACTGGTGATCACCCCGGAGCTGTTCGCCGGAACCTGCCCGGTCACCGCGCATTCCGCCGCGCAATGCCCGGTCGGGCATCCGGGAACCGACGAGCGGCATCGGGTGGTGATCGACCTGGGGCTACCCCGCAACGTGGATCCGCTGGTCTCCGAAGTGGCCGGCATCGAACTGCTCGACCTGGAGGCGATCAAGCTGCACGCCCCGCTGCAACACCTCGCGGTGGCCGACGACGCCGAAGCGCTGGTCCGCCGGGCCGCCGCCGCCCACGCCGAGGACGCCGGCCCGATCGGTCCCGCGGTGGCCGCCCTGCGCGCCCACGTCAGCGATGCCCTGGAGGCGGAACTGGCCCGGGTCCGGCGCCGCTACGACGCCGACTCGGCCGACAAGGCCGAAGCCGCGCTGCGGCATTTCGCCGGCGTCCTGCTGCACGGCCCGTCGGTGCGGGCCCGCGAACTGGCCAGCTCCGGACGCCGCGACGAGTTCCTGGACGGGCTGCACGCCGTGTTCGGGATCGAACGCCCCGCCTGAGATCTAAACCCGCGGCAGCAGGAACTCCAGGATCACCACGTTCGGCTTGTCGGCGTACTCGGCCCAGGCCGTCGCGTCGGTGTCGGTGTAGCCGAGGCCCCGGTAGAGCGCGACCGCGGCGGGTTGCATCGGGCCGGTCTCCAGCACCAGTCGCCCGATCCCGGATCCGAGCGCGTCGGCCTCCACGGCCCGCATCATCTGCTGCGCCAGGCCGCGTCCACGGTGGTCGGGGGCGACGTAGATCCGTTTCAGTTCGCCGGTCGGGATCACCGACCCGGCCCGCTCCGGTTCCAGCCGCCGCCAGGCCGCGGTGGCCACCGGACGCCCGTCGCGGTAGCCGACCAGGAACGATCCCGACGGCGGCTCGAACTGCTCGGTGGCCATCGGCGACACGTCCCCGGAGCCTCCGTAGATCGACCGATATTCGGCCTGCACCGCCGCGCACAGCGCGACGGCGTCCGGATGGTCGAGACTGCGGCGGACGATTTGCACCGGGTCACGGTAGCCGACGCACGCGGCACTAGACTCCCCTCGTGACCGCGGCGCGTGCCCCCGAACAGGCCGGGGCTCCCGACGGCATCCGGATGCTCTACGCCGGAGCCGCGATCGTGGCGTGCCTGGCCGGCATCTACTTCATCCGGGACGTCATCTCGCCGGTCTTCCTGGCGATGACGCTGGTGGTCACCGTCCGCCCACTGGTGCTCTGGCTGAACGAACGCCGGGTGCCGAAATTCCTCAGCGCGCTGATCGGCATGCTGGTGGTGTTCCTGGTGCTGCTCGCGATCCTGTTCGCGGTCGTGGTGGCGCTGAGCCAGTTCGTGGCGGCGATGCCCAGCTACGCCGACCAGTTCAACGAGCTGTACACCCAGGCCTCCACACAGCTGATGGCCTGGGGCGTGAGCCAGGAGATGATCACCCAGTGGGTGACCACCTTCGACTACACCCGGCTGCTCGGCTACGTCACCGGGGTGATGACCCAGGTGGGGTTCTGGGCGACCTTCATCGGCTCGCTGTTCCTGTTCGTGGCGTTCATCGCGATCGACCTGTCCGACACCACCGAACGGCGGGCCAAGCTCGCCGTGCTGCGTCCCAACCTGGCCGCGGCGCTGCTGGACTTCTCCTGGCGGGTCCGCCGGTACTGGGTGGTCAACACGATCTTCGGCCTGGCCGTCGCGCTGATCAACATGGGCATCCTGGCCTGGCTGCAGATCCCGCTGGTGCTGACCTGGGGAATCCTGTCCTTCGTCACCGCCTACATTCCCAACATCGGCTTCATCATCGGCATGGTGCCGCCGGCGCTGATGGCGCTGCTGGCCCGCGACGTCCAGACCATGGTGATCATGGTGGCCGCCTACGTGGTGGTGAATTTCATCGCTTCGATGGTGATCCAGCCGAAGGTGACCGGGGACGCGGTCGGCCTGAACATCACCACCACGTTCATCTCGCTGGTGTTCTGGGCACTCATCATCGGCCCGCTCGGCGCCATCCTGGCGGTGCCGCTGACCCTGTTCTTCAAGGCGGTGCTGTTCGACGCCGACCCGCGGACGCGCTGGGTGTCGGTCTTCCTGGGCGGCAATCTGGACGATGTCGCCACCGGTGAGCCGGCCGAGGAGAAGCCGGCCGAGGAGTCCGAGAGCGAACCGGAACCGGAGCCCGAATCGGAACGCGCATCCGAGGACGGGCCCGAGCCGGAGCGATCGTGACCGTCGAGATCGTGGTCGGCGGCTGGGAGCACGAATGCTGCGGGCCGGAGATCCGGCTCAACGACATCGTCCGGTGGGACGTGAGAGCCGGTGCCGACGGCGTCCGACACGCGACACATCACCAAGTCGAGGACGTCTCCGGAACGGTCCGGGGGCGGGTCGCCGAGTTGGCACTGCTCGATCAGGCGACCGGCGGGCGGATCCCGATCGACCGGGTGCCGAGCGGAGGTGCGCTGGTCGGCAACCAGGCCGCTGACGACCCGATGGTGACCAGGTTGGACACCGGCGAAACGGTGCGGCTGTCGGGCGCCGCACAGTTCCTGGTCTGCGTGCAGCCCGGCTGACACCGCGTATCACCGGGTCGTCCCGGACGCTCTCAATGCTCGAATCCCCATTCGAGACAGGAGTCGCCGTGAGCCTCACCTTCGACAGCCCGGCCAAGCGTTTCGCGTTCCTGGTTCACCCGCGTGCCGACGTCGCCACCGACATGGCCCGGGTCTGGCGTCCGCTGGGACGAATCCCCGCCTCCGCCTGGGACTGGGGCCTGCGCCGGCTCCCGGTGCCGCCCCAGCTGCTCGCCACCGCACGGCGCCGGGACGCCGCGGCCGAGGCAGGTCCGGACGGCTGGGTGCTGGTCGTCCCGGTCGGCGCCCGGCAACTGCTCACCGAGGACCGGCGCTGGGTGATCGACCGGATCGAACGCGGCATCGACCGGGCCCAGCAGCTCGGTGCCGAGATCGTCGGGCTGGGTGCGCTGACCGCTCCGGTCACCGGAGCCGGACGGCTGCTGCGGCCCCGGCCCGGCGTCACCATGACCACCGGGAACGCGTTCACCGCGCACCTGACCGTGGAGGCGCTGCGCCGGCTGCTGCCGGCCGCGCCGGGGGGTCACGTCGCGATCGTCGGGGCCACCGGCAGCGTCGGCTCGTGCGTCGTCCGGCTGCTGGCCGACGAGCCGCTGGGCGAAACCCTGACCCTGGTCGCCCGCGGCGAGCGCCGGCTGCAGACCCTGGCGATGGACTTCGCCGACCGCCACACCGGCGTCGCCGTCCGGATCTCGACCTCGCTGGACGCCGTCAAGGACGCCGACCTGGTGCTGCTGCTCACCTCGGCGGCGGACGCGGTGATCGGCCCGCAGCACCTCAAGCACGGCGCCGTGGTGCTGGACGACACCCAGCCGCGCAACACCGATCCGCGGCTGCTGGTGGAGCGCCCGGACGTGCTGGTGATCGACGGCGGCGTCGCCGCCATCCCCGGCGTCGACCTGCGCGGCGACATCGGCCTGCCCCGCGGCCTCGCCTACGCCTGCCTGTGCGAGACCATGCTGATGGCCTTCGACGGGCAGACCGAGGGCGCGCTGGGCGAGGCGAGCGTCGATCATGCGGTGCGGATGCGGGACGCCGCCCGCCGGTTCGCCCACCTGGGCTTCACCCTGGCCGATCCGCTGTCGTTCGGACGCCGGGTCGACTGGCCCGAACCCGCCATGATCGGTGCCTGAGATGACCACCGATATCGTGGTGCTGGGCGGCGGCTACACCGGGGTGTGGAGCGCCCGGGCGATCGCCCGCGCCGTCCGTTCCGGCTCTCTCGACGGCGTCCGGATCCGGCTGGTGTCGGCCGCGCCCGACCACTCCTTCCACGGCTGGACGGCGGAGGTGATCACCGGCCAGGTCCGTCCGGAGCGGGCTCGGGTGCCGCTGGCACGGCTGCTGCCCGGCGTCGAGATCGTCACCGGATCGGCGGTATCGGTCGACCCGGGGCGGCGCACCGTCCGAGTCGCCACCGACAACGGTGAACGCACCCTCGGCTACCACCAGCTGGTGGTCGGGGTGGGCAGCAAGGACGCGGCCGAGCGCGTCCCGGGGCTGGCCGAGCACGCCTGGTCGCTGAAGGATCCGGACGGTCTGGCCGCGCTCCGCGTCCGACTCGCCGAACTGGAGCAGGGTGCCGCCGTGGTGGTCGCCGGGGCCGGGTTGACCGGAGTCGAGGCTGCCACCGCGATCGTCCAGCAGCGCCCGGACGTCCGCGTCCTGCTGGCCCATCCGGGTTCCCAGGCGCTGCCGATGCTGCGGCCCCGGTTTCGCCGGATCGCCGACTACGCGGTCGCCGAGGCCCGGCGCGCGGGCGTCGAGTTCCTGCCCGGCGCCCGGCTGTGCCGGGTCACCGCCGACGGCGCCGACCTGGGCGCGGCCGGCTTCGTCGCGTCCGGCACCGTGGTGAGCACGATCGGCCAGACCCCGGTGGCGCTGCCCGACCTGGACGCCTTCCCGCGCGACGAGCAGGGACGCCTGATCACCGACCAGGCGCTGCGGGTGGCGCCGGGCATCTGGGCCGGCGGGGACGTGGCGGCCGTGCCGCACCCGTCCAGAACCGGGCCCTGCCCGGCGAACGCGCTGTGGGCGATCCATCACGGCAAGCGGATCGGATCGAACATCGTCCGGGTGCTGCGCGGCGACGGCCCGCGTCCGTTCACCTTTCCGGGCCTGGGTCAGGGAGCGAGCCTGGGCGTCGGACGCGGCGCGGCCGAACTGTACGGCGTGCAACTGACCGGCTGGCCGGCCTGGCTGGCCCGCTGGGTGTTCTTCCACTGGTTCATGCCGTCACGCGCCGTCGCCGCCCGGACCGCCGCGGAGTGGCTGACCGGCAGGGGTCAGTCCCACCAGAACGTCCACTCCGCCGAGCCGGCGATCTCCGCGCCGTACTCGGCCAGGTCGTCGGTGCCCTGTTCGACGTTGTCAGGGCAGAACGCGTAGTGCTCGGCGACCAGCCGCCACCAGATATCGGTGGGATCGGACAGCGTCGCCACCGGACTCGAACACCGGGGACTCGTGGTCGGCCATGCCGTCATCGTCGCCCAACCCACCGCGATTCGCCACCCCGGGAGTACCGTCGAAGCAGAGCAGCAGGAGGTGCGCATGTCCCCGACCCAGACCGGACCCACCGAACGCGAGGCCCGCAAGGTTGCGGAGGCCGCCCGGGAGTCCGAATGGACCAAGCCGAGCTTCGGCAAGGAGCTCTTCCTCGGCCGGCTGCGGCTCGACCTGGTCGACCCGTGGCCGTCCAACAGCCCAGAACAGATCGCCGCCGGCGAAGCCTTTCTGGCGCGGCTGCGTCCGTTCGTGGAGAGCATCGACGGCGCCGCGATCGAAGAGGCCGGCTCGATACCGGACGAGGTCTTCACCTGCCTGGCGGAACTGGGCGCGTTCGGCATCAAGCTGCCCACCCAGTACGGCGGGCTCGGGTTGTCCCATCTCTACTACTGCCGGGCACTCACCCTGGCCGGCTCGGCGCACGCCTCGATCGGCACGCTGCTCAGCGCGCACCAGTCGATCGGCGTGCCGCAGCCGGTGAAGATGTTCGGTTCCGAGGAGCAGAAGCACCGCTTCCTGCCCCGGGTGGCCGGCGGCGAGGTGTCGGCCTTCCTGCTCACCGAACCGGACGTCGGCTCCGACCCGGCCCGGCTGGCCTGTTCGGCGACACCGGTCGAGGGCGGCTATCTGCTCAACGGGGTGAAGCTGTGGGCCACCAACGGCACCATCGCCACCCTGCTGGTGGTGATGGCCCGGGTTCCGGCGAGTGAGGGACGCCGCGGCGGCGTCACCGCCTTCGTGGTGGAGGCCGATTCGCCCGGCATCACCGTGGAGAACCGCAACGCCTTCATGGGCCTGCGCGGCATCGAGAACTCGGTGACCCGGTTCCACGACGTCTTCGTCCCCGCCGAGAACGTGCTGGCCGGTGAGGGACGCGGCCTGAAGATCGCCCTGACAACGCTGAACACCGGACGCCTTTCGCTGCCGGCGATGTGCGTGACGGCCGCCAAGTGGTGCCTGAACGTGGCCCGCGGTTGGTCGGCCGAGCGGGTGCAGTGGGGACGTCCGGTGGGTCGGCACGAGGCGCTGGCCACCAAGATCGCCTTCATCGCCGCCACCACCTACGGGCTGGAGTCGGCGCTCGACCTGTGCTGCCTGCTGGCCGACGACGACGCCAACGACATCCGGATCGAGGCCGCGCTGCTGAAGCTGTACGCGTCCGAGCAGGCCTGGGCGATCGCCGACAACCTGGTCCAGATCCGCGGTGGCCGCGGGTTCGAGACCGCCGCCTCGCAGCGGGCCCGTGGTGAGCGCGGCATCGAGGCCGAGCAGGTGCTGCGCGACCTGCGGATCATGCGGATCTTCGAGGGCTCCACCGAGATCATGCATCTGCTGATCGCCCGCGAGGCGGTGGACGCCCACCTGGCCGTCGCCGGCGACATCATCGACCCGGAGGCGTCCCGGGAGGACAAGATCAAGGCGGTGGCCAAGGCGAGCGCGTTCTACGCCGGCTGGCTGCCCACCCTGGTGGCCGGCAAGGGTGCGGTGCCGAACTCGTTCGCCGAGTTCGGGCCGTTGGCCGGTCACGTCCGCTACCTGGAGCGCACCACCCGCAAGCTGGCCCGCTCGATCTTCTACGGCATGGGACGCTGGCAAGGCGGAATGGAACGCAAGCAGGCCTTCCTGGGCCGGGTGGTCGACATCGGCGCCGAGCTGTTCGCAATGACCGCCAGCTGCCTGCGGGCCAAGGCGGAGCGGCAGCGGCACCCGGAGGGCGTCGAGCTGGCCGACCTGTTCTGCCAGCAGGCCCGGGTGCGGATCGGCGCCCTGTTCACCGCGCTGTGGGAGAACACCGACGGGGCCGACGACGCGGCGGCGAAGCAGGTGCTGGCCGGCCGCTACGCCTTCGCCGAGGACGGCATCGTGCTGCCCTCCGAAGACGGCCCGTGGGTGAGTCCGGTGGTCGCCGGGCCCTCGCAGAAGCCGGACGTGCGGCGGCACGTCCCGCGTCCGGGACACTGAGGCACGGCTACCCTGGCCGCATGCCGCCGCTTCGTCTTGCCGCCGTCGGGTTGCTGCTGGTGCTGATCGAGATCCGTCTCGGCTCGGTGATGCTGTCCCTCGACCTGATCGGCTGGGTGCTGGCCGCGATGGGGATGAACCTGCTGATCGACGTCGACAAGTGGTTCATCTGGGCCCGCAACCTGGCCATCACCGCACTGGTGCTCGAGCTGGTGTTGTTCATCTCACCGCTCGCGTTGCTCACGGTGCTGGCCGACATCGGTCTGCGGCTGGTGGTGCTGGCCTTCGTCTACTGCCTGTGCACGGCGCTGCTGCGGCGCCTCGGCAAACGGGACCGCGGCTACGCCGTGACATTGCGGGTGCTGCGGGTGGCGATCCCACTGGTGACGCTGTTGAGTGCGGCGTTCGCGGTGCTGTCGGCCCCGGCCGGAATGCCGGTCGGCTGGCTGTATCCGCTGCAGTTGGCCGGCACCGTGGTGCTGGCCGTGGTGATGTGGATGCTGGGGTCGCGCTACACCTTCACCCGCTGAGCCGCATCAACCGAACTCCAGCCGGCGCGCCGGATCCAGGCTGTAGTCGGCCATGTAGTCGAAGACCCCGCGCAACGCCACCCGGTCGGGATCTGCGTAGTAGGGCCGCTGCGCCCGGGCGAAGTCGTCCCAGTCGCCCTCGAAATCAAACGCCCAGGTGAACTGGTCCTTCGGCTTGGTCCGCGACGGCGAACAGGCAGCGGAAGCCGTGCCGTTCCCGGACGTCCACGATCCGGCGCCAGATGGCCAGGAACTCCTGCCAATCGCCGACGATCGAGTAGCGCCGCAGGCAGACCGTGCGTCCGGGAAGCTCGGGCCGTTCGGCGAGCAGTTCCACCCGAACCGGACGCACCAGCAGATTGCCGAACACGTGCGGCGCCGCGGCAGCGCGGTGGGCCGCCACATCCGGGTCGGACTCCCAGCCGGCCTGCCCCGCGTCGGGGTCGGGGTGGGAGTAGAGCCAACTCAATTTCGGCTCGGCGTGCTCCTGCAGATAGGCCTGATGCGGGGTGTAGCCGTGCCGGCGGCGCAGTGCCACCTCGCTCGGCCAGAGCGACAGCCAGGCATCCAGGTGGCGCGGCCGGATCGAGACGCGGTGCAGGAACATCTGAGCCACCCGGCCAGCGTACGGCGAGCCACCAGATGGATGGATCTGAGAGTTTCCTGTGCAGAACCGGTGTCGGTATGCGAGCATGACTCAATCGCTTGAGCAAAGGCGCCCAGGCGATATCCCCCGTTCCAGCGCCGGAGCGGTCTCGGCCCGCACCCCGGACTGGCCTATCGAAGGAGATCCATGCGACCCACTCCCATACCGACGGCGATTGCCGCCGGCGTGTTGGCCGGCGCGTTGCTGGCCCCGACCGGGACGGCCCACGCCGCCCTTCCCGGCCCAACCCAACGGACGGTGAGCGACGGCACCACCACGTTCACCGTGGTGACCAATCCCGACGGCGGCGCCACCCTCAGCTTCATCAAGGACGGCCCGGTGAAGCTGCTGGAGGAGCAGACCGACAAAGGTGTGCTGGCCTTCAAGGACATGAACGGCAACGGCAAGCTGGACCCGTGGGAGGACTGGCGCAAGCCGGTCGCCGAACGAGCCAAGGCGCTGGCGGCGGAACTGACCATCGAACAGATCGCCGGCCTGATGCTGTTCAGCTCGCACGAACGCAATCCCGGTGCCGGGCTGACCGATGCACAGCGCAAGTACATCAAGGACGACAAGTTGCGGAACGTGCTGAATGCGGGACCCAACGACGTCGCCGCCAATGTCACCTGGGTGAACGCGATGCAGGCGTTCGCCGAGCAGCAGACCGCGTCCGGGCTGCCCTACGTGCCGGTCAACTTCTCCTCCGACCCGCGTTCCACGGCCGCCAACGATTCCGCCTACAACTCCGAGGGTGACGACATCTCGCGGTGGCCGTCCAATATCGGCCTGGCCGCGACCTTCTCCAAGTCGACCATGCTGAAGTTCGCCAAGGCGTCCTCCGCCGAGTACCGGGCGATGGGCATCACCACCGCGCTCGGTCCGCAGATCGACCTGGCCACCGAGCCCCGCTGGCTGCGCAACGACGGCACCTTCGGCGAGAACGTGAAGCTGGCCAAGACGATGGCGAAGGCCTACGTCAACGGCTCGCAGAACAGCTACGACGCCAAGGGCCGCTCGATCGGCTGGGGTTCGGATTCGATCAACACGATGATCAAGCACTGGCCCGGTGACGGTGCCGGCGAGGGTGGCCGCGAGTCGCACCTGAACGCCGGCAAATACGCGGTGTACCCGGGCAACAACTACGCCGAGCACACCAAACCGTTCCTTGCCGCGAAGAACGCGACCGCGGTGATGAGCTCCTACTCGATCGCGATCGCCAAGAACGGCAAGCCGCTGACCGGCAATCGGGTCGGCTCCGCCTACGACAAGGTGAAGATCGACGGCCTGCGCAACGCCGGCTACGACGGCGTCATCTGCACCGACTGGGGCGTCACCACCGGTTACACCGACCCGAACTCGATCTTCGGGATGGCCTGGGGCATGGAGAAGGCGTCCGTCGAGGAACGCCACTACGCGGTGCTGCGGGCCGGCGTCGACATGTACGGCGGCAACAACAACAAGGTTCCGGTGCTCGCCGCGCACGCCCTCTGGCAGGCCGACTACGAGGCCGGCAAGAACAGCATCGATGCCGACACCCGGTTCCGGCAGTCCGGCGAGCGCATCGTCCGGATGCTGCTGCTGCCCGGTTTGTTCGAGAACCCGTACCTCGACCTGGCCGCGTCCGAGAAGATCGTCGCCAGCGCCGACAAGGTGGCGGCCGGAATCGACGCCCAGTTCGACTCCGTGGTGATGCTGAAGAACGCCAAGAAGACCATCAAGCCGACCTCGCTGAAGAGCTTCAAGCGCAAGACGGTCTACATTCCGAGTTCGATCGGGCACGGATTCCCGAGCGTCTTCTCGCAGTCGACCACCGACATCACCGGCCCCACCCTGGACGCCGAGGTGGCCAAGAAGTACTTCAAGAAGGTGCTGACCGACACCCCGGTGAAGGACGCCAAGGGCAACATCATCGACTACATCATGCCCGACCTGAGCAAGGTGGACATGGTGCTGGCCGGCATGCGCAGCCCTGACAACGGCAACAACTTCACCGGCGCCGGACGCAACGCCGACGGCAGCTACTACCCGTTGTCGCTGCAGTGGGGCCCGTACACCGCGAACGGTCCACACGTGCGCAAGAAGTCGATCGCCGGCGACATCCGCGATGACGGCACGGTCGAGAATCGCTCGTACTTCGGCGCCAGCGCCCGGATCGGCAACGCCTACGACCTGACCGCGCTCAACCGCACCGTGAAGACGATCAAGCGGATCGAACGCAAGACCGGGAAGAACATCCCGATCATCGTCGCGGTCAAGGCCAAGAGCAGCTTCATTCCGGCAGAGTTCGAGAAGAAGGTGGACGCCATTCTGGTCGGCTACTCCATCTACGACCGGATCCTGATCGAGACCGCTCTGGGTCAGCACGAGCCGCAGGGCCGGCTGCCGCTGACCAGTCCGAAGAACATGGACGCCGTCGAGAAGCAGAAGGAGGACGTCGGCGAGGACATGACGCCCTACCGCGACTCCCAGGGCCGGGTCTACAAATTCGGCTACGGCCTGAACTGGCGCGGCGTGATTCGCAGCTGACGTAGTCCGCGCGTCTGTACAGCTGGCGTCGCCCCCCGAGCTTCGGCTCGGGGGCCGACGTGCGTCAGCTCAATCGGTACACCCGGCGGGCGTTGGCGTTGCCGATCAGCTCGGCGACTCGGGCGGCGTCGGAGATCGAGGCGTGGCCACCGGCGATCCAGTCGTCCAGGGTTTCGGCGAGGCCCTGCCGGAACAGCAAGGCGCCCACGTAGTAGAACTCGGGCAGCCCGAAGGTGTCGGTGGAGAACAGCGCCTTGTGGAACGGCGTCAGCTCCAGCGACTCGGCGATGACTGCGGCGGAGCGGGCGCCGGTGTAGTTGATCGCCAGCCCGACGTCGCAATAGACGTGCGGGTACACCTGGGCCAGATAGCCGGCCTCGCGGTGGTACGGGTAGCAGTGCAGCAGCATCACCGAGGTGCCCGACTCGCGGGTCGCCTTCAGCCAGGCCGTCATCAGCAGCGGGTTGCAGCGCACCAGGTCGACATCCGCGTCCCCGTAGCCGACGTGGAACTGCAGCGGCAGCGCCCGGTCGACACCGCACCAGATGCCGAACCGGAGCAGCACCGGGTCGGTCAGCCGAACCCGGCCGGTGCGTCCGATCTCGTCCAACCAGGCCGCCGCCCGAGCCGCCACCTCGTCCTCGGACGGACGCGCCGCCTCGAAATCCAGCCCGTACCGGTACGCCACGATGCTCTTCAGGCCGACGGCGTCCACCGTGGCGGCGGCGAGTGCGGCGCGATAGGCGTCCGGGAAGTCGGCACCGGACGACAACGTGACGGCGACCTGCTCGGCGACCGCCTCCAGCCGGACGATCTCGTGGGTGGGCGCGCCGCTGACCTCGGCCATGCCGGCCACGTCCAGGATGTCGTCGCCGCGATATCCGGTGTCGAGCAGCAGGGTGTGCAGCCGAGCGAAGCCCAGCAACCTCCGGTTCACCTCGGACGCGCCAAGCTCGGCGCGCCGGGCCAGGTAGTCCTCGGGGCTACGGTCGGGCGACAGGTCGAGCACCGGGGCACAGCGCCGCCGGATCGCCAGCCCGACCTGGCTGTCCCAGCCGGACGTGCCGCGCGGCGAGGGCCACGGTGACTCGGTCATCAGGTCCTCGAACACGGCCCGCGGCGGGTTCTCAATGATCACCCCGTGGCAGTGGTGATCGATCAGGTCGACCGCGTCCACCAGGTCTCGACAGGCTCGACCAGCGGAGTGCTCAGTAGACATCGCGGTAGTCGGCGCAGATGTCGGCGTCGGAGCGTCCCTTGGCGCGGGCGATCTCCTCGCGCTTGATCGCCAGGAAGGTGTCCAGCATCTCGGTGTCGAACCAGCCGGCCACGACCTCGTCCTCGACCAGCGCCTCCAGGGCCTCGTCCAGCGACGCCGGCAGCGTCCGGACGCCGGCCTCGGTCCGCTCCTCGGGGGTCAGGGCGTCCACTTCGACGTCCAGCACGCGCGGCGCCGGCAGCTGGTTGCGGATGCCTTCCAGCCCGGCCCGGATGATGCAGCCCAAGTAGAGCCACGGGTTGCTGGTGGCGTCGCCGGCCCGGTACTCGATGTTGTACTGCGCCGCGCGGTTCTTGCCCTCGACCTCGACCAGCGGGCAGATCCGCAGCATCGCCTCGCGGTTCTGCTCGCCGAGGAAGGCGTGCCCCGCCGACCAGCGGTGCGGGGTGAGTCGCTGGTACGACACCACGCTGGACGCGGTCAGCGCCGTGATCGCGCGGCAGTGCCGCAGGATGCCGGCGGCGAACTGGCCGGCGACCTCCGACATCCGGCCCGGACGGGACGCGTCGAAGGTGGCCGGCACCCCGTCCCCGGTGCGCAGCGACACGTGCAGGTGGACGCCGTTGCCGGAGCCGTCCGGATCGAGCAGCGGCGAGAACGACGCCTGCTTGCCGTGCAGCTTCGAGTAGTGCCGGACGAGGTCGCGCAGCAGCACCGCCCGGTCGGCGATCTCGACGTCCAGGGCCGGCGGGATCACCACCTCCCACTGGTTCGCGCCGTACTCGGGCAGCCAGTTCTCCGGCTCGATGCCCGCCTTGGTCAGCGCCGTCACCAGGCCCGATCCCCACGGTTCGCCGCTGAGCAGGGCGTCCAGCGAGAAGGGTGCCGGCGGCTCGTCGTCGGTGACCAGCATGAACTCGTGCTCGAAGGCGCCGTAGATGTGCAGCCCGGTCTCGGCGGCCAGGTCGGCGACGGCGGTACGCAGGAAGGTGCGCGGGCAGGCCGCCCACGGCGTCAGGTCGATGTTGACGGTGTCGCCGAGCATCACGGTCAGCGGCGGCGCACCCTCGGCGGTCGGGAACTGGGTGCGGGTCGCCGGGTCGGGGATCAGCCGCAGGTCGCCGGTCGAGCCGAACACCTCACCCTCGGCGACGATGTGCCCGAACGGCCCGATGCCGAGGTTGGCGGGCACCCAGCCGCAGCCGGTGTCCAGCGAGTCCTCCAGCCGGGGCAGCGGCATGGCACGGCCGCGGGTGATGCCGACCAGATCGTTCGTGCCGACGAAACCGAGTTCGCTGACCACCTCAGGACTCCTTACCGGCCGAGGTTCCGGCCTGATCGGGCTCACCGAGTTCTTCGGTGAGATGGGCGCCCACCCGTTGCGCGATGGACGGGGCGAGCAGGATCACCAGCAGCCCGACGAGACACCAGGCGCCGGCGATCCAGGGGAACAGGGTGTAGGGCCATTCGGTGCCCAGCTGCTGGCTGAACACGAAGAGCAGGTAGCCGATGCCGAGCACCGGGATCGCGATCTCCCACTTCGGGATGGTGTTGTTGCCTCGGACGGTGAAGTAGATGACGCCCGCGGAGGCCACCGAGTAGGCGACCAGCATGCACAACACGGCGATGGTGGCGTACCAGTAGTAGGCGTCGAAGGCGCCGACGCCGGCCACCCCGAGCCCGGCGCACAACGCGAAGGCCAGCACCACGACGCAGATCACGGCGTTGCCGGGGACGCCGTGCTTGCTCAGCACCCCGAGCTGCTTGGGGCCGAAACCGTCCCTGGCCAGGGCGAACAGTAGACGTCCGGCGGCCGCGGTGGAGCCGATCGTGGACGCCAGCGCGACCATCAGCGCACAGAAGGCCAGGATCACCGCGAACCACTCGCCGACGTAGGCGGCGGCCAGATCGGTGATGCTGGAGTTCGAGCCGGCGAACGCCTCGATGCCGACGGCGTCGGTGCCGAAGCCGACGGTCTGGGCGAACATCATCAGCACGTACAGCAGCCCGCCCAGGATCACCGCGCCGGCGATCGCGCGTGGGATGTTGCGGCGCGGATCCTCGGTCTCCTCACCCAGCGACGAGCAGGATTCGAAGCCGGCCCAGGACAGGAAGGCGAACACCGAGGCCGCCATCAGCGTCCCGAACGAGACGTCGCCGGCGGAGAAGGTGCTGACCACGTCGATGCTCTGACCGCGCGGCGCGGTGCCGGCACCGGCCCGGCCCAGGATCACCGCCGCCAGCACCAGCATGGCCGCGATGCCGATGCCTCCGATCGCCAGCAGCACGTTGGCGGCCACCGCCGACTCGCGGATGTTCAGCGCCAGCACCACGGCCGCGCAGAGCAGGGCGACGATCAGCCAGTTCGGCCCGCCCTCGAAGCCCAACTGGATCAGGAACGCGTCGAAGAACACCCCGCAGGACGCCAGCGTGCAGGCCGCGAAGAACACGTAGGTGCCGAGCAGCGCCCAGCCGCCGAAGAAGCCGGCCCGCGGGCCGACCGTGATCCCGACCAGGCCGTAGATCGAGCCGGCATGGTTGAAGTACGAGGTCAGCCGGACGAAGCCGTAACCGACCGCCCCGACGCCGGCGAACGCGATCACGAAGACCAGCGGGACACTCGGCCCGACCATTCCGGCCACGCCGATGCCGTTCAGCGACATGGCCAGCACGGGAGCCATGAAGCCCACCGAGATGGCGATCGCCTGCCAGAGCTTGAGCTTTCCGGTGGTGCTGGTATCCGGCATCGGTCCTGCTTTCTCGGCGGGTTCTCAAGCAACGGTGGTGCCTGAACCAGCAATGCGTCAAGCCACTGCACGCCCGGCGATGAGGTCGTGACGCGTGCGTAACGCGTTGTCCGGGCGCCGCCTGCGAAACCGGGTGGTGGCACGCAATCTTTCGCTATGAGTGATGCGGACGTGGCACGGCGGATCCGAGCGGTGTTCACCATGTACGAGTTCGGCGAACGGATGCATCGCTCCACGCTGCGTCGCGAGAACCCCCAGGCGACCGATGCCCAGATCGACGCGCTGCGCAATGCCTGGCGTCTCGACCGCCCCGGAGCACCGCACGGTGACGCCGTGGGCCGACCATCCCGCCGAATCCAATGACGAACTCGAGGCTGCACTTCGCACTCAGAACAGCGGCTGCTCCGCCGACTGGGCGGGTGCGGATGTTCTCGGCTCGGCGGGCAGAGGAGCCGAGGTGAGCGCGGCGGCGTCGCCGGCCATCCGGCCGCTGGCGTAGCCGGACGCGTCGTAACCGCCGCGGACCCGTTCGGACGTGGTGGCCTGGAACCGCTCCGCCATGAACTCATCGATCCGGGTGTCCCGGGAAGCCAGCACGGGCAGGAAGCCGGCCGCGTCGGCACTGGTGTAAGCGACCCTGCGGACCTCCGCCAGCCGCTCGCCGATCCGTCCGCTGAAGCCCAGCAGGAAGGCGGAACGGAAGGCCTGCGACCTGGCGCGGGCGCCGGGCGGGGCTGCGGCGCTGGCCTCGACCAGGGCCCGTTGCGCCTGCACCAGCAGCGAGGTGAACAGCAACTCCACCGCCTCCAGGTCGTCGGCGTAGCCGACCACGTTGGAGAACGCCAGTTCGGCGTTGAACAACGTCCGGCAGCGAGTGTGCTCGGCGATCGTCTGCAGCAGCAGTGCCTTCGCGTCGGCGTAGGGCGCGTCGATCGGCAGCCGGATCATCCCCGGCCGGCTCTCGGTGGATCCGGCCTCGTCGACCATGGCCTGCTCGATGGCGTGCTTGGTCATCAACTCTTGCGCCTTGGCGGTGAACGCCATCGCCTCGGACTCGTGCTCGGTGGACTCGGCCTTGGCCAGCAATGCCCGGACCCGCTCCAGGATCGGGTGCGCGCTCGCCGCGGTGGCGGACCGGCCGATCAGCGGACGCCGGGCCCGCACCCCCGGCGGTGGCGGCAGCAGTTGGTCCAGTTCGGGGACGCCACCCAGGGCCGCCGCGAGCCGAAGGATCGCCTTGAGGTCGTCGTCCACCGTTCGTCGAGCCCACACCATCGCCCACCCGCGAGCCGGCATGTCTGCTGGCAGGTCGGCCGCCTCCCACTGACGAATCCACTGCGGATCGTGCCGGGTCGGTCCCTGTCGCGACGCGCGCTCGGCTGCGATGGCGAGACGGACCAGGTCGGCACCGGCAGCCTTCGCCCGCGTCCGCGCGAAACGGATCAGTTCGCCGGGCTGCCAGCCGCTGCCGTAGAACTGCAACACCCAGCCGACCAGCACCGGCTCGGCGTCGGCATAGAACCGGGCCGGTTCGATCGCCCGGGCCTGCGGCAGCAAGTCGGGAATGAGCAACCCGTAGCGTGCATCGTCCAAGATCTCGGCGGCACCGCGCGGCCGGCGATCCGGTTCGGGACGCCGACCGAAGGCGTTGTCGAAGAACCCGTGGGCATCCCCGAAAGGGCTACTCGGACGGCTCGACTGCTGGCCTCGCTGCTTGTCGCGCGCCCGCTGCCGGGCACGTTCCTTGGCTCGCGCGGCCCGCTTGGCCTGGCTCCCGCTGCTCATGCCAGCGATGGTAACGGCGTCCGCCGACAGAATCCGCGGGTGTGCCCGCGGAGGGTCACCAGTGCACGAACCTGGTGCGGCTGAGCAGGAAGCCGTGGCCGGTGACGCCATTCCAGCAAGTCAGACCGGAGGCCTGGGAGAGGCAGGCGTTCGGGCCGAAGGCCGCCAGCTTCCCGTACGGCAGCAGGTACTGCTTCATCCCTCGGTGCAGGGCGTCGGACCAGCCCGGGACGTCGCCGCGGGACGAGCCGGTCACCGTCCCGTCGACGATGGCCACGCCACTGCCGCATTCCAGGTCGGGATCGCAGCCACGGGTCAGCGGGGCCGGCAGCTTCCAGGTGTGTTCGTAGACGTAGCAGTCGACCGAGCCGCGCTTGCCCTTGGTCAGGTCACAACCGATGTTGCCGGACGGCAGGTGCAGGTAGGCGGTCGCCGAACTCCAGTCGGAGGCCCGCGCTGAGGCGGTGCCCGACGGCACCGCACGGCACGCCCGCGGGTCGATCCCGTCGGGCAGCACGATGCCGTTGAGACAGCCGGCGGCCGGCGGCGGGGGCGAGGGGGACGGCAGTTCCAGCGTGACGCCGGGTGAGGGCTGGGCTGACGTCGCGATCGGCGGCGTCGGGACGGTGCGGTCCGATCCTGGAGATCCGCACCCGGCCACGGTCAGCAGGGTGAGCGCGAGCGCTGCCACCAATGCCCTGGCCATCACCGCCCCTTTCGTAGCGCAACACCGCTCTTCTGGGTTACCGCAGAGTCTCTCGCAGATCGGTATCAGTTCGGGAGAGCTCCGCTGTCAGTGCCGCGTGGCATTGTGATCACGTCATGGCAGACGACGTACTCGACCGGTTCTCCCCGGCCACCGCGAGCTGGTTCCGGGGCAGCTTCACCGCGCCCACCGCGGCCCAGGCCGGCGCCTGGGAGTCGATCAGCTCCGGGCAGCACACCCTGGTGGTGGCGCCCACCGGCTCGGGAAAGACGCTCTCGGCGTTCCTCTGGGCGCTCGACCGATTGGCCACCGAACCCGTTCCCGAGAAGCTGAAACGCTGCCGGGTGCTGTACGTCTCGCCGCTCAAGGCGCTGGCCGTCGACGTGGAACGCAACCTCCGCTCGCCGCTGGTCGGGATCGGCCACGAGGCCGTCCGGATGGGGTTGGAACCGCCGGCGATCACCGTCGCGGTGCGCTCCGGCGACACCCCCGCCGACCAGCGCCGCAGCTTCGCGCGCGAGCCGTCCGACATCTTGATCACCACCCCCGAGTCGCTGTTCCTGCTGCTCACCTCGGCCGCCCGCGAGACCCTGGCCAGCATCCAGACCGTGATCGTCGACGAGATCCACGCCCTGGCCGGGGGCAAGCGCGGCGCCCATCTGGCGCTCTCCCTGGAACGCCTGGACGCCCTGCTGGAACGGCCCGCGCAACGGATCGGGCTGTCCGCGACCGTCCGGCCGATCGAGGAGGTCGGCCGGTTCCTGGCCGGCGGTCGTGGCGTGAGCATCGTCAATCCGCCCAGCGAGAAGACCTGGGAGCTGTCGGTGGTGGTGCCGGTGCCCGATCTGGGTGCGCTGGGCGAGGTCACCGACGACCTGTCCGGGCCGGCGGCCGGCGATCCGCGGCGCACCTCGATCTGGCCGCACGTCGAAGAGAAGATCGTCGACCTGGTCGCCGCCCACCGCTCCACCCTGGTGTTCGCCAACTCCCGCCGGCTGGCCGAGCGGCTGACCGCACGGCTCAATGAGATCTGGGTCGAGCGGCAAGCTGCGTCGGTCGAGCTTGTCGAGACCAGGTCCACGCTCGGTCGGAACGCCAGGCCGCCTGCGGAGGTGATGGCACAATCCGGCCAGTCCCAGGGCGCCCCGCCACTGCTGGCCCGCGCTCATCACGGCTCAGTCAGCAAGGAGCAGCGCGCCCAGACCGAGGACGACCTGAAAGCCGGGCGGCTGCCGGCGGTGGTGGCCACGTCGTCCCTGGAACTCGGCATCGACATGGGCGCGGTCGACCTGGTGGTGCAGGTCGAGGCGCCGCCGTCCGTGGCGTCCGGGCTGCAACGGGTCGGACGCGCCGGGCATCAGGTGGGCGCGACCTCGCGCGGCGTGCTGTTCCCGAAGTTCCGCGGCGACCTGGTGCAGACCGCTGTGATCACCGAACGGATGCGGGCCGGGGCGATCGAATCGCTGCGGGTGCCGTCCAATCCGCTCGACGTGCTGGCCCAGCAGATCGTCGCCATCTGCGCGCTGGACGACATCACCGTGCCCGAACTGGAAGCCCTGGTCCGGCGGGCCGCGCCGTTCACCGGGCTGACCCGGCCGGTGCTGGAGTCCGTGCTCGACATGCTGGCCGGGCGCTACCCGTCCGAGGCGTTCGCCGAACTGCGACCCCGGCTGGTCTGGGATCGCACCACCGACACCCTCACCGGACGCCGCGGCGCGCAGCGGCTGGCGGTCACCTCGGGCGGCACCATTCCCGACCGGGGCATGTTCGGCGTGTTCGTCTCCGGCGAGGGGGTCGGACGCCGGGTCGGCGAGCTCGACGAGGAGATGGTCTACGAGTCCCGGGTCGGCGACGTGATCACCCTGGGCACCTCGACCTGGCGGATCGAGGACATCACCCACGACCAGGTGCTGGTCAGCCCCGCCCCCGGCGAACCCGGACGGCTGCCGTTCTGGAAGGGCGACACGCTGGGCCGTCCGGCCGAACTCGGCAAGGCGCTGGGTGCGTTCGTGCGCGAGGTCGGCGGGCTGGCGCCGGAGGCGGCCCGGCAGCGGGCGAAAGCGGCCGGGCTGGACGAGTGGGCCGCCGACAACCTGGTCGGCTACCTGGCCGAGCAGCGGGAGGCGATCCCGCAGCTGCCCAGCGACACCACCATCGTGGTGGAGCGGTTCCGCGACGAACTCGGCGACTGGCGGGTGGTCGTGCATTCGCCGTTCGGCGCGCCCGTGCACGCCCCGTGGGCGCTGGCGATCGCGGCCCGGTTGCGGGAGTCGCACGGCGTCGACGTCCAGGCCATGCACGGCGACGACGGCATCGTGCTGCGGCTGCCCGACACCGGCTGGGCCGGCGACGACGAGGTGGCGGTGCCCGACCTGCTGCAGGCGATCGTGCTCGACCCGGACGAGGTGGCCGGCCTGGTCACCGAGCAGATCGGCTCGTCCGCGCTGTTCGCCAGCCGGTTCCGGGAATGCGCGGGCCGGGCCCTGCTGCTGCCCAAACGCCGTCCGGACAAGCGTCAGGCCTTGTGGCAGCAGCGTCAGCGGGCCTCGCAGCTGCTCGAGGTGGCGTCGGAGTACCCCAGTTTCCCGATCGTCCTGGAGGCGGTGCGGGAGTGCGTCCAGGACGTCTTCGACGTCCCCGCGTTGGTGGAATTGATGCGGTCGATCGCGACCCGGCAGGTGCGGACGGTGGAGGTCACCACGCCGCGGCCGTCCCCGTTCGCCGGCTCGCTGCTGTTCGGCTACGTGGCGCAGTTCCTCTACGAGGGCGATTCGCCGCTGGCCGAGAGGCGGGCCGCGGCGCTCACCCTCGACCCGGCGCTGTTGGCCGATCTACTAGGTACGTCGGACGGGCTGGCGCTGGCCGACCTGCTCGACCCGGAGTCGTTGACCCGTACCGAATCGGAGCTGCAGCACCTCGCCGAGGGACGCCGGGCCCGCGATCTGGAGGATCTGGCGGATCTGATCCGAGTGTTGGGTCCGCTGGACCTGCCCGGGCTGCGGGCCCGCAGCGCCGACCCCGACCGCGTTCCGGAGTGGCTGATCGGACTGACCGAGCAGCGCCGGGTGATCGAGGTGCGGATCGGCGGCGGCACCCGCTGGGCCGCCGTGGAGGACGCCGGACGCCTGATCGACGCCCTCGGCGTCAGCGTGCCGGTCGGGGTGCCCGAGGTACATCGCGCCCCGGTGCCCGATCCGTTGGGCGACCTGATGCTGCGCTGGGCCCGCGGGCACGCTCCGTTCCTGGCCTCCGAGGTGGCCGGCTGGCTCGGTCTCGGACCGGCCGTGGTGCATGGAGTGCTGACCCGGCTGGTCGCCGACGGACGCCTGGTCGAGGGTGATCTGCGGCCGCCGGGCTGGGTGCCCCCGTCCTCACTGGCCGAGCTTGTCGATACCCCGTCGGTCGAGCATGTCGAGACCCGGGTTTCGACAAGCTCAACCAGCGGTGGCCTCAGTTACTGCGATCCCGGCGTCCTGCGGGTGCTGCGACGGCGTTCGCTGGCGGCGCTGCGCAACGCGGTCGAACCGGTGCCGCCGCAGCAGTTCGCGCGTTTCCTGAGCCACTGGCAAGGGGTGGTGACGCCGCTGTCGGGAACCCCGGGGGTGTTGTCGGCGATCCAGCAGTTGGCCGGGTACCCGGTGCCGGCGAGTTCGCTGGAGTCGCTGGTACTGCCGGCCCGGGTGCGCGACTACCAGCCGGCCATGCTGGACGAGCTGCTGGCCGGCGGCGAGGTGGTCTGGCAGGGTGCCGGCGCGCTGGCCGGCACGGACGGCTGGATCACCCTGCATCCCGCGGAAACCGCCGAGCTGACCCTGACCCGGCCCGGTGAAGCGCCCGGCGATCTGGCCGCACGGGTGCTGGAGGCGCTCGCCGGCGGCGGCAGCTACCTGTTCCGCACGCTCGCCGAACGGGTTCCGGCCTCGGACGCCGAGCTGTCCGAGGCGCTGTGGCAGCTGGTCTGGTCGGGGCACATCAGCAACGACACCCTGGCCCCGCTGCGCGCGCTGCTCGGCGGCGGCCGGGTCAGCCTGAAGGCGCGTCCCGCCCCCGCTCGCGGCAGGTTCGGACGCCGCGGCCTGCCGCGCGGGCCGCTGCCCCGTCCGGCCGGTCCGCCCGAGGCGTCCGGACGCTGGTCGCAGCTGCCGAGCGTCGAGACAGACCCGACCGTGCTGGCCGCCGCGCGCTCCGAGGTACTGCTGGACCGCTACGGCGTGGTCACCCGCGGCTCGGTGGCCAACGAAGAGGTGACCGGCGGGTTCGCCGGCGCCTACCGGGTGTTCAGCGCCTTCGAAGAAGCCGGCCAGGTGCGCCGCGGCTACTTCGTCGAGGGCCTGGGCGCCGCCCAGTTCGGCGACCGGCACGCCGTCGACCTGCTCCGCGAAGCGAAGGAGATCCCCGGCGCGCGGGTGCTGGCAGCCACCGATCCGGCCAACCCGTACGGGGCGGCGCTCCCCTGGCCGGCGCGTGCCGAAGGCGCCAAACACCAGCCCGGCCGCAAGGCCGGCGCCCTGGTCGTGCTGAACGACGGCGACCTGACCCTCTACGTCGAACGCGGCGGACGCACCCTGCTCTCCTTCACCGACGATCCCGGCCTGCTGGCCGCGTCCGCCACCGCCCTGGCCGAAGCCGTGCACGCCGGCGTCCTCGGCAAACTCACCGTCGCCAAGATCGACGGCGCGGACGTCCTCGGCTCCGACCACGCGCTGGCGCAAGCCCTCGCCGGCGCCGGGTTCCGGCTGACGCCGCAGGGGCTCCGGCTGAGGAGGTGAGAGGGCATGTCCAGGCCGGGAGTCTGCAGAAGTCGGCCCAGAAGCCCTGCAAACGTCGGCCTAGAGATCCTGCAAACGTCGGCATTGAGGTGGCGGGCGAGCCGGCATCGTCACCTGGCCGTTTGATCGCGCCGGCTCCGCGGCTACCGCCTATGGTGTTGCCGTGTCTCAGCCCACCGGCACCCGCGTCCTCACTCCCGGACATGGCCAACGCGGAGCGCACCATGCCCGAGGGTGACACCGTCTGGCGCACCGCGCAGCGCCTCAACCAGGCGTTTGCGGGCGAACCACTGATCCGCACCGACCTGCGCTGGCCGGGGATATCGACCCTCGACTTCACCGGGGACACCACTCTCGAGGTGATCAGCCGCGGCAAGCACCTGCTGCACCGGCTGGATTCGGGTCACACCGTCCATTCCCATCTGCGGATGGAGGGCCAGTGGCTGATCGCGGACGCCGCCACCGCACGTCCGGACGCCCAGACCCGCGCCTTCCTCAGCACCGCACGCTGGGCAGGGCTCGGCCAGCGCCTCGGCATGCTGGACGTGGTCCGCACCGATGCCGAGCACACCCTGGTCGGTCACCTCGGTCCGGACGTCCTCGGCGCCGACTGGGACCCTGCGCTGGCCGCCGCCAACCTGACCCGCAATCCCACGATCGGTGCCGCGCTGCTCGATCAGGCCAATCTCGCAGGTGTCGGCACCTTGTATGCCGCCGAGACGCTGTTCATGGAACGCCTCCATCCGTGGACGCCGCCCGCAGAACTCCCCGGCCCCGTCCGGCTCGCCGTCGTCAACCGCGCCCACCGACTGCTCGGCCGCGGCCGGCAGCATGCCGTCCAGTCCACCACCGGCAGGCGTCGACGTGGCGAGAACACCTGGGTGCACGGCCGGTCCGGGCTGCCCTGTAGGCGGTGCGGCGGCACCGTCCGGGTGGCGATGATCGGCCCGCCCACCCGGGAGCGGACGATGTTCTACTGCCCCACCTGCCAGGGCGGCCTGGCACCTACCGACGACGGGCGTCCGCAGCGTCCGCTGGGCGCCTCACCCAGGCGGTACTAGTGTCCTGCGCCTTTGTTCGTTGGCGGTGGCAGCTGGGGCTGGTGGGCTGATCCGTGGGTCGCCGGCGCTGGTGAGGCGCTGGAACCAGTTTGTGGTGGTTATCGGACCGGTGTCGGTTCGCTGTCTCTGCTCGAACCACTTTCTGGTGGGTATAGCTAACCCCCAGGGGGTATCGGTAGCCACCAGAAACCGGTTCGAGCAGCCGACGACGCCGGTACGGGTCGCCGTAACCACCAGAAACCGGTTCCAGCAGTTGATGCAGCCCGGTCAAGAGCCGCTCGGCAGCCGCTGCACCAACGCCAACGAACCTACGGACGCGCGCCCACTAGGCGGAGGAAGGAGGAATCAGTTCAGGCCTGGGCGGCCTTCGCGAACCGGTCCAGCAGCGTCGGCCAGTCCCCGAACTTCTCCCGGGCTTCGGCGTTGTATTCGGTCCAGCCGTCGTGCTCGAAGGTGACCTGGGTGCCGGCGTCCGAGGGGACGAAGGTGACCCGGACGACGGTCGGGAAGGAGCGGTCCTGAGCCAGCGTGAAGCTGAACGCGACGCGGGCCGGCGGATCCCAGGCGACCACCTCGCCCCAGTCGTGTTCGGCGCCGTCGGCGTGCCGCTCGGTGATCTGGCCGCGCATCCACGGATCGATGGTGACGGTGGTGAAGGTGTCGGGATTCCCGCTGTACTCGGGATCCCACCAGGTGCCTATCTTGGCGGTGAAGACGTCGAACGCATGCTCGGGGGTGCAGGTCAGGCTGAGCTCGTGCACGATCGGGCTGGTATCCATGCCCCGATCCTTCCAGAATGACGGACGTGGCAACACGGCCTGGGCTGGACGCCTGGATACGAACGGTGCTGGACGCCCACCGCCCCGGCTCCGCTCCGGCGGAGGTTCGCCGCACCAGCGCCGGCGCCGAATTGCGGTTGGCCGGCGACGTCGTGGTCAAGCTGCACGCGCCCCGCACCGACCCGGACGCCCTGCAGCGCCGTCTTGATCTGGCCGTCTCCCACCGGCAATTCGTGCCGCCGCTGGAGACCCGGGTCCGGCTCGCCCCGGACGGCCGCGCCGTCACCGTGTGGCCCCGGGTCGGCAGCACCGATCCGGACGCCGTCGCCCAGCCCTGGGCGTCCGCCGGGGTGCTGCTGGCCGGGCTGCACCGCGTCCCCGCTCCGGACGGGCTCCCCGGGCACGGCTGGCCGCAGCGGGTGACCCGGGCGGTCGGACGAGCCCCCGCGGCACTGCGCGGCCTGGGGGAACGGCTGCTCGACCAGCTCGCCCACACCGAACCGGGCCGGTCGGCCGGCGTGCTGCACGGCGACTGGCACCTGGGCCAGCTCGGACGCTGGACCGACGGCTGGCGACTGCTGGACGTCGACGACGCCGGGGTGGGCGACCCGGCCTGGGACCTGGCCCGGCCGGCCGGCTTCTGGGCCTGCGGACTGCTCCCCGACCCCGACTGGCAGGACTTCCTGGACGCCTACCGCGACGCCGGCGGCCCGGCGGTCCCGGCCGCCGGCGATCCGTGGCCGGTGCTCGACCTGCCGGCCCGCTGCGCGGTCTTCGTCGCCGCCCAGCAGAACAGCCACAGCCCGGCCACAGCGGATGCACTGGTTGCGGCTTGCCGTCGCATGGCACAGTAATTTCATGTCCTCACCGACCGACCCGATGCCCCGCTACGAGCCGTATGCGGGCGCCGTGCCCGCCGGATTCACCTGCCCCAAATGCGCGGGCAGCATGCGCACCGTCGATCGCAACGGCATCCACATCGAGCAGTGCCTGAACTGCCGGGGCGTCTTCCTGGACTTCGGCGAACTGGAGAACATCACCCAGTTGGAGGCCCGGTTCGCGGCCCCGCCCCCGCCCGCGCAGAGCTACGGTTACGGCCCCGACTGGGGCCATCGCGGCGGCCACCGCTACCGGCGCGGCGGCCTGGGCGGGCTCTTCTTCTCCAGCTGACTTTCCCCTGCCGAATCCCGGCTGATTCGCTGACAAGCGTGTATCAGGCCGGGAGCGGCGCGTACCTGTGGGTTGTTGCGTCCATCCACAGGAGGCCCCATGTCCCGCATCGGCAGGTTGCTGGCAGCCGTCCTCGCGCTCGGCCTGGGCGCCGGAATCACCATCTCCTCGGCCTGCGTGACGGCGCCCCGGGCGTCCGCGGCAACCAGTTGCGATCCGGACAACACCGTGGCCGGCGACCTGAACTCCGACGGCATCGCCGATGTCGTGGTCGGGGTGCCCTCCTACGACAATGAACGCGGCGCCGTGGATGTCCTGTTCAGCAACGGCCAGCGCCGCCTGCTGCGCGCCACCGACCTGGGCCTCCCGTCCAGCCCCGGCGACCGCTTCGGCGAAGCCGTGACACTCGGCGACGTCAACGCCGACGGCTGCGCCGACCTCGCCATCGGCGCCCCGGGCCGCACCAGCGGCAAGGGCTCCGTCAGCCTGGTCAAAGGCAGCCACAACAACGCCCTGACCCTGATGAACAGCTTCACCGGCTCCGCCGCCCACGGCAGCTTCGGCGCCCAGGTGGTGCTGCTGACCCCGCAGGAACTGACCCCGCTGGGCTGGGTCCGGACCGGTCAGCAGCTGGTGGTGTCCGCTCCCACCGCCGACGACGGCACGAAGTGGGAGGCCGGCCAGGTGGTGGTGCTGCCGCTGACCAGGACCGGTGCCCTGGCGTCCGCGCGGGTCACCCTGACCCAGAACTCACCCGGCATCCCCGGCACCTCCGCGAACGGTGACCGCTTCGGCACCGCGCTGGCCGGGCAGGGCCGGACCATCGTGATCGGCACCCCGAACAAGGCCGTGGGCACCCGCAAGGGCGCCGGATCGGTCACCCTGCTGTCGTCCACCGCCGCCGCTCCGACCAGCTTCAAGGGCGTCGCCGTCACCCAGAACTCCGCCGGCGTGCCCGGCACCGCCGAGACCGGCGACCAGTTCGGTGCGGCGGTGGCGGTCCGTGACAACCACGTGCTGGTCGGCGTCCCCGGCGAGAGCCTCGGCTCGGCTCGCTACACCGGCATGGTGCACGTCCTGCACTTCAACCCGGTCAGTCGCAGCTACCGCTCGCTGCGCGCCGTCCATCAGAACAGCGCCGGCATTCCGGGCAGCACCCGCACCGGCGACTACTTCGGTTCCGCGGTCGCGCTGGGCGTCAACACCGTCGATCAACTCACCGCCGTGGTGGGCGTCCCGGGCAAGGCCGTCGGCACCGCGCTCGGCGCCGGCGCGGTGACCATGTTCCGCGCCAACCGCGCCGGCGGGAAGGCCGTCACGATCCAGCAGGGCAAGGGCGGCGTCCCGGGCAAGGCCGAGGCCGCGGACCACTTCGGCGCCACCGTCGGCATCCTCGGTGGTGACCTGGCCGCCGGTGAGGCGATGCGCGACGGGATCGTGGTCGGTGCGCCCGGTGAGGACGTCGGCAAAGCCGTCGACGCGGGCTCGGTGGTCTACTCCCGGTCCCTGACCAGTTGGTCAGCACGCGTGCTGGACGCCGCTTCGGCAACGCCGCCCGCCGACGCCCGCTACGGCGAGGCGCTGGCGTCGGTCGCCGCCCCCTGATGAGCCCGGGCCGGATCCGCCTCCTGTCCCTGGCGGATTCGGCCCGTCCCACGTGTTACCGTCGCATCCATGGCAAGACGAGGTGCGACGGTCGCATTGGCATTGACCGCCCTGCTGGCCGGCTGCACGGCCGCCCCCGCCGGCCCACAGGATCCGACCCCATCGACGAATGCCGGAACCGCGACGCCGCTGGGGCCGCCGGTGAAGGGCAGCGTCCGCACCAACAAGAAGACCCAGTTGTCGTTGCGGGCGGCGCCGACCACGCAGAGCAAGCGGCTCGCCCGGATCCCGAACAAGACCACGATCACACTGCTCTGCAAGACGGTCGGCAGCACGGTCAGCAACGGCTCGCACGCCTCCAACGTGTGGAACCAGATCACCTGGAAGAAGAAGACCGGCTACGTCGCCTCGGTCTACGTCGACGGCGGCGATTCCGCGGCCCTCTCGCTGTGCCAGATGGCGGCCCCCACCCCGTCGGCCACGCCGACGCGTCCGGCCGACGTCGAGCAGTTGATCGTCAAGGCGGCCCGCGCCCAGCGCGGCGTCACCGAGCGCAAGACCGACTGCACCCCCTACGGCGGCTGCATGCCGTGGGACTCCCTGTACGTGACCTGGGTGTGGAACAAGGCCGGGGACGCGGTGCCCCGCTTCTCGTTCAGCGGCGACCTGTACTCGTGGGGCAAGAAGCACGACCGGGCCCACGACGGAGTGGACGGGGTCGGCCCCGGCGATCTGGTGCTGTACGGCACCGGGCCGGAGAACACCAAGACCTCCACCCACGTCGACATCGTCACCGAGGTGCTGCCGGACGGGAAGCTGCGGGTGATCGGCGGCAACGTGAAGAACAAGGTCACCGAGCGCGTCGTCCCCACCAAGGGCATCTACGGATGGGTCGATGCCTGACCTGGCCTCGGCGTCCTAGACTCCCTCTGCGGCCGGAACCCACCCGGCCACGAGTCAGGGAGGACCGATGAGGTTCGACTTCGTGCCGTCCGGGGAATCCACGATCGGGGTGGAGTGGGAGTTGGCGCTGGTCGACACCGAAACCCTCGACCTGGTGCCGCGTGCCCAAGACGTCCTGGACGCCGTCGACGATCCGAAGTCGGGTCCGATCCGCCGCGAATACCTGACCAACATGGTGGAGCTGGTCACCGGCGTCCATCACCGGGTGGACGGCGCCATGGACGACCTGCGCGGCAGCCTGGAGCGGGTCCGCGGCATTCTCGGCCCCGGCACCCGACTGCTCGCCGCCGGAGCCCATCCGGTGGACCGGGCCGCCGATTCGGAGCCCTTCGACTTCTGGCGCTACAACGTGGTGAAGGAGCGAAACGCCTACTGGGGACGCCAGATGGCGATCTTCGGCACCCACATCCACGTCGGCATCGACCACCGCGACAAGGCCCTGCCGATCACCTACGGGCTGGCCCGGTTCTCGCCGTACTTCATCGCCTTGTCGGCGTCCTCGCCGTACTGGGAGGGCGAGGACAGCGGCTACGCCTCGCAGCGCACGATGATCTTCCAACAGCTGCCCACCAACGGGCTGCCCTACCCGATGGACAGCTGGGAGGAGTTCGAGCACTACGCCAGCGAATTGGAGGACGCCGGGATGATCTCGGCGCCCAATGAGATCCGTTGGGACGTCCGCCCGTCCACCTTCGGCACCGTGGAGAACCGGGTGCTGGATTCGGTGCCCACCTTCGCCGAACTGGGCGGGCTGACCGCGCTCACCCAATGCCTGGCCGAATACATGTCCCGGGAACTGGACGACGGCCGGGCGATCGCCCGGCTGCCGGTCTGGTTCATGAAGGAGAACAAGTGGCGGGCCGCCCGCTACGGCCTGGACACCGACGTGATCACGCCGCGGGTGGGCCAGAAGCTGCGGCCGATGCGGGAGGGCATCTACGACTGGCTGAACCGGTTGGAGGGCATCTCCGCCGAACTCGGCTGTGCCGACGAGCTTCGTTTCGTGGCCGAGCTGATGGAGCACGGACCCAGCTACCTGCGGCAGCGAACCACCGGAGATCCGGCGGCGGCGCTGCGGCAACTGGTGGACTCCACCGGCGCCGACCGGCCCCCGGAGCTACCCTTCTCGGCGTGAAACCGTTCGTGCTGCTGGCCACCCGCGACCATGACAAGGCGGCCGGAGACGAATACGAATCGGTCCGGCAGCATGCCGGCCTGGCGCCCGACGAGCTGATCCACATTCGGGTCGAGGCGGGGCCGCTGCCCGAGTTGCGGCTGGACGACCACTCCGGGGTGTTCCTGGGCGGCGGCCCGTTCAACGTCTCGGACGCGGTGAAGTCCGATCTGCAGCTGCGGGTGGAGGCCGACCTGCGCGCCGTGCTCGACCAGATCGTCGACGCCGACTTCCCCTTCCTGGGCATGTGCTACGGCATCGGCACGGTGACCGCGCACCTGGGCGGCACCGTCGACCGCACCTTCGGCGAGGGCCTCGGCGCGATCGAGGTGACGCTCACCGCGGAGGCGGCCGGCGACCCGCTGCTGGCCGGCGTCCCGGCGTCCTTCCAGGCGTTCGTCGGCCACAAGGAGGCCTGCAACGGCGCTCCGCCCGGGGTGACCCTGCTGGCCACCGGCAGCGCCTGCCCGGTGCAGATGTACCGCCACGGGGCCAACGTGTACGTCACCCAGTTCCACCCCGAACTGGACGTCGACTCGCTGGCCCAGCGGATGGCGATCTACCGCCACGCCGGCTACTTCCATCCCGACGACTACGCGATCCTGGTCGAGATGGCCCGCAACTCCGGGGTGACCGACCACCCGCACCGGCTGCTGCGGAACTTCGTCACCCGGTACGCCCGGGACTGATCCGCGGGCCGTCGGGGCCCGGCCAAACGAAAGCTGATCACCTGGCCAAACGAAAGTCAAAGCTTGGCCAAACGAAAGTCAGATGGCATCGTAGAGGCGTGATCAGACCTCCTGCCTCGCCGTTGGGCGAGGTTCTTCGGCGCCGAGCGGAACCGCTTGCACGCGAGTCGCTGTCCGACACCCGCGTCGTGCTGCTCAACGGAGCACGGCAGTGCGGCAAGAGCACTCTCGCTGCCGTCCTCACGCAGAGCCTGGGGGCCG
Organism: Micropruina sp.; assembly: GCF_047607385.1. Classification (GTDB taxonomy): domain Bacteria; phylum Actinomycetota; class Actinomycetes; order Propionibacteriales; family Propionibacteriaceae; genus Micropruina. Next base: position 38,749 of record NZ_JASGDE010000120.1, read on the forward strand.
AGTGGCGCAGCCTCGACTCGGCGACATGGCGCCACGCGGCGGCCAACGACCCGACCGAGTTCGTCTCGGGTCGAGCCCCCATGGTGATCGACGAGGTGCAGCGCGTTCCCGAACTCTTGCTGGCGATCAAAGAGACCGTGGACGCCGACCCGCAGCCCGGCCGGTTCCTGCTCACCGGTTCGGCGCGCCTGCTCGGGCTCAAGCAGCTACCCGATGCGCTGCCGGGCCGGATGGAGACGCTGGAGTTGTGGCCGTTGTCACAGGGCGAGATCGACAAGACTCCCACGGAAGGTTTCGTGGACGCCGTATTCGCCCAGGGCACCGACTTCGTCCATACCTCCACCCAGGCCCGCGCTGATTATGTGGCCCGCATGACCAGAGGAGGTTTTCCCGAAGCCGTTGCACGGACGGAGCGGCGGAGACAGCGGTTCCTGGACCAATACGTGTCCGACCTGATCAACCGGGACGTCCTGCAGGTAGCAGAGATCGAGCGCGTGCAGGATATGCGTCGCCTGCTGCGACTCCTGGCCGCCCGCTCCGGCCAGTTGCTCGTGCCCGGGAACCTGGCCAACAGCCTGACCATCAGCGCGCCCACCGTTCGCCGCTACATCGACCTCTTGGAGGAGGTCTTCCTGATCAAACGCATACCGTCCTGGTCCCGCAACCTGTCCCGGCGGACGGTCGGCACACCCAAGCTCGCATTCGTCGACTCGGGGATTGCGTCAAACTTGTTGGGCTACGACGTGGCCGGGCTGCAGCGCCTGGACAGCCCGTTGGGCGGCCTGCTGGAAGCCTTCGTCGCCATGGAGTTGGCACGGCAACTCACCTGGTCGAACGAGCGAGCCGATCTCTTCCACTACCGAACGAAGGATCAGACCGAGGTCGACCTCGTGCTGGAGAACCGTCAGGGCAAGGTCATTGCCATCGACGTGAAGGCCGCATCGACCGTGCGAGCGGATGATTTCCGCGGCATCAACCGCCTCGCCGACGACCTGGGTTCAGACCTGGTCGCTGGATTCGTGCTCTACACCGGGGCGGCAACGGTGCCGTTCGGTCCACGTAACCGCGCTGTCCCGATCGCTGCGCTGTGGGAGGTCTCCGGGTCACCGCACCGGTAGCCAGCCTGACTATTACCCCTCGTCGGCGACCAGGTCGGCGTATTCGGGGTGCCGCTTCAGGAAGGTGGCCACGAACGGGCAGCTGGCGCGGACCTGCCACTGGCCGGCGGCCCGCACCTGGTCCAGCGCGCCGCGCACCAGGGTGCTGCCCAGGCCGCGTCCGTTGAACCGCGGCTGCACCTCGGTGTGGTCGAAGTCGGCGACGCCGCCGGCCAGGGAGTAGTGCGCGAAACCGGCCTGTTCACCGTCCGCGATGATCTCGAACCGCTGCTCGCCCTCGTTGTGCTCGACGCTCTCGCTCACCGTCGCCTCCTTCGCCCGATGGGGTGAAAAGTACCCGCCCGGCTCGGGAACTGTCAGTGCGGCCGGGAACAATCGTTGCTGGATGAGGTTAGGTAGAACACGATGATCCGCTTCGACAACGTGAGCAAGTCATACCCGGACGGCACGCAGGCCGTCCGCGACTTCACGTTGCGCGCGCCCAGCGGGCAGACCACCGTGCTGGTCGGCTCGTCCGGCTGCGGCAAGACCACGCTGCTGCGGATGGTGAACCGGATGGTCGACCCCACCGCGGGCTCGGTGTGGATCGACGACGAGAACGTCGCCGATGTCGCGCCGGTGCCGCTGCGCCGCCGGATCGGCTACGTGATGCAGAACGCCGGCCTGCTGCCGCACCGCAAGGTGATCGACAACATCGCCACCGTCCCGCTGTTGAACGGGGTGCCGAAGGCGGACGCGCACCGCCGGGCCCGCGAGCTGATGGAGTTGGTCGGGCTGGAGACCGGCATGGCCGACCGCTACCCCGATCAGCTCTCCGGCGGCCAGCAGCAGCGGGTCGGAGTGGCCCGCGGGCTGGCCGCCGACCCGAACATCCTGCTGATGGACGAGCCGTTCGGCGCCGTCGACCCGTTGGTCCGGGCCGACCTGCAGGCCGAGCTGCTGCGGATCCAGCGCGAACTGCACAAGACCATCCTGTTCGTCACCCACGACATCACCGAGGCGCTGACGCTGGGCGACCAGATCGTCATCCTGGCCAAGGGCGCCCGCGTCGCGCAGGCCGGCAGCCCGCAGCAGGTGGTCGCCCAACCGGCGGACGACTTCGTGGCCGGCTTCCTCGGGCTGGGCCGCGGCACCCTCGACCTGCACTTGCGCGAGACGCCCGGCGGCATCCTGGTCGTCGACGGCAACGGACGCCCCGCCGGGCGGCTCGCCGACCCGCCGGCACGGGCGGAGAGCTGAGATGACCTGGGTGCTGGCGAATCTGGAGCTGATCGGCTCCCGGACGCTGGCGCACCTGCTGCTGGCGGTGCCGGCGATCGTGCTCTCCTTCGTTCTCGCGCTGCCGCTGGGCTGGTTCGCGGCCACCCATCGCTGGTCCCGCGCCACCCTGCTGACCGCGGCCGGCCTGCTCTACGCCATCCCGTCGCTGCCGCTGTTCGTGGTGCTGCCCACCATCCTGGGCTTCGGCGTCCGCGATTCCGCCAACGTGATCGTCGCGCTCACCCTGTACGGGCTGGCGCTGATGGTGCGCTCCGCCGCGGACGCCCTGGCCTCGGTCTCCACCCCGGTGCGGCTGTCGTCCACCGCGCTGGGCTATTCGGCGGCGAGCCGGTTCTGGCAGGTCGAGCTGCCGCTGGCCGGGCCGGTGTTGCTGGCCGGGCTGCGGGTGGTCGCGGTGAGCACCATCAGCCTGGTCACGGTCAGTTCCCTGCTCGGCGTCGACAACCTGGGCCTGCTGTTCGTGGACGGCTTCCAGCGCGGCATCCTGGCCGAGGTGCTCACCGGGATCGTCGCCACCGTGCTGCTGGCGGTCGTCGTCGACGGCCTGCTGGTGCTGATCGGGCGGGTGCTGATGCCCTGGACCAGGGCGGTGCGGGGATGAACTACCTCACCGCGGCGATCGCCTGGATTCTCGACCCGGCCAACGCCGGCGGTGGCGACGGCGTCTGGGCCCGCTCCGGGGAGCACCTCTGGTACACGCTGCTCGCCGTCGCACTGGCCTGCCTGATCGCGATTCCGCTCGGCTACCTGGTCGGTCATACCCGCCGTGGACGCGGCCTGGTGGTGGTCTCCTCGGGCGCCGCCCGGGCCCTGCCCACCCTGGGCGTGGTGACACTGGTCGGGCTGCTGCTCGGCATCGGACTGGTCGCGCCGCTGGTCGCGCTGGTGCTGCTGGCCGTCCCGTCGGTGCTGGCCGGCGCCTATGCCGGCATCGAGGCGATCGATCCGCGCACCGTCGACGCGGCCCGGGCGATGGGCATGTCGGAATGGCAGGTGCTGACCCGGGTGGAGATCCCGCTCGGGCTGCCGCTGCTGCTCGGCGGCGTCCGGTCGGCGACGCTGCAGGTGATCGCCACCGCCACCCTGGCCGCCTACGTGGGCGCCGGCGGGCTGGGCCGGTTCCTGTTCCTCGGCCTGAAGACCCAGGACTATCCGCAGATGCTCGCCGCCGCCCTGCTGGTGGTGGTGATCGCGCTGATCATGGAAGGAGTGTTCGAGCTCGCAGAACGACTGGCGGCCCGCCGCCTGCACACCACCTGAACCCGGCTCCCACCGAAAGGAACCACCATGAAGACCCGTATCGCCGCCGTGTTGGCGGCCGGAGCCCTCGCGCTGTCCGCCTGCACCTCGTCGAATCCGCTCGGTTCCGGCAGCCCGGCACCGGCACCGTCCACGCCGGCATCGGGATCCGGCGGCACCCTCGTCGTGGGATCGCAGCAGTACTACTCCAACGAGATCATCGCCGAGCTGTACGCCCAGGCGCTGGAGGCCAAGGGCTACACGATCACCCGGCAGTACCAGATCGGGCAGCGCGAGGTGTACCTGCCGGAGTTGCAGGCCGGCAAGATCGACGTGTTGCCGGAGTACTCCGGCAACCTGCTGCAGTACCTGGACAAAAAGACCACCGCCAAGACCGGTGAGCAGGTGCTGGCCGCGCTGCCCGCCGCGCTCGGCCAGGGCCTGCGGCCGCTCACCGCGGCGTCCGCCACCGACCAGGACTCCTACAACGTGGTCTCGCTGCTCGCCGCGGGCAGCGGGCTGACCAGCATCGGCGACCTGGCGAAGCTGAACCGGACGATCAAGGTGTGCGCCAACTCCGAGCTGGCCAAGCGCCCCTACGGCCCGCCCGGGCTGAAGTCCGTCTACGGTCTCGACGTCGAGGTGGTTCCGGTCGAGGACTCCGGCGGCCCGCTCACCGTGAAGGCGCTCAAGGACGGCAAATGCGATGTCGCCGACATCTACTCCGCCGACCCGTCGATCGCCGCCAACGGACTGACCACGCTGAGCGACCCGAAGAGTCTGGTCCTGCCGCAGAACGTGGTGCCGATCGTGTCGCCCAAGGTCGACCAGGCCGCTGCCGCGGTGATCGACAAGGTGAACGCCGCCCTGAGCACCGACGAGCTGGTCGGGCTCAACGCGGCCAGCAAAGCCAAGCAGCAGTCGTCGGCGGCGGTCGCCAAGGACTGGCTGACCAGCAAGGGGCTGCTCGGCTGAGAGGTTCCGCTCAGGGACGCAGTTCGCAGAACGACTCGTAGTGGTCGGCGGTGTAGAACCACTCGGCGGGTTCGGCACCGAGCCGGGCCTGCCCTCCGGTGACCAGCCGGCGGGGGCCGGGGAACCGCTGCCCGGGTGCGCGGACGGTGTATTCCCGGTAGTAGCCCTGCGGTTGTGGGGGCAGCAGGCGTTCCCGGTTGCCGAAGCTGCCGCCGTCGTCCCGGGGCCGCAGGTAGGGGCCGTTGTTGCGGACGGCGGCGACCGCGTCGGAGACCTCGGCCGGCACCCGGGTGCAGACCGGCAGCCCGGATCGGCCCCGGACTGTCGAGGACGCCGTCGTCGAGGACCCCGCCGCCGGGGACGCCGTCGTCGGCGGTGTTCTCGTGGGAGCCCGGCTCGGGGTGACCGACCGGGTGCCGGCGGTGCCGGTGGCGCTCACCGACGGCACGGGTGCGACTGCGGGTTCCCCGCGTCCGGCCTGCCACCACCGCACCACGCCGAGCAGCACGACGAGCACCAGCCCGGCCAGCACCAGCAGCCGGGTCCGTCCGGTCAGTCCGTTCACCCGTCGTAGCCTTCCGCGAGCAGCAGGGTCTCGAACAGCCGGTCGGCCGGGTCGGTGCCGCCGCGCCACAGCCGCTCGGTGGCCTCGGTCAGCACGTCGGTGAGCCGGAACCAGCCGGTCGGGTCGGCCTCGATCACCCGTTCCGGACGGCACCAGGCCAGCACCAGCCGGGGTGCCCCCGGCCAGTACCGGGCCAGGTCGGCGAGGCTGTCCGCCAACGCGTCCAGGTTGCGGCCGGCGGTCTCCGGCAGCCGCAGCCCGTCGGCGATCCGGCGCTGCGCCTCGCGGAAGTCGGTGACCCCCGCGGTGTCCACGGCCACCACGGTGTAGCCGGCGTCCCGGCAGCGTCCGATCAACTCTTCGCCGTCACGGGCGTCGGCGAAGAGCAGGCCGTTGCCCTCGATACCCAATACCTCGGCCAGGCAGGTCCAGGCCGCCGGCTCGCGCGATGTCACCGGTGCGGCCTACTGGTCGAGGAGCCGGTCCAGTTTCACCCGCCGGTCGGGTGCCATCTCCTCCACCCCGCGGCGCACCACCAGCACGTCGCAGGCGGCATGCTCCACCACCTGGTCGGAGACCGAGCCCATCAGCAGCCCCTTGAAGCCGCCGGCGCCCCGGGTGCCGACGACCAGGATCCGGGCGTGCTTGGCGGCCTTGAGCAGTTCGCGTCCGGCCGGCCCGTGCGGCGTCTCCAGGGTGATCTCGACGCCGGGGTATTCCGCGGAGACCTTCGCCACATCGCGTTCCAGCCGCTCCCGCACGGCGGCTTCGAAGTCGTCCGCGGGCGGGACGTAGCCCGGCGACCAGGTGGCCGGACGGGGTGCGGTGCTGATCGACCAGGCCCGCAGCACCCGCACCGGGGCCTTGAGTTGCCGCGCCAGCCACAGTGCCCGGTGCAGTGCCAGAAGGGAGAAGTCCGAACCGTCGGTACCGACCACGATGGGCAGATTCGCTTCCATGCAGTGACTCTAGTGAAGCAATGGCCCAACGGGGCGTGCCGGGGAGGACGAAGGCTTGATCCGCGTGGTCAAGTGGAACCATGAGCGAACGACCAACCCCCGTCATCGAGGTGCGCGACTTCCGCATGGCCTTCGGCGATCAGGTCGTCATCGACGATCTCAGCTTCGAGGTGCTCCCCGGTGAGACCTTCGGCCTCCTGGGCTCCAACGGCTCCGGGAAGACCACCATCATCCGGGCCCTGCTCGGCATCTACCAGCCGACCGCGGGCAGCCTGCTGGTGGAGGGACGCCGGTTCGACCCGGCCCACGGCTCCCGGCTCGGCTACCTGCCCGAGGAGCGCGGCCTGTACCGCAAGGAGTCGGTGCTCGAGGTGATGACCTACTTCGGCCGGCTCAAGGGCCTCACCCGCGAGGCGGCGGACGGCTGGTCGCGGGCCTTCCTGGAGCGGGTCGGCCTGCAGAACCACGCCAAGGTCCGGCTGGACAAGCTCTCCGGCGGGCAGCAGCAGAAGGTGCAGCTGGGCGTCACGATCATGAACGCGCCCAGCATCCTGATCCTGGACGAGCCCACCAAGGGCTTCGACCCGGTCAACCGCCGGCTGCTGATGGACTTGGTGGACGAGCAGCGCGCCCAGGGTTCGACGGTGATCATGGTCACCCACCAGATGGACGAGGTGGAGCGGCTGTGCGACCGCATCCTGCTGCTCAAGGACGGACGCGCCGAGGCCTACGGCACCCTCGCCGAGGTGCAGGACAGCTTCGGCGGACGCCGGATGCGGATCACCTTCAGCGGCGTCCTGCCCGCTTCGGCGAGCTACCGGGTGGCGGTCAGCGAGCGCAACTACGCCGAGCTGGAGCTGCCCGAGGGCACCGACGCCGGCGTGGTCGTCCGGGAACTGCTGGACGCCGGGGTCGAGCTGCGCAGCTTCACCACCGCGCGGGTCTCACTGGAGGAGATCTTCCTCAAGGTCTACGGCGACCAGGAGGCGGCGGCATGAACAACGACCGGCGCGGCGCGAACCGCCACAATCTGGGCACGGTGATCTCGTTCGAGTTCCGGCGCACCGTGCTGAAGCCGAAGTTCTGGCTGATCTCGCTGTCGGTGCCGCTGCTGATCGCGGTGGTGGTCGGGCTGAGCGCGCTCAGCGGGCAGGCCACCGCCCAGCGGGCCGAGAACCAGGACACCGCCCCGCTCAGCTTCAGCTACACCGACGCCTCCGGGCTGATCGATCCGGCGGTGGCCAAGGCGGCCGGCGGCATCGAGGCCGGCAACGCAGCCACGGCCCGCGCGGACGTGGTGGCCGGCCGGGCGCAATGCCACATCGACTACCCGAAGGACCCGCTCAGCCAGCCCATCGACGTCCAGGGCAAGGATCTCGGGCTGTTCGACTCCGGACGCTACAGCGCGGTCGCCATGTCGGTGTTCAACGCCTCGATCGAGAAGCGGATCGGCGACCCGGTGCTGGCCAAGCTCGCGGTGCACAACCCGGAGGTCCAACTGGTCACCTACGCCAACGGGGCCCCCACCCCCGGGATCGCCGGGGTGATCGCGCCGGGCATCTTCCTGGTGCTCTTCTACCTGGCGGTGCTGATGCTGGGCAATCAGATGCTCAACGTCACCCTCGAAGAGAAGGAGAACCGGGTCACCGAGATGATCCTGACCACGATGAACCCGACCACCCTGATCGTCGGCAAGGTGCTGGCCCTGGTCGGCATCGGGATCGTCCAGGGCCTGGTGGTCGGCATCCCGGCCAGCGTCCTGTTCGGCCTGCTCAGCAACAACCTCGGCCTGCCGGAGGCGTCCGCCGGGGTGCCGACGCTGGGCTCGATCCCGATCAACGCCGGCGCGGTCGCGATCGGCTTCTTCCTGTTCCTGTTCAGCTTCCTGATGTTCACCGGGCTGCTGGTCGCGATCGGGGCGGTGATGCCGAGCGCCAAAGAGGCCGGCAACACCTTCGGCATCGTCGTCATGTCGATGTTCATCCCGCTCTACGCCGCGTCGCTGCTGGTTTCCGATCCGCACGGCGTGGTGTCGCAGATCTTCACCTTCTTCCCGCTCACCGCACCGGTCTCGGCCTTGCTGCGCAACGCCACCGGCGGCCTGTACTGGTGGGAGGCGACCATCGCGCTGGCCGTCCTGGCGATCTGCGGCTGGCTCTTCCTGACGCTGGGGGTGCGGCTCTTCCGGACCGGGTCGATCAGCTACGGCAGCCGGGTGAAGATCGGCCGGGCGCTGGGTTGGAAGACTCGCCGGTAGCGCATGCGGACGCCCTTCGCTACCCTTACGTTCGGCGCATTATTGCGCTTGACCATGGTTGATCCGCAAATACTGCGGTTCACGAGCAGAATGAGCGGAGGATTTGCATGACGGACCGTCGAGGACTGAGCTCCACGCAGCAGCAGGCGATCGAGCAGACCGAGACCTGGGGGGCGCACAACTACCTGCCGCTGCCGGTGGTCATCGAATCCGGCCAGGGCGCCTGGCTGACCGACATCGACGGCAACCGCTACCTGGACTTCCTCTCGGCCTACTCCGCCGTCAACTTCGGGCACTGCCATCCGGTGCTGACCCAGGCGGCCGCCGACCAGCTGCAGAAGGTGACGATCACCTCGCGCGCGGTGTTCTCCGCCACCTACGGCCCGTTCATCCAGGCCCTAGCCGAGCTGTGCGGCAAAGAGATGGTGCTGCCGATGAACACCGGCGTCGAGGCGGTGGAGTCGGCGATCAAGCTGGCTCGCAAGTGGGGCTACGAGACCAAGGGTGTCGAAGAGCGGCACGCCAACATCATCGTGATGGCCAACAACTTCCACGGCCGCACCACCACGGTGATCTCGTTCAGCAACGACGAGACCGCCCGGCGCAATTTCGGGCCGTTCACCCCCGGCTTCCGGACCGTCCCCTACGGCGACATCCATGCCATCGCGGACGAGATCGACGCCAACACCGTCGCCGTCCTGGTCGAGCCGATCCAGGGCGAGGCCGGCGTCATCGTCCCGCCGAAGCGCTTCCTGCCGGCGCTGCGCGAGCTGTGCACCGAGCGCAACGTGCTGTTCATCGCCGACGAGATCCAGTCCGGTCTGGGCCGCACCGGCACCACCTTCGCCTGCGATCACAGCGGCGTCGTCCCCGACCTGTACGTGCTCGGCAAGGCCCTGGGCGGCGGCATCATGCCGGTCTCCGCGGTGGTCGGCAACCGCGACATCCTGGGTCTGCTGCACCCGGGCCAGCACGGCTCCACCTTCGGCGGCAACCCGTTGGCCGCCGCCGTCGGCCTGGCCGCCATCGAGCTGCTGCGCACCGGCGAACTGCAGCGCCGCTCCGCCGAGCTCGGCGAGCACCTGCACACCCGGCTGCGCGGCCTGATCGGCCACGGCGTGGACGCCGTCCGCGGCAAGGGGCTGTGGGCGGGTGTCGACATCGACCCCTACCTGGGCAGCGCCCGGTCGATCTGCTACCGGCTGCTGGCCCGCGGCGTGATCGCCAAGGACACCCACACCAAGACCATCCGGCTGGCGCCCCCGCTGGTGATCGAGCGCGACGAGCTCGACCAAGCCATCGACGCCCTGGTGGACGCGCTGGCCGAGGCCCGCGCCGAGAAGGCCTGACCCGAGACGGCTACTGGAGGGCCGCCATCAACCGGGTGACGTTCTCCACATAACGCCACCAGGGCGATCGGCCCGCCCACTCCTGGACGGTCAGCTCACGGCACACGCCGCGGTAGCCGTCCGCCACCCGCTGCAGACCGGCGACGAACTCCGGCGCCGTGCCCAGCAGCGACACCTCGTAGTCGAGGCCGAACGAGCGGTAGTCCATATTGGACGACCCGATCACCCCGGCCACGTCGTCCACGGTGAAGAACTTGGCGTGCAGCACGGTCGGCGTCGGGTAGCGGTAGATCCGGACGCCGGCCTCCAGCAGCCCCTGGTAGTAGGACGCCTGGGCGTGCTGGACGATGAACTGGTCGGCGTTCTCGGAGACGAACAGCTCCACCTCCACGCCGCGGTAGGCGGCGGTGGTGACCGCCTCCAGCAGCGACTCCTCGGGGACGAAGTACGGGCTGGTGATCAACAGCCGATGCTGCGCGCGGTGGATCAGCGCGGTGAACAGCCGCAGGTTCGGCATCGTCCGGTACCCGGGGCCGGACGGCACCAGCTGCATCGGCTGGTCGGCCGGGCCGGGCGTCGGCTCGGGAACGCAGTCGGCCAGCGACTCGCCCGTCTCGGCCAGCCAGTCGAGGGTGAAGACCGCCTCCAGCGAACTGATCACCGGCCCGCTCAGCTCGATGTTCAGGTCGAGCCAGTGCCGCCCGGACCGGAGGTTGGCCGGCATCAGGTAGCTGGAGTCGATCACGTTCTGCGAACCCATGAAGGCCACCCGGCCGTCGACGATCAGCAGCTTGCGGTGGTTGCGCAGGTCGGGCCGGCGCCAGCGTCCGTGCAGCGGCTTGATCGGCATCATCTGATGCCACTGGATGCCGTCGCGGGTCATCGACTCGTTCATCTGCCTGAACCCGGGATACTTCCGCGATCCGATGTGGTCGTAGAGCACCCGGACCACCACGCCGCGGCGGACGGCGTCCGCCATCGCCTGGAAGAAGTCCTCGGTGGTTTCGTCGCGGGCCAGGATGTACATCTCCAGGTGCACCCGGGTCTGCGCGGTGTGGATCGCCGCGGTCATCGCGGCCAGCGAGGCGGTGTAGTCGCCGAACAGGCCGTGGGTGGTGCCGCCGAGCATCGGCATCGAGGTGAGCTGACGGTTCAGCCGCACCACGCTGTCCAGGCCCTCGGGCAGCTCGGCCCCCTCCGGGACGTCCGGCAGCGACGCCGCCCGGCTGGTGATCATGTCGTCCGCGCGCTGCTGCACCGCGTGCCGCCGGCCGCGGACGAAGGGGCTGCCGATCAGGAAGAACAGCACCAGCCCGAGCAGCGGGGTGAGGATGATCAGCAGCAGCCAGGCCAGCGACGACGACGGCCGCCGGTTGTGCGGGATCGTGACCACCGCGGCGATCTTGATGGCCAGATCGATGAACCCGACGACCATGCCGACCCATCCAGGCCATCCTGCCCATTCGGGCATCCGTCCTCCCGACCGGAGGGCGGGGGTCCCTCCCACTTGGGAGAATACCGGTAGCCCGGTGCCGGAGTCAGCGTCGCGCCCGGCGGACGAGCCAGCCGCCGCCGATCGCGGCGAGCACCACGACCACGCCGATCAGGCCGGGAACCAGCCAGTCCGGCGCAGCTCCCGGCTCCGCGGCGGGCGACTGCGACGGGGTCGGGGTCGGCGAGGGGGACGCCTCGGGGCTGGGGGTGGTCGGCGCGACGCCCGGGCCGAGCTTCGCCACCTCCAGCTTCAGCGGCGCATTGCACAGACTGGTCTGCAACGTGTCCCCGGTGCCGCTGGCGAAGACGGTGACACGGCCGGAGAGCCGCAGGCCGCAGCTGGGTTCGCCGGGCGCCGTGGTGACCACCACCTGCGTGGGCACGGTGCCTTTGTAGACCCGGCCGACCCGGATCGTGTAGTGGACGGACTCCATGATGTCGCCGGTGGTGTGGTGGGTGGTCGCGATCACCTCGCCCGCGAAGACCGCGGACGCCTCCCGCACCGCCTCGTCGGTGGTGAAGCCCTTGCACGAACAGGCACAGGCCGGCGGAGCCGGGACACCCACCAGCCCCATCAGGGCCACCAGGGCGATGAGGACGAGCCGCGACACTGCATGCACCATGGCCACCATGGTGCCCCGGACCTGGGGAAACGCATAGGGCCCGGCCGAAGCCGGGCCCTATGCCTGGATCGCACTCGCCGCGGGCCTCCCGGCCCCCCGACCCGGGGCCCGCGGTTGGAGCGGGATCAGGCCTGCTTGATCGCCGACACCTCGAGTTCGAGGGTGACCTTCTCGCTGACCAGGACGCCGCCGGCCTCCAGCGCGGCGTTCCAGTTCAGCCCCCAGTCCTTGCGGTTGACCACGACGGAGCCCTCGAAGCCGATCCGGTCGTTGCCGAACGGATCGGTGGCCGAGCCCTGGAATTCGAACGGGACGGTGACCGGGTGGGTGACCCCTTTGATGGTCAGGTCGCCGGTCACCGCGACCACGTCGCCGTCCACCGCGAAACCGGTGCCGACGAAGGTGATCTCGGGGTACTGCTCCACGTCGAAGAAGTCGGCGGAGCGCAGGTGGGCGTCGCGGCCCTCGCTGCGGGTGTCGACCGAGCCGGCGTTGATGGTCACGCTGAGCGACGACGCCGACGGGTTGGCCCCGTCGATGGTGGCGCTGCCGGAGACCTCATTGAAACTCCCACGAACCTTGGTGACCATGGCATGCCGGGCCACGAAGCCGACCTGGCTGTGGCTCGCGTCGAGAACGTAGGTTCCCTTGATATCAGCGATTCCGGACATCTGAGTGCCTCTCTCGGGGTGTACTTGAAAACTAAATCAACTCCACTATAGGAGTGGCTTCACTGACCTGTCAACGATCCACCGGCCCACCCTGACACAACGATTGGTTAGTTTCTTGACTGTTAGATACCTAACGATCTAGTCTTCCGATGTGCACACCGAACAGCCGGATCCTCCGATCGCCGAACTGCTGGGCCGGATCAGCGTCCGCCTGCGGCAGAAGATGTCCTCGGCCATGGACGACTTCGACCTGCATGGGCTGACCCCCCACCAGGCACGCATCGTGGGATACATCGAGGCCAACGAGGCCAAAGGCCTGATCCAGCGCGATCTGACCGCGATCACCGGCACCCGGGCGGCCAGCGTCTCCAGCATGCTGCAGGCGCTGGAGGCCGACGGTTGGGTGGAACGCCGACCCGACCCCACCGACTCGCGGCGCAAGACGGTCCACGTCACCGCCAAGGCCCGCGAGCTGGTCACCCGCTTCGAATCCGACATGTGGGCGTCCGCGGAGATACCGCCCGACGCCCTCACCGACACCGAGTCCGCCGAACTGCGCCGGCTGCTGACCAAGCTCGACCGGGCACTCGCCGACTGACCTGAACCTCAACTCACCCACGCACCCCGCGGTGCGGCGCTGCCGCCTGCCCGGATGCGGGAAGGAACCTGCCATGAGCACCACCGACGACCGTCACTACCTCTTCGATGCGCCGATCAACCGCGCCCTGATCCACCTCGCCGTCCCGATGATGGCGGCCACCTCGGTCGGGGTCGTCTACAACATCGTCAACGCCGGCTTCATCGGCGCCCTGAACTCCACCCCGCTGCTCGCAGCGATCACCTTCGGGCTGCCGCTGAGCGGCCTGATGATGGCCGTCGGCGGCGTCTTCGGCACCGGCGGCAGCACCGCCGTCTCCCGGCTGCTGGGCCGGCTGGAGACCGCGGACGCCGCCGAGGCGCCGGCCCTGCGGGCCGGCATCCGCCGGTTCTCCGCCTTCACCGTCTGGGGCGCGGCACTGACCGGCGTGATCATCGCGATCGCCGGCCTGCTGGCCCTCGACCCGATCGTCCACCTGCTCGGGGCGGACGCCGCCGCCTTCGCCCCGACCGCCGGCTACGCCGGCATCCTGCTGGCCGGCTCGCCGGTGCTGATGGTCGCCTTCGCGATCGAACAGCTGGTCCGCGCCGAAGGCGCCGCCAAGGCGTCCATGATGGCGATCATCGCCTCGACGGTGGCCAACCTGGCCTTCGACGTGCTGTTCATCCTGGTGCTGCACTGGGACGTCGCCGGCGCCGCGCTGGCGATCGTGCTGTCCAATGTGGTCACCATCGGCTACCTGGCCCGGCACCTGCACCGCAACAGCGCCGAGATCCGGATCGGGCTGCGCGACTTCGTCCCGGACGCCGCCACCGCCCGCGAGGTGTTCGGGGTGGGCACCTCGGAGCTGCTGATGAGCACCTTCCTGATCATCAGCTCGCTGGTGTTCAACAACATCGCCGTGCTCTACGGCGACTCGGTACTGGCCGCCTTCGGCATCGTGATGCGGGTCGTGCAGCTGCCCGAGATGCTGGCGATGGGGGTCGCGCTGGGCGCCATGCCGCTGCTGGCCGCCAGCTTCGGCGCCAAGCTGGCCGACCGCAGCCGCTCGGCGCTGATCACCAGCGCGATCTGGGTGGCCGTGATCGTGGCCTGCTTCGCCACCCCGCTGTTCCTGTTCGGCGAGCGGGCGCTGCAGCCGTTCAGCTCGGACGCCGCGGTGCTCGCCGTCGGCGCCGTGGCGCTCACCGCCCAACTGGTGTCGGCACTGTTCAACGGATTCACCGGGCTGGTGATCACCTACTTCCAGGCCACCGGCCAGGGTGGCCCCGCCACGGTGCTGTCGGTGGTGCAGGGGGTGCTGTTCATTCCGCTGCTGCTGGCCGGGCACGCCTGGCTGGGGCTGACCGGAGTGATCTGGTCGATCACCGTGGCCGAGGTGCTGGCCTTCGCGATCGCCCTGCTCACCCTGTGGCTGCGCGGTCGGCGGGTCGGCGTCGGTGAGCAGCTGGTGGCCGCATAAACCCCTGGTGTCCCGGCCCTAGTCGCCGGCAAGGGCGGAGGTCCGGCCGGCGACCAGCGCCGCCCGCAGCACGGCGGGCGGCGTCACCGCGGCGCCCAGCAGGGGCTCGATCGCGGCGGCCAGC
>NZ_JASGDE010000121.1:0-15890 GCF_047607385.1 Micropruina sp.
CCGAGCTCGTCGCCGGCGGCACGGGCGGCGTCCACCGCGTCGGCGGCGGCCAGCGCGCGCTCGCCGTCCACGTGCAGGAACGCCTTCACCGCGCCGTCCACGGCCGCGATCCGGTCCAGGTGGGCCTGGGCGACCTCGCGGGCGGAGACCTCGCCGCCGGCGATCAGTCCGGCCAGGTCGGCGGCGCTGCGTGGCAGCAAGTCGCTCACTGCTCCTCCCCCAGGATCCGCGGCACCCGGAACCGGTCGTCCTCGACCGCCGGCGCCCCGTCCAGCACCGCCTCGACCGGCAGCGACGGCCGCACCTCGTCGGCCCGGAAAACGTTGGTCAGCGGCAGCGCGTGCGACATCGGCGGGACGTCCTGCCCGGCCACCGCGCCCACCTGGGCGACGGCGTCCAGGATCACGTCCAGTTGAGGCGCCAATGTGGCCAACTCCTCGTCCGACAACTCGACTCGGGCCAGCGCCGCCAGGCGCGCCACCTCGGCTGTGGTCAGGGCCACCGTTGCTCCTCGCTCTCGTCGGAGCGCCCATCGTAGTGCTGGCCGGCCTGCGGTTTCCCGCGGTCTTGGAGCCGCGGCCCGATCCGGTCGCGGACCCGGCCGCCCCGTTCCGCGCCCTGGGAACATCGAACATTCGTAACAAATCTGCGGGAGACTGGGGCGATGTTCCTGCTGCGCGTAGGTCTGCCTGACCGGCCCGGCTCGCTGGGCGCGGTCGCCACCGCCATGGGCACCGCGGGCGCCGACATCCAGGCCGTCGAGATCGTCGAGAAGTACGAGGGTTTCGCGGTGGACGACTTCATGGTCGAGGTGCCGCTGGGCACCCTTCCGGACGCCCTGATCACCGCCTGCACCAGCATTCCCGGGGTGACCGTGCTGTGGTTCTCGCACTATCCGGAGGGCTGGGGGCTGCAGGCCGACGTGGCCGTCCTGGACGAGATGACCGAGAATCCCGACCGCGCCGAAGCGATCCTCACCCACGCCGCACCGGCGGTATTCCGGGTGAACTGGGCGGCACAGATCGACCGCGGCGACGGCCGGGTGATCGCCCGCACCGCGACCGCTCCGGACGTCGATCAGTTGCCCCTGGCGAGGCTGGGAAGCCTGGACGCGCCGCGCTGCGTCGAGTTGGCCGACGACTGGCTGCCGGGCTGGCCGGAGATGGTGATCGCGGCCGCCCCGTTCAAGGACCGTTCGGCGCTGGTGCTGGCCCGCAAGGGTGGTCCGGCGTTCATCAAGTCGGAGCTGGCGCGGTTGCGGCACCTGACCGCCTTGACCACCTGACACGCGCTTGCCGAAGAAATCCCTGAGAAAACTCCGAATATGTTAAGCTAGCGATCAGCTAGGTTGCCTCGCGTGAACTCGTCCCCGTCGAATGGGCCGTGAACGCTTTTGTGCATCAACGGCGCGACGACTGCCCTGCAGTAGCTCTCGCGTGAGCGACCCAGCAGCCGAGGATCGGGGGCCTTCGGCAGTGGTGTGTCGGAGCCGTCGCCGGCACCGGCACACCACCGGCCCGATCCGGTTCCGCAGTCCTAGCCCGCGCCGCTCATCATGGTGAAGATGTACCAGCCGTAGGCAAACAGCACGCCGGCGGCGGCCACGAATCCCAGCGACACCCACCAGCGCAGCCGCTTCTTCTGCCGGGTCGACGGCACCTCGGCCGGGCCCCACTCGCCCAGCTTGGGCCACACCCGCGGCGGCGCGCCGGCGTTCAGGTTCAGGTTGCTGTTCAGGCCCTCCACGGCGGTCAGTCTAGCCTCGGCGGTTTCACGCCGGCCGCTGGGTCGAGCGCGCCCAGCCGGGACTCGATGTGCCGGCGTTCGGCACCCTGCACTCCCGCGGCGAGAGCCTCGCGGTAGGCCGCCCGGGCCTCGTCGAGGCGTCCGTCGCGGGCCAGCAGCTCGGCCCGTGCCAGGGCGACCCGATGGTTGCCGGGCAGTCGTTCACCGGCGGCGCGCAGCAGGGCCAGCCCGGCTGCCGCACCTTGGGCGTGACCGACCGCGACGGCACGGTTCAGCCGGACCACCGGTGATCCGGTGAGGTCCTCGAGACGGCGGTAGCACCGGGCGATGCCGGCCCAGTCGGTCTGCTCCGCGGTGGCGGCGGTGGCGTGGAAGGCGGCGATCAGGGCCTGCAGCCGCAGCTCCTCCGGATAGCCGTCGGTGGGTTGCAGCCGGGTCAGCCGGCGCAGGCCCGCGGCGATCTCTGCGCCCCGCCACCGCGTCCGGTCCTGGTCGGCGAGCAGGACCAGCGAGCCGTCCGCCGCGGCCCGGGCGTCCCGGCGGGCGTGATGCAGCTGGACCAGGGCGGCCAGCGCCTCCAGCGTCGGCTGCCCGGGCAGCAGATCGGCGGCCAGCACGGCCAGCCGGACGGCGTCGCCGGCGTCGGCGACCCGGACCACCTCGTCCCCGCCCGGCGCGTAGCCGGCGGTGAAGGCCAGGTAGATCGCCCGCGCCACATCATCGACCCGCTCCGGCCAGCGGTCGGCGTCCGGCACCGCGAGCGCGACGCCGGTCTGGGTCAGCCGGCGCTTGGCCCGGGTCAGCCGGGCCGCCATGGTCGGCGCCGGAACCAGGAACAGCCGGGCGATGGTCTCGGTCGGCACACCCAGCACGAAGCGCAGCGCCAACGCCGGCCGGACCTCCTCGGCGAGCGCCGGGTGGGTGGCCATGAACAGCAGCGGCAGCCGCTCGTCGGCGTCCTCGCCCGGCGCCGGATCGGTGCGGGCACCCGCCTGCCGGGCCGCGATCGCAGCCCGGAACTGCGGCGCGGCCTGCCGGCGTTCGCGACGGTGCGCGTCCAGCAGCCGACGCCGGGCGACGGTGGCCAGCCAGCCGGCCGGATTGCCCGGGACGCCGTCGGCGTCCCACTGCTCGGCGGCCTGGGCGAAGGCTTCGGCCAGGGCGTCCTCGGCCAGGTCGGGACGTCCGCTGGAGCGGATCAGACCGCCCAGCAGCCGTCCCCACGCCTCGGCGTGCACCCGGCCGAGGACAGTGCCGACCGTCATTCGTCGGGGCCGGACATCATTCGTACGGGTTGGCGACCGGCTGGATCTGCATGTCGTAGGCGGGCAGGACGCCGACCAGCTCGATCACCGTGTCGAGGTCGGGTGCCTCGATCAGGTAGAACCCGCCGAGTCCCTCGATCACCTCGGCGTAGGGGCCCTCGGTGATGGCCAGCTTGCCGCCCCGGGTGCGCAGCGTGGTCGCCGTGGACGGGCCGCCCAAGGCCTCCGCGGACTCGATGCTCACCCCGTCGCGCGCTTCGCAGGCCGCGTCGAACGCCTCGAACTGCCGCATGCCGGCGGCCTGCTCCTCTTCGGTCAGCGAGTCCCACGGGGGCAGCTCGCCGTCTCCGATCAACAACACCAGGTACTTCATGGCGACTCCTTCTGGTCAGGACGGGGGACGGTCCCGTCTTCATGGTGTCGTCCGGAGCGGCATGGAATCGACAGCTGCCGGGAACAAAGTTCAGGATTCCTTCGCGACGGCGCGGGCGGCGTCCGGACCGTCGTCGAGCAGCACCTGGAAGCCGGCGGCGTCCAGGATCGGACGCTTCAGCGCCACCGCCTTGTCGTACTTGGAACCGGCGTTCTCCCCCACCACCACGAAGTCGGTCTTGCCCGACACCGACGCCGCGGAACGGCCGCCGCGGGTGGTGATCGCCGCGGCCGCGCTGTCCCGGGTGTAGCCGGGGATCGAACCGGTGACCACCACCGACAGCCCGGCCAGCGTCTGCGGGACCTGCTCCGCGGCGTGGTCGGGCTCGTCGGCCAGGACACAGCCGGCCGCCTGCCACTTCTCCACGATCGCCCGGTGCCAATCGACGGTGAACCAGTCCCGGATCGCCGCCACCAGAGTCGGGCCGATCCCTTCGACCGCCGCCAGTTCCTCCTCGGAGGCCGCCTGCAACGCCTCGATGCTGGGGAAGGCGGCCGCCACGTCGGGAGCCACCCCCTTGCCGATGTGCCGGATCGACAGCGCCACCAGGAACCGGGCGAACGGACGGTTCTTGGCCTCGGACAGGTTGGCCAGCAGCTTCTCGCCGTTCGCCGACAGGTAGCGACCCTGCGGGTCTTCGCCCTTGCGAGGGCCGCGGGTGAACATCGGCACCTGGATCAGCTTCTCGGCGTCCAACGCGAACAGGTCGCCCTCGTCGGCCAGCAGGCCCGCGGTGAGCAGGGCGTCGGCCGCCTGCCAGCCCAGCACCTCGATGTCGAGCGCCTGCCGGGACGCCAGATGGAACAGCCGCTCGCGCAACTGGGCCGGGCAGGACCGGGTGTTCGGGCAGCGCAGGTCGGCGTCGCCCTCCTTCTCGGGCGCCAACTCGCTGCCGCAGGCGGGGCAATGGGTGGGCATCACCCATTCGGTCTCGGTGCCGTCGCGCAGCGCCACCACCGGGCCGAGGATCTCGGGAATCACGTCGCCGGCCTTGCGCAGCACCACCGTGTCGCCGACCAGCACCCCCTTGCGCTTCACTTCGGACGCGTTGTGCAGGGTGGCCTGCTCGACGGTGGAGCCGGCCACGAACACCGGCTCCATCACCGCGTACGGGGTGACCCGCCCGGTCCGCCCGGTGTTCACCCGGATCTCCAGCAGCTTGGTGGTCACCTCTTCCGGCGGGTATTTGTAGGCGATCGCCCAGCGCGGCGCCCGGGAGGTGTTGCCCAGCTGGTCCTGCCGCTCGCGGTCGTCCACCTTGATCACCACGCCGTCGATCTCGTGCTCGACGCCGTGCCGGTGTTCGCCGTAGTGGGCGATGTAGTCCCAGGCCTCGTCGACGCCGGACACCACCCGGTAGTGGTCGGAGGTGGGCAGCCCCCAGGACTTCAGCAGTTCGTAGCCGTGCGACTGGCTGTCGATGGTGATGCCGGTCACCTCGCCCAGCCCGTGGCACAGGAATCGCAGCTTGCGGGACGCGGTCACCCGCGGATCCTTCTGCCGCAGCGAGCCCGCCGAGGAGTTGCGCGGGTTGGCGAACGGTGCCTTGCCGGCGGCCACCAGGCCCTCGTTGAGCGCGGCGAAGTCCTCCGGACGCATGAACACCTCGCCGCGGACCTCCACCAGGTCCGGCACGTCGCCGTCCAGCCGGGCCGGGATGGAGGCGATGGTGCGCACGTTGGCCGTGACGTCCTCCCCCACCCGGCCGTCGCCGCGGGTGGCGGCGCTGACCAGGCGTCCGCCCCGGTAGACCAGGTCGAGGGCGAGCCCGTCGATCTTCAGCTCGCACAGCCAGCCGGTGACCGGGGCGTCCTTGGTCACCCGCTCGGCCCAGCGCCGGAAGTCCTCCTCGGAGAAGACGTTGTCGAGGCTCATCAGCGGTCGCAGATGGGTGACCGGGGCGAACGTGGCGGACGGTGCGCCGCCGACCTTCTGGGTCGGCGAGTCCGGCGTCCGCAGCTCGGGATGGGCCTCCTCGATGGCCTCCAACTCGCGCATCAGGACGTCGAAGTCGCCGTCGCTGATGGTGGGCGCGTCGGTGACGTAGTAGCGGAAGCGATGCTCCTCGATCTCCTGAGCCAGTTCGGCGTGCCGGGCGCGGATGTCGTCTGCGATCACGTCCCGCAATCTATCGCCGCGGGCCGACAGTTCCCTGCCCGGGCGCCCGGACGCGGGGGTGTCCACGGGCTATTCGACGTCGAGTTCGAACTGCTCCGACCATTGCGGCGGACCGCTCTGCTCCGGTGCCGGTTCGGCGCCCACCAGGGCCCGGGTGAGCCGGGCGTCGTCGGCGAAGAAGTCGGCCAGGCAGGCACTCAGCACGGCGTCGGTCACCGTGTCGGTGCCGGCCTCGACCGCGGCCAGGATGGCCCGCCGCATCAACTCCTTGATGGCCGAGGCGGTGACGCCCTCGGTGGCGGCCACGGCGTCGGTGAGGTCGGCGTCCAGCCGAGCGCCCCGGGTGTACAGCCGGAACAGCCGCTCCCGTCCCGCGGCGTCCGGACGCGGAATCTCGATCGCCAGGTCGACCCGGCCCGGCCGCTGCACCAGCGCCTCCTCAAGGTCGGCGACCCGGTTGGTGGTGAGCAGGAAGGTGACGTCGGCGTCGGCCGCGACACCGTCCATGGCGTCCAGCAGGGAGAACAGCAGCGGGTTGCCGTCCGGACTGAAGCCACGATCCTGAGCGATCAGGTCGACGTCCTCCACCACCACGACCGACGGCGCCAGCCGGCGCGCCAAAGCGGACGCCGGCTCGATCAGCCCGAGCCCCTGCCCGGACAGCACGATCACCGTGCGGCCGTCGGCCCGCCCGATCAGGTGTCGCACGGTGTGGGTCTTGCCGGTGCCGGGTGGGCCGTAGAGCAGCAGCCCGCGCTTCAGGTGCACCCCGAGCTCGCCCAGCCGGGCGGCCCGGGCGCCGATGCCGAGGACGTGCCGGTGCAGCTGGGTGAGAACGTCGGCGGGCAGCACCACGTCCTCCGC
This sequence comes from Micropruina sp., assembly GCF_047607385.1. Taxonomy (GTDB): domain Bacteria; phylum Actinomycetota; class Actinomycetes; order Propionibacteriales; family Propionibacteriaceae; genus Micropruina. The sequence goes on from NZ_JASGDE010000121.1 coordinate 6,427, forward strand.
CCGGACGTCGGGTCGCGGCAGGAAGCTGACCAGCTGGTTGCCGTAGTGCTCACTGATCCCGAACGAGACCACTTGGCCGCGCAGCACGTCGAGTTCGTCGGTCAGTTCGCGGAGCCGCTGCAGCACCCGGCCGCCGCCGGCCGGATCGGCGACCAGCAGTTCCACCCGGACCTCGCTGTCGCCATGACCGCTGAAGAGCCGCAGGCAGAGCACCAGCGGCGACCCGTCCGGGGCCTGTGTGGTCACCAGCCCCAGCTTGACCACGTCGCTCATGGTGTCGGGACCGACCGCCACCTCGACCCATTGCGGTCGCGCGATCGTCTCGCTTCCGGAGCGGGACTCATGATGGAGCAGATCGGAAAGTTCCTGGTGTTCCGCATGCGGGACAGCCAGGCCGAACCAGTCGGCCTCGGCGCCCAGGTAGGCGTCGACGGCACGCTGCACCGACGCGTGCCGCCACAGCGGCCAGTCGGCGCCGACCACGGTCGCGTCGGTGACCGGCACGCCGAGGTGTGCCTCGATCAGGCGTGCGGTCGCCGACGTCCGCGACGGCACGGCCCGCGCGGCCATCGCCAGCACCGCGTTCAGATTCGCCGCCAGCTCGGCGGCCAGCCCCGCTTCGAGTGCCGCGCCGGTCGGCTCCGGGTTGTTCTCGTCGGGAGCGAAGGTGATCCATCCAGCCATGGGGTCACCCTATGAGGCCGCACCGACACGATCTGCGACAGCCTCGGAGTACGCTGTGACCCGGCGGTCAGGACGCCACCGGTCCGCGGGAAGGGGCTCAGCCCTCCTGGCTGATGCACGGTGTTCCGGCCCGACCTCCTTTCGGCCCGACGCAGCGGACCGCGGGCTGACGAGAGGAGGCCCCGATGGCCTTGTCCCTGCCCACCAGCCCCGATCTGGAACGCTTCCGGCGGGATGCCCGCCGCTTGCAGCGAGCCGTCCGCAGCGGCGACGCCGACGCGCTGGCACTGGCCGCCCGCCACCACCCGGACGGCGTCCCCGACCTGCCGAGCTTCACCCTGAGCGCCGCCCAACTGGTGCTCGCCCGGCACTACGGCTTCACCAGCTGGCCGCGGCTGCGTGCTTACCTCGCCGTCGCGACGCCGCTGCGCCGGGAGCCGCCCGCCGACGACGTCGATGACCCGGTCGCCAGGTTCTTGACCCTCGGCTGCCTCGGCTACAGCGGCGCGGACGAGCCCGCCCGCTGGGCCGAGGCGGGCCGGCTGCTGCGCGCCGAACCGTCCCTGCCGGAGCGCAGCATCCACGCCGCGGCGGCGATCGGCGACTCCTTCGCGGTGCGCGAGCAATTGGCTCGCGAGCCGCGTCGCGCACAGACCGAGGGCGGCCCGTGGCGATGGCCGCCGCTGATGTATCTCGCCTACTCACGCGTGCCTCAGCAGGACCCGCTGGGCACGGCCCGGGCGCTGCTGGACGCCGGCGCCGACCCGAACACCGGGTATCTCTGGCACGGATTGCCGACCCCGTTCACGGTGCTGTCCGGTTGCTTCGGCGAGGGCGAGGATGGTCCCGGACGACAGCCCCGGCATCCGCTCGGCGTGGAACTGGCCGGGCTGTTGCTCGATCGCGGCGCCGATCCCAACGACGCCCAGACCCTCTACAACCGGATGTTCAACCGCGACGACAGCCATCTCCGCGTCCTGCTCTCTGCCGGCCTCGGACGCGGCGACGGTGGGGTCTGGCAGCACCGGCTCGGTGACGCACTGGAAACCCCGGCCGAGATGGTGGCCCGACAGGTGGACTGGGCCGCCGACCACGGCTTCGAGGCTCGGCTGCGGCTGCTGGCCGAGTACGGCTTCGGCGAGGGCACGTCCGGAACCTCACCGTGGCGACGCCGGCGCCCACCGCGTCCGCAGGATCGGATCGGGACGCCGTCCGGGGTGGCCGACGCCGCCGGACGGGGCGTCGACCTGAACGCGCTGGTCGACGGACGCACCCTGCTGCACCAGGCGGCATGGCTGGGCGATGTGGAAATGGTGCGCGCCTTGCTGGACGCCGGCGCCGACCCGGACATCGTCGACCGGGAACACGGGACGACGCCGCTGGCCTGGGCCGAGTGGGCGCACGCCGACGCCACCGCAGCCCTGCTGCGCGACCGGACGGAGCAGCGAAATCGGCGCTCGCCTAGAACCCTCGGAAGATGCCGGTGATCATCAGGACGATGCCGATTCCACCCATCAGGAAACCCAGGTACTGCATCGGGATGAAGAACAGCGAGTGCCGGTTGGTCAGCGCGGCGCGCACCTTCACGCTCTCCTGGTTGAGCACGTACTCCCCCACCGCCCACGGGTCGGCGAGCTGCCCGGGTCGCTGCGGATCCGGCACATTGCTGTAGGCGCCGCCGCGCACCTGGGCGGCGATCTCGTCCCGGCGCCCGGCGTACCAGCGGTCGAATTCGGCGATCGGGCGTTTCTGGTTCAGCCAATCCCCGAAGAACCAGGTGCCCACGCCGCCGGCGATCAGCATCAGCCCGATGAACACCGGCGTCAGCGCCGGATTCACCACCGCGATCGCCGTGCCCAGTCCAATGCAGGCACCGGCGATCAGGATCGTCAGAATGCCCCAACCCCGCCAGATGATCATGCCGGTGACTATAGGCAAGCAGCGGACCACGGGACCGCGGTGTCCGGGGTTCCCGTACCGGGACCTTCGCTACGCTCGCCGGATGACTTCAGCCATCCGCAACATCGCCGTCGGGCTGCTGATCCGCGACGGCTGGGCAATGGCCGAGGAACATGCCGTCATCCCCGGTCACCATCGATTCGTCCGCGCCATCGGCGGCGGGATCGAGTTCGGCGAGCGGGCCGAGCAGGCGCTGCGCCGCGAGTTCCGGGAGGAGTTGGGTGTCGAGCTCACCACCACCGAGCTTCTCGCCGTCACCGAGAACCTGTACGAGATCGCCGGTGTTCCGGGCCATGAGATCGTGCATGTGTTCGCCGTTCGTTGTCCCGAACTGGAACAACTGCCGGTCACCGCGACCCTTCCGGTGCTCGACAACGACTCCGTCGCCCGGTGGTACCGGCTCAGCGAGTTGGCCGAGAGCAATCCGCCGTTCTATCCGGACGGCGTCACCGCGCTCGCGATGAGGATGCAGACCCGGGAAGGATGACCGGAGCCTGGCACCGGCCAGGAAGGCGGGCCCTCCGACGGCTTCGGCATCCAGGCTCCTTCCACGGCTGCGACGGGGTTCGGCGATCTCGATTCCACGGCTGCGACGGGTTCGGCGATCTCGACATCGCCGTCCGATGGTGGGAAACCTCGCCGATCTCGTGTCCCAACCCGAAATCCGCGCACCTTCCCACCATCGGCGAGCGATCTCGACATCGCCACGTTCCGGTCAGGCGGAGGGGTGGCGAGGCGGGTGCCCCGCGCTACTGGCGCAGCGCCTCGTCCACCAGTTCGGACGCCCGGCGCAGCGCTGCCAGCGCGGACGACGCCTGTCGCGGCGAGAACCCGGCCAAGCCGCAGGCCGGGGTCAGCACCAACCGGTCGGCCAGCACCGGTCCCAGTTCGAGCGGACGCAGCAGCCCCAGCACCCGGCGGACCAGGTCGTCCGGACGCCAGTCCCGGGCGGCACCCGCGGTGGGCAGGCAACCCAGGTACAGCTGGAGCCCGTCGTCCACCGCCTGGGCCAGCGCGTCGACGTCGGCGATCAGGTCCTGGTCGAGAGCCACCGCCCCGAACCCTGCGGCCCGCACCAGGTCCACACCGAGACCGGGTGCACAGCAGTGCAGCACACCGGACGCCGTCGCCTCGGCGAGCGGCCGGAGCGCCTCGGCAACCTCCGGCGGATGCACCGCCCGGTGCCGGAAGTAGCCGCCCTCGGTCGGCACCGCGCCGTTCAGCACCGCGGGCAAGGACGGCTCGTCCAGCTGCAGCACGATGGTGGCGGACGGCAGCCGCCGGCGAGCCTGGGCCAGCAATTCAGCCACCCCGTCGGCCAGCGATTGGGCCAGATCCCGGCGGGCGGCGCGGTCGCCGAGCACCCGTCCGCCCAGCGGCAGGAACAGTGACGCGGCCAGCGTCCAGGGACCGGCCACCTGCAGCTTCACCGTGCCGGTGTAGTCGTGGGCCTCCTCCTCGAACCGGTCCAGGTCGTCGCGCAGGGTGGCCTGGGCGCGGCGCTGGTCGATGCCGGGATGATCGCCGAGCCGCCACTCGCCCGCCACCAGTTCGACCGGCAGCTCGGTCAGCACCGCGGTGCCGCGTCCGATCAGGGACGCCCACGGGCCGCGGGCCGGCAACTCGGGAAGATGCGGAATGCCGCCGTCGCCGCCCAGGACGTCCATCACCAGCCGGACGGCCGCGGGGAAATCGGTGCCGGGCAGCGACCCGGCGCCGGTGACGCCGACCACGATCAGCGCCCGGTCGCGGCGATGGTGGCCGAGCCGACCACCCGGTCGCCGTCGTAGCAGACCACGGCCTGGCCAGGGGCGATGCCGTGCGCCGGGTCGTCCAACAGCACGCTGACGCCGTCGGGACGTCCGTCGATGGTGGCCGGCATCGGCTCGCCGTGCGCCCGCACCTGCACCAGGCCGCGCCACGGCCCGTACACCGGCTGCTCGGCCCAGGTCGGGCGGATGCCGTCGATCCGGCCCACCGCGAGCGCCTCGTGCGGACCCACCACCACCCGGTTGCCGGCCGGCTCGATGCCGAGCACGTAGCGCGGGCGTCCGTCCGCCGCCGGAACGCCGAGATGCAGCCCGCGGCGCTGTCCGACGGTGAACTGGTGGCTGCCGCTGTGCGCGCCGACCACCTCACCGGCGGTGTCCACGAACTCGCCCTCGGACGTGCCCAGGTGCCGGTTCAGGAACCCGGCGGTGTCGCCGGAGGGGATGAAGCAGATGTCGTGGCTGTCCGGCTTCTTGGCCAGGTACAGCCCGCGCGCCGCCGCCTCGGCCCGGACGTCGGCCTTCGCCGTGTCGTGGCCGAGCGGGAACAGGCAGCGGCTCAGCTGGCGCTGGTCGAGCACGCCGAGCACGTAGCTCTGGTCCTTGGCCGCCTCGGCCGAGCGCCACAGCTGGGTGCGGCCGTCCGCCTCGCGCAGCACGGCGTAGTGCCCGGTGGCGATGGCGTCGAAGCCGAGGGCGATCCCGCGCTCCAGCACGGCGGCGAATTTGATCTTCTCGTTGCAGCGCAGGCACGGGTTCGGCGTCCGGCCGGCGGCGTACTCGGCCAGGAAGTCGTCCACCACGTCGGCGGCGAACCGGTCGGAGAAGTCCCACACGTAGAACGGGATGCCCAGCACGTCGGCGGCCCGGCGGGCATCGTGGGAGTCCTCCAGCGAGCAGCAGCCGCGAGCCCCGGAACGATAGGTCTGCGGGTTCTTCGACAGGGCCAGATGGACGCCGGTGACGTCGTGTCCGGCGTCGACCATCCGCGCGGCCGCAACCGCGGAGTCGACACCACCGGACATGGCCGCCAGAACACGCACCGGAGCATTCTACGGCGCGCCGCCGGCCGAACCCGACGGCAGGCTGGACGGCGGGCGACTCTCGATGCATGGTGGTCGATTACCACTGAGGGAGGTGACCATGATGGCGATGATGAACCCGGTGCACCCTGGAGAGATCCTGCGTGAAGACGTGCTGGCCGACCTCGGTCTGGGTGTCGCTGACGCTGCCTCGCGGCTCGGTATTTCTCGGGTGACCTTGAGCAGGGTGCTGCACGGACACGCCCGGATCAGCCCCAACCTCGCGGTGCGGCTGGAGCAGGCAGGCGTCAGCACCGCTCGGGCGTGGCTCGCGATGCAGTCGGCCTACGACCTCGCCGCGGAACGGGCCGCCGGCCTTCCCGTGGTTCGCAAGTTCGACCATGTGGCCTGACCCTTGCGGCGCGATCCCTTTGCACAGCTTCCATAACGATTTCATCACGATGTGAATACTCTCGCCCGGGCTGGCCGGACGTCCTATCCGAACGCCGCCCGAGCCCGGCCCACCGCGTCCGGAAGCACCGTCAGCACGCGTTCGACGGCCGCGGAATCGGTGGTGCGCCCCAGCGAGAAGCGCAGCGACGCGGACGCCTCGTCGACGCTGCGACCCATCGCCAGCAGCACCTCGCTGGGCTGATGGACGCCCGCGGTGCAGGCCGATCCGGTCGAACAGTCGATGCCCGCGGCGTCCAGGATCAGCAGCAGATCGTCGGCCCGGCAGCCGGCGAAGGTGACGTTCAGGATCGCCGGACTGACCGGTGCCTCGCCGTTCACGGCGACGTCAGCGACACCCGTCATGATGCCGCGCAGCAGCGCCTCCCGCAGCCCGGCCAACCGGCCGGCCTCCGCCGCCAAGTCACCCACAGCGACCCGGGCGGCGGCGGCGAAACCCGTAGCCAACGCGGTCATCGCGGTGCCGGAGCGAACCCGGCGCTCCTGCCCGCCGCCGAAACCCGGCGCGGCCAGGGTCAGCTCCCGCCGGATCACCAGGGCGCCGATCCCGACCGGTCCGCCGAGCTTGTGCGCCGTCACCGTCATCGCGTCCACGCCCAGCGCGGCGAAGTCCAGCGGCAGATGCCCGAACGCCTGGACCGCATCGGTGTGCACCCAGGCGCCGACCTCGCGGGCCCGGGCGATCACCGCGTCCAGCTGCTGCACCACCCCGGTCTCGTTGTTGACCGACATCACCGACGCCAGCGCGGTCCCGGTGCCGATCGCGACCTCCGCCCCGTCCGCCAGTCGTCCGGACGCCGCCAGCGGCAACACGTCCACCCGGTCCGGCAGCCGCTCCACGACGCCGGCCACCGACGGGTGCTCGCCGCCGCCGATCGCCAGCCGGGGCCGCTCCGGCCGCGAACCGGCAGCCCCCAGCAGCACCAGGTTGTTGGCCTCGGTTCCACCCGAGGTGAAGACCACTTCGCTGGGCCGCGCGCCCAGGCATTCCGCCACCGACTCCCGGCTCTCCTCCAGTAGCCGGCGGGCGGTTCGGCCCGCAGTGTGCAGCGACGACGGGTTGCCCGGCAGCGTCCAGACCGCGTCCATGGCTTCGCGCGCCCGCGGCAACAGCGGCGCCCCCGCGGCATGGTCCAGATAGACCCGCTCCGTCATCACGCCTCCTGTCCGTTGGCTGTGAGCTCTCTGTGAGCGACGCCGCCCAGGCCGGTCGATGCTTGCTTCGTCACCCTCTTGCGGCACTATATGAAGCCGATACTCCGCGGTGGCGGCCGTTTCAGCCGCCGCGTCGCGGTGCGTCTCGTCCACCGACCGAAGGCAGCCTATGACCGAGCCCGTGCCCAGCGCACCGGCCACCACCGTCCCGCTGGGGGCGCATCTGCGCTCCGGCGGCGCGGAATTCGCTTTGTGGGCCCCGCGGGCCAGCCGCGTCGAGTTGGCGCTGGTCGACGCCGAGGAGCGGCAGACCAACGTCGACCTCACGCTCAATCCCGACGAGGGCATCTGGAGCGGCTTCGTGCCCGACATCGAGGCCGGCCAGCGCTACGGCTACCGGGTGCACGGCGAGTGGAACCCGGACGACGGCCGCCGGTTCAATCCGGCCAAGCTGCTGCTCGACCCGTACGCCCGGGCGATCACCGGCTTCGTCGATTATCGCGGCCCGATCAGCGACCACACCACCGAATCGAACTTCGAGAGCGACACCACCGACTCCTTCGGGGCGGTGCCGTTGAGCGTGGTGGTGGCCGACACGCCGCCGCCCACCCCGCTGGCCGAGCCGCTGCCGCTGGAGAAGATGGTGATCTACGAGACCCATCTCAAGGGCTACACCCAGCGGCACCCCGAGGTGCCCGAGGGGTTGCGCGGCACCTACGCCGGTTTCGCCGACGACGCGGTCATCCAGCATCTGGTGGAGACCGGCATCAACGCCGTGGAGTTCCTGCCGCTGCAGCACTTCGTCTCCGAGCCGTTCCACATCGGACGCGGCCTGCTCAACTACTGGGGCTACAACACCCTCGGCTTCTTCGCCCCGCACGCCCCCTACGCCAGCGCCACCGCCGGCTCCCTGGGCGGGCAGGTCACCGAGTTCAAGCACATGGTCAGCAAGCTGCACGAGGCCGGCATCGCGGTGATCCTGGACGTGGTCTACAACCACACCGGCGAGGGCGGGCACGACGGTCCGACGCTGTCCTTCCGCGGCATCGACCACGGCGGCTACTACCGGCTGACCAGCGACAACCGCAACGACTACGACGTCACCGGCTGTGGCAACGCGGTGGACACCTCGAACCCGCGGGTGCTGCAGCTGGTGCTCGACTCGCTGCGCTACTGGGCCACCGACATGGGCGTGGACGGCTTCCGGTTCGACCTGTGCACCACGCTGATCCGCAATGCCGAGCACCACGTCCACCAGGACCACCCGTTCAAGCAGCAGATCGCCGCCGACCCGGTGCTGGCCGGCAAGGTGATGATCGCGGAGCCCTGGGACCTGGGCCCCTACGGCTATCAGGTCGGACGCTGGGGCAAGGGCTGGTCGGAGTGGAACGACCACTTCCGCGGCTACACCCGCGACTTCTGGCGCGGCGCCACCCACGGCGTCCAGGAGCTGGCCACCCGGCTGTCCGGGTCGTCCGACACCTTCGACCACGAGGGACGCCCCGCCACCAGCTCGATCAACTTCGTCACCGCCCACGACGGCTTCACGCTGCGCGACGTGGTCACCTACGACCTGAAGCACAACGAGGCCAACGCCGAACACAACCGAGACGGCGCCGACGACAACCGGTCCTGGAACCACGGCTTCGAGGGCGAGACCGACGACCCGGCGATCGACGCCGCCCGGCAGCGCGACGCCCGCAACATGATGGCGATGCTGCTGCTGTCGGCCGGCGTGCCGATGATCACCGCCGGCGACGAGATGGGCCGCACCCAGCAGGGCAACAACAACGCCTACTGCCAGGACTCCCCGGTGTCCTGGGTCGATTGGCACACCGCCGAGGAATGGGGCGGGCAGATCGAGCTGACCCGCACGCTGCTGCGGCTGCGGGCCGAGCACCCGGTGCTGCGCAACCCCGAATTCCGTAGTCACCGCGAGGTGCGCGACAGCGACGGCGAGGGCCTGGGCCGGGCCGAGGTGGCCTGGTTCTCCGAGCACGGCACCGAGATGACCATCGACGACTGGCACGATCACGGCCGCCGCACCCTGGGCCAGTACGTCTGCGACGTGGACGAGGCGTTCCTGATCTTCGTGCACGGCGGGGACGCCCCGGTCGAGGTCACCCTGCCCGGCCAGCCCTGGTCGGTGGGCTGGAAGATCGTGGCGCACACCGGACTGGATTGCGAGTTGCCGCATCGCCCGCTGGGCGTCGGGGCCACCATCAGCGTCCCGGCCCGTACCGTGGTGCTGTTGCACGGCCAGGTGCTGAACCACCCACAACCGGTGGCCGCGTCCCCGGTCAGCCCGGAGTCGCCGACCGGAACCCCGCCCGTCGCGGCGCCGGAACCGGCCGCCGACCCGCCCGCCGAGCCGAGCCCGGACGCCGCACCGGCCGACCAGCCC
>NZ_JASGDE010000122.1:0-22116 GCF_047607385.1 Micropruina sp.
ACCTCGGGCGCCGGGCTCGGCGCGGGCGGACCGGCGGGGCGGCTGGCGGACCGGCGGCGACGCGGCGGGGTGGCCTGCTCTGCCGAATCGTCGGCCGCGGGTGTGGGTGAATCAGTGTCGAGCATGTGCTCTCCTTCAGCGGCGAGGGGGCGCCGCGCGATGTGGCCACCGAAGTGGCGAAGCCTGTGGACTGGATCCGCTGCACCAACCCCCGCGGTCGTCTCCGTCGCGGTTGAGTCGGTCTGGCCGTCGAGCTGTCACCTCGCCGGTGCCGGATCTGATGAGTCCGCGTCGCGAACTCGTCCTGGGCTGATTATGCCACACTGTGCCGAACCCGCTCCGACGACGCTCCGTCCGGCATCCCGTCGATCGTGGGTTGACTGCGGGGTTCGCCGTTGTCCGACGAACGGGACGACTCGCCCGAGGCCTTCCCGAACCCGCCCGGGCGCCCTATACCATCGCCCGGGTGACCGTCCCGTACGAGCCCTGGCTGCCGGAGGAACCGCGCTGGCACCCGCCGACTCGACCGGAGCCGGTCGCGCCGGCACACCTCCACCAGCCGCAGCGGCCGGCCTATGCCGGCCACCCGCAGCCGTCCCGGGCACCGATGCCGCAGGCCCACCGGATCACCCGTCAGCCCGCCGTCCGGGCCGCGGCCGGCGCGAAGTCGACCGTCGTGGCCTATCTGCTGTTGCTCTTGCTCGGCCTGTTCGGCACCCACCACTTCTATCTCAACCGCCCGGGCTGGGGCATGGCCTATCTGCTCACCACCGTGCTGTTCGGCCCCGCCTACGGGCTGGGCCTGATCCTGGCCGGCATCGGCTGCGCGGTCGACCTGTTCCTGCTGCCCCGGCACACCCGGGACGCCAACCGCCGCCGCGCCGGACACGGCCCGCGCTGACACCCCGCGGCGTCCGAACGGTTCAGGACGCCGGACGCACCAGCCAGGCGGTCGCCTCCCCCGGCAGCACACCGTCCGCCGATTCCGTGCTGGTCAGCAGCACCTCCCCGGCCCCGATCTCGAACGGCTCGGTGCCGAAGTTGGTGATCACCTCCCAGCCGTTCGGACGCCGGAACCGCAGCACGTCGTCGCGTCCGGTCTCCAGCCACTCCAGCTCTTCCGCGGTGCGGTAGCGATGCCGCAAGGCCAGGGCCCGCCGGTACAGCCGGAGCGTGGACGCCTCGTCGGCCTGCTCCGCCTCGACGCTGAAGTCCGCGAACCAGGCCGGCTGCGGCAGGTGCGGCGGCGCCGCGCTGAATCCGAGGGCGGTGCCGCCGCGGGTCCACGGCAGCGGGACGCGGCAGCCGTCCCGTCCGGCCTGGGCACCTGCGGTGCGGAAGAAGGTCGGATCCTGCCGGCGGTCGGCGGGGATCTCGGCCACCTCGTGCAGTCCCAGCTCCTCGCCCTGGTAGAGGTAGGCGGAACCGGGCAGGCCGAGCACGAACAGCGTCGCGGCCCGGGCCCGGCGCACCCCGCCGTCCCGGTCCAGCACCGGCTCCGTCCCGCCCGAGGCCAGCCAGGCGGCGCCCGCCCGGGCGACCTGGCGGCCCTCGGCGTCCCGGTCGGGTGCCGGCAGCCCGTAGCGGGTGGGGTGCCGGACCACGTCGTGGTTGGACAGCACCCAGGTGCTGGACGAGCCGGTCTGCGCGGCCAGTTCCAGGCAGTCGGTGACGATCCGGCGGAACTGGGCGGCGTCGAAGTCGGCGCGCAGCAGGTCGAAGTTGAACGCCTGCCCGAGGCTCTCCGGGCGGGCGTAGAGCGGGATCCGGGAACGATCCACCCAGGCCTCGGCGACCGCGCTGCGCGGCGGATCGTAGGAGTTGAACACCTGCCGCCACTGCGCATAGATCTCGTGGACGTCGTCGCGGTCCACCGTCGGATGCTTGCCGTCGACCGGAATGCCGCGCAGCTCGGCGGCCGACGGCAGCGGCTCGGACAGGTCCTTGGTCAGCAGGTGCGCCACATCGACCCGGAAGCCGTCCACACCCCGGTCGGCCCAGAACCGCAGGGTGGCCAGGAAGTCGTCGCGGACGTCGGCGCGGGACCAGTTCAGGTCGGGCTGCTGCACCGCGAAGGTGTGCAGATACCACTGTCCGTCCGCCACCCGCTCCCAGGCCGGGCCGCCGAAGGAGGACACCCAGTCGGTCGGCGGCTCGCCGCCCTCGGGGCCGGTGCCCTCCCGGAAGAGGTAGCGGTCGCGGGCCTCGGAGCCGCGGCCGGCCTGCAGCGCCTCGACGAACCACGGGTGCTGGTCGGAGGTGTGGTTCGGCACGATGTCGACCACCACCCGGATGCCGCGGGCCTGCAGGGCGGCGACCAGGGCGTCGAAGTCGGCCAGCGTGCCCAGCCGCGGATCCACGTAGCGGTGGTCGGCGATGTCGTAGCCGCCGTCGGCCAGCGCGGAGGGGTAGAACGGGCTCAGCCAGACCGCGTCCACGCCGAGTTCGGCGAGGTAGTCGGCGCGCTGGACGATGCCGGCCAGGTCGCCCAGGCCGTCGCCGTCGCTGTCGGCGAAGCTGCGCGGGTAGATCTGGTAGACCACCGCCTGCCGCCACCAGTCGGCGTCGACGGGCAGGGACGCGGGCGCCGCCGGTTCGGTGACGGATTCGGGAACGTGGCCAGGGCCGGGCGAGGACATGCGTCCAGCCTATGGGCCGCAGGCCGCCCGGCGCGCACCGGCGACGTCCCGGCAGCGCGGCGAGACCACGGCCGACCGGACCGGGTGTGGCGGGCTCAGAGCTCGGCCGACTCGCCCTGATTGCGCTCGGAGAACAGGGTGAGGGCGATCGCCTGGGCCGCCTCGCGGGCGGCCGAGACCGCACCCAGCGAGACGATGTCGCCGCCGAACTGGGAGGCGACGATCTCCGGCGGAGGGAGCTCCGATTCCGCCCGGACGTGGCCGCGGGCGATCTCGATCACGTCGGCCAGCGCACCGGCCATGGCGCCGCAGACCACGATCAGGCCGGGGTCGTAGAACCGGGACACCACATTGCAGATCCGGCCCAGCTTGCTGCCGAGTTCCTCCAGCAGCGGCCGGGAGACGGGGTCGTCCAGGCTGGCGACGGCGAGCGCCGCCTCCGCGGTCAGTTCGTCGCCGCTCAGTTGCGCCCATGGGTGGTCCGCGGGGATGTCCCTCTGCTCGAGCGCGTTGCGCAGCCACCACTCGGCCCGGACGCCGATGCCGTGGGTGCTTCCTATCCCGGGGACGTACATGAAGCCCTCGAGCTCACCGACTCCCCCGTTGGCGCCGCGGACCAGCCGGCCGTCCAGGAAGACCCCGGAGCCGAGCCGGCGTCCGACCAGCATGGCCATGAAGTCGTCATGACCGCGCGCCACGCCGATGCTGCCCTCGGCGACCGCGGCCAGGGCGGCGTCGTTCTCCACCCGGACGGCGGGGAACTCCGCGGTGAGCACGCCCTGCAGGTTCGCGTTCATGTATTGCCAGAACCCGGAGGGATGGACCGGCGAGACACCGTCGGCGTCGACCGGAGCGGGCACCCCGACGCCGACCCCGATCACGTCGGCGCGGGTTCGTCCCGCGGACGTCAGCACCTCGTCGATCAGGTGAAGGGCGGCCGCGCTGCGCCGCCGCGGGTCGAGTTCGTTGAGCGCCGTCCCCGACTCCTCCGGGCAGCGACCTACGTCGACGAAGCGTCGCGCCAGGATCTGCCCGGTGAGGTCGGCGACAATGGCGGTGAAGTAGCGCTCGCCGGCGTCGACGCCGATGATCACGCCCGCCTCGGCGCGCAACTCGAAGCGGCGCGCCGGGCGTCCGAGCCGGTAGCCGTCCTCGGGTCCGGCGCTGGGTAGCTCGCTGATCAGCCCCAGTTCGATGAGCGTGTCGAGCGCGGCCAGCGCCGTCGACCGGGTCAGGCCGAGTGCGGCGATGACGTGGTCGGCGCGGAAGACCCCGGCGTCCCAGGCGAAGTCGAGCACGGCGGAGGTGCTGGCGCGTTGGCGCAACTGTCCGGCGGTGAGGTTCATGCGCTGAAGTCCCCCTTGACCGTCGGTGTGAACGTGCGGAAGCCTACCCGGAGCGAAATTCGTGTGATGGGTACATTTACTTCCCATCGTTAGCCGCGTCGCTGCGGCCTGGCCTGTGCTGTCCGACGAGGACGGGGGCGGGCGCCGCCGTGGCCGCCCACCCCCGTCACCCGGATCACTTGATGGAACCGCGCATGACGCCGGCGATGATCCAGCGCTGGCCGATCAGGTAGCCGACGATCGCCGGGATCATGGCCAGGGCGTAGGACGCGAACGCCACGTTGATGTTCAACGAGAGCGCATCGCGGTACGAGGCCTGCACCACCGGCAGCGTCTGCATGGTGACGTCGGCGATGATCAGCGACGGCATCATGTAGTCGTTCCACGAGTTGAGGAACGCGAAGATGCCGACCGTCGCCGCCATCGGCGAGAGCAGCGGGAAGACCACCTTGCGGAAGATGGTGAACGGCGTGGCGCCGTCCAGCGCCGCGCTCTCTTCCAGTTCCACCGGCAGGTTGCGGATGTAGGCGTAGAACATCAGCGAGTTGAACGCCAGCCCGAACATGATGTGCAGGATCGCGACGCCGAACGGATTGTCCAGCTTGAATGCGGCCATCAGCTTGATCTGCGGCAGCACCAGCACCACGAACGGGATGAACATGCCGGCCAACAGGGCGACGTAGCTGTACCGGAACAGCGGGTGGTCCCAGTTGCGGACGACCGCCCAGGCGAACATGGACGGGATCAGGATGTTCCCGACCACCGCGATCGCGCTGATGATGACGCTCCAGGTGAACGCGACCGGCGCATTCACCATCTCCCAGGCCGCGGCGAAGTTGCCGAAGGCCGCGTCGAACGGGAAGGCGAAGCCGGCACCGGCATCGCTGTTCGCACCGGTCTTGAGCGACATGGCGAGGATGAAGTACAGCGGCACCAGGACGACCAGCGACCCGACGGCGAGCACCGTCGTCACGGTCAGGTTGTACGGGCGCGGCGGCTTGAGTTCCGGACCGAAGTCCTCTTCGGCCTCCGGCTGGTTGGCGATTGCAGTCATTACTTCTTCTCTCCCATCAGCTTGACGACGCCCAGCTGAGCGACCGACAGCAGGATCGTGACGACGAAGAACACCATGGCGTTGGCGCTGCCGTAGGCGACGTCACTGCTGGCGACGGTTGACGTGATCGACATGGCGATCGAGGTGGTGGCACCACTGGGGCCGCCGTTGGTGAGGCCGATGATGATGTCGTAGGCGTTGAGCAGGTTCTTCAGGCCGAGCACGGTGTTGATCACGATGAACGACCCGAGCAGCGGCAACGTGATATGCCGGAACTGGCCGAACGCCGTGGCGCCGTCCAGTTCGCCGGCCTCGTAGACCTCCCCGCCGATCGAGGACAGGCCGGCCAGGTAGATGATCACCGTGCCGGGGAAGCTGGCCCAGAGCGTGACGAAGACGACACCGAGCCAGGCCCAGTTGGCGTTGGTCAGAATGCCTTCGCCGAGCGGACCCCAGGTGATGATCTTGGGAATCGACTGGTTCATCAGGTACTGGAAGCAGTACGACACGACCAGGCCGGAGAGCACCATCGGAATGAAGTAGATGCCCTTCCACAGGTTCGGCCACTTGGTCTTCGAGTTCAGCAGCACGGCCAGGAACAGCGCGATCGCGTTGAGCAGCAGCGTGGTGACGATCGCGAAGATCAGGGTGAAGGTGTACGCCTGGCCGACGTTCGGATCCTGGAACATCGCGATGTAGTTCGCGAAGCCGATGAAGTGCCAGTCGCCGTAGCCGGCGTAGTTGGTGAAGCTGTAGAACGCACCCTGGATTGCCGGGACGACGATGAACAGCGTGAAGCCGAGCAGCGCGGGCAGCACCATCAGATAGTGCGCGAGCGCCGGCTTCTTCTTCGGCAAGCCCGGGTCGACCTGTCCGGGCGGCAACTCCACGAACTCCTCAGTCGCTTGAGCCGACGCAGGGGTTTGGGTATTCGACATAGTGAGACTCCTTCCTTGTCGGCTCAGGCCGCCAGCCGGATGGCCAGCCGCGTCCAGTCTCGATCGAGTTTGTACACGAAATCGTCCACGCTGCCGCCGTAGAAGTACTCCTGCATGTACGTCTGCTTCGGGATGGCCGCCGGAATGTACAGCGCCGGGCCCTGCACGTACCGACCGCTGAGCATGTACTCGTTGAGGTCGGAGACCTTCGGGTCGTCCTGCTTGGGAGCGTCCTTATCGGTCGAGAACGCCTGATTCTGCGCGTTGTAGTCGTGCATGACCTCGGGCTTCATGATGTAGTCCAGGAACTTCAGCGCGCCGTCACGCGTGGCGCCCTTGCCGGAGGCCGGGGTGAAAGCCGTCAGGTCGAGGTTCGCGGTCACCACGATCTTCGACGGGTCTTCGGTCATCGGCAACGGGAACATCCCACCCTTGAAGTTGGGGTTCGCGTCGAGAATGCCCGCATAGGCCCACGGACCCTGCATCAGCATGGCGGCCTTGCCCTGGCCGAAGTCGCGGTTGCCCTGGTCGTACGCGATGTTCTTCGCGTCGGCGTTGAAGTAGGGCAGCAGCAACTTGATCTTCTCCAGCGGCTCCTTGAAGCTCTTGGTGAACGAGACCGGCGCGTCGGGCCCGGTCTTGGTGCCCTGCGCGTTCAGCTTCTTGAAGAAGTCCGAAACATCGAGCATGCCGCCGAAGGCGTAGTTGAACAGGCCCTGCTCGATCGTCCACAGGTCGCTGAAGGTGCCGATGAACGGAGTGATGCCCTTGGACTTGAAGGTCTCGCACGCGGCGAGAACCTCGCTCCACTTCGTCGGAATCGAGACGCCAGCCTTGTCGAACAGCTCCTTGTTGTAGATCACGCCCTGCCCGGCGATCGAGTACGGCAGCGAACTGATGTCGTCCTTGTAGGTGCCGAACTGCTGGGAGAACTCGATCGCGTCGGGACGCAGCGTTTGCACGACGGGGTTGTTGCGCTGATCCGCGAGCACGCCGCGCTGGACGTAGCTGCCGAACTTGATGTCGAAGCCCGCGACGCCGACCGGGACCGGAGTGTCACGGACGAAGTCGGCCACCAGGTTGGTGCTGAGTTCGCGCATGATCTTGTATTCCGACTGGCTCGCGTTGTACTTGGCGACCACGTCGTTCCAGTACTTGACCGTCTCACGCTTGGTCGCCGAGAACCGGATCGGCACTCCCCCGGCAGTGTTGCCGCAGGCCGAGAGCGAGACACCGCTGGCGGCCACCAGGGCCGCGGCTCCGGCGCCGCGCAGGAGGGACCTGCGGGTGAATGCGCCCGCCACCTCAGATTTCCTTACCGGGCAGAGCGCCGTCGCCGTCGTAGTCGGGCAGCCGCAGTCCGGTGGCCTGATCGAAGACGTGCATCGCGGCGCGCGAGGGACGCAGGGTGATGCCCTCGCCGACGTGGTGCACCGAGCCACCCGGGCGGCGCACGGTGATCGCCCGCGGCTCCGCCTCTTCGGTGCTCAGGTACAGGTAGACGTCGTTGCCGAGATCCTCGACGACGTCGATGGTCGCGTGGACGCCGGGCTCACCGTGACCGAGCACGTAGTAGCCCTCGGGACGGCTGCCCACCACGACCTTCTTGCCGGTCAGCGCGGCGCGCTGCGCCGGGCCGAGCTGGATGCCGAAGTTGCCGTAGGCGATCTCGCCCTCGCCGGTCACGTCGAACTCGAGCAGGTTCATCGACGGGGAGCCGATGAAGCCGGCGACGAACACGTTGCCCGGGCGGTGGTACATCTCGGACGGCGAGGCGTACTGCTGCAGCAGGCCGTCCTTGAGCACCGCGATCCGGTCGGCCATCGTCATGGCCTCGACCTGGTCGTGGGTCACGTACATGGTGGTGACGCCGAGGCGGCGCTGGATCTTGGCGATCTGGGTGCGGGTCTGCACCCGGAGCTTGGCGTCCAGGTTCGACAGCGGCTCGTCCATCAGGAACACCTGCGGGTGACGGACGATGGCGCGACCCATGGCGACGCGCTGCCGCTGGCCACCGGACAGGTTCGCCGGCTTGCGGTCGAGGTACTGGCCCAGGTCGAGCAGCGCAGCGGCTTCTTCGACGCGCTTGCGGATCTCTTCCTTGGGGGTCTTCTGCAGCATCAGGTGGAAGCCGATGTTGTCGGCGACCGTCATGTGCGGGTAGAGGGCGTAGTTCTGGAACACCATCGCGATGTCGCGGTCACGCGGCGGCACGGCGGAGACGTCCTTGCCTCCGATGTAGACCCGGCCGCCGGTGATGAATTCGAGCCCGGCGAGCATTCGGATGGTGGTCGACTTGCCGCAGCCGGACGGGCCGACGACGCAGACGAACTCGCCGTCCTCGACCTCGAGGTCGAGCTTGTTGATCGTGGGCCGGTCCAGCGTTGGATACTGCAACGTTGCTTTTCGGAAGGAGACTGTGGCCATCGTGGTTCATTCCTAACTTGTTGGGTTTGGAAGCTGGCGGTTGGGAGGTTCTGTGCCGTCGAGGGACGGCGAGCAGCTTGGTGGGTCGCGCACAGGGGCGCGGGGAGGTTTCGACCTGCCGCGGCTGGTGTGGACATCGTCGCCCGAGCCGCCACCGATTCATGGTGGCTGGGACACAGGCACAGGTTTCCTCCGTTGGAAGCTCGCCAGCAGGCTCCAGATCGAGATAAATCTAGTTGCTGGACAAAAGGGAATATAGAAGTCGGCCGGGCCGCCGTCAAGGGTGGCGAGGAGGGCACGTCGGGTTCCGCCGGGGCACTACCACCAGCGCGTGCCTCGAAGTAGGCTTACCCGTCGCACCAGCCACAGGCGTCGCCGTCGAGTCACACCTGTGTCCCGGGAACTCCCGGACAAGCAGCTTCCACCACCCACCGCAACGAGCAGGGGCGCGGCACTCCGCGGCCCCTGAGAGGAGAACCATGAACACAGCGGCGAACCCCGAGCTCGCGGGACGCCCGGACGGGTGGTGGCGTTCGGCGGTGGTGTATCAGATCTATCCGCGATCGTTCCAGGACTCCAACGGCGACGGGGTGGGCGACATCCCCGGCATCACCAGCCGGCTGGAGTATCTGGCCGAGTTGGGTGTGGACGTGATCTGGCTGTCGCCGGTGTACCGCTCGCCGCAGGTGGACAACGGCTACGACATCAGCGACTACCAAGACGTCGACCCGCTGTTCGGGACGCTGGCCGATCTGGACGCGTTGATCGCGGCCGCGCACCAGCGCGGGATCAAGCTGGTGATGGATCTGGTGGTGAACCACACCTCCGACCAACACGCCTGGTTCGCCCAGTCGCGTGACCCGGCCTCGGCGAAGCGGGACTGGTACTTCTGGCGTCCGGCCCGGCCCGGCTGCGAGCCCGGCACGCCGGGTGCCGAACCGGACGACAGCCACGCCGCGTTCGCCCCGTCGGCGTGGACCTACGACCCGGCCAGCGGTGAGTACTACCTGGGCATCTTCAGCCCCGGCCAGCCCGACCTGAACTGGGAGAACAAGGACGTTCGCCAGGCTGTTTACGCGATGATGCGCTGGTGGGTCGACCGCGGCGTCGACGGCTTCCGGATGGACGTGATCAACCTGATCTCCAAGCCCGCCGAGCTGACCGCGGGCGGACCGATCGAGCCCGGCCAGGGCAGCCTGCGCCGGGTGGCCAACGGACCGCGGCTGGACGAGTTCCTGGCCGAGATGAACCGCGAGGTCGGCCTCGACGAACACAACCTGCTCACCGTCGGCGAGATGCCGGGCGCGACCGTCGAGGTCGCGCAGCGGGTCACCGACCCGGCCCGGCACGAACTGAACATGGTGTTCACCTTCGAACACGTCAACCTCGACCAGGTCGGCTGGAACAAATGGGACCTGGCCGACCTGCCGCTCCCGGTGCTGAAGGGCAACCTGGCCTCCTGGCAGGACGGCCTGGCCGAAGCCGGCTGGAACTCGCTCTACTACGACAACCACGACCAGCCCCGCGCCGTGTCCCGGTTCGGCGACGACAGCCCCGAGCATCGGGTCGACTCGGCCAAGACCCTGGCCACCGTGCTGCACCTGCACAAGGGCACCCCGTACATCTACCAGGGCGAAGAGTTCGGCATGACCAACGCCCCGCTCACCCGGATCGAGCACTACCTCGACGTCGAATCCCTCAACTACCACGCCCTCGCCACCGCCGCGGGGGTGTCGGAAGAGCAGGTGCTGCGCTCGCTGGCCGCCAAGAGCCGCGACCACGCCCGCACCCCCGTCCAATGGGACGCCACCGACAACGCCGGCTTCACAACAGGCACCCCCTGGATGCCGGTCAACCCCAACCACGACCAGATCAACGCCGACGCCGCCCGCCACGACCCCGACTCGGTGTTCGCCCACTTCCAGAAACTCATCCGGCTGCGGCACTCCAACGAGACCGTCCAAGAAGGCCGCTTCCAGCTGCTGCTGCCCGACCACGACCAGCTCTGGACCTTCACCCGCACCCACGGCGACGAGACGCTGCTGGTGGTGGCCAACTGCTCCTCCGAACCGGTCGAGATCCCCACCGACGGGCTCCCCCGCCTCGACGGCGCCGAGTTGCTGCTGGGCACCCATCCGGACGCCGCGGCCACCACCCTGGCGCCCTGGGAGTCCCGCATCCTGCGCCTGTGACACCCGTCCGCTCCGACTCCGAAAGGAACCGCTTCGTGTCCCTCCCCGTCGATCACGAGACCGTCGTCCCCACCTCCGGCGCGCAGTGGTGGCGCCAGGCGGTGGTCTACCAGATCTATCCGCGCAGCTTCGCCGACAGCAACGCGGACGGCATCGGCGACTTCCGCGGCATCGTGTCACGCATCGACTACCTGTCCTCGCTGGGCATCGACGCGGTCTGGCTGAACCCGTTCTACCCGTCCGAGCTCGCCGACGGCGGTTACGACGTCATCGACTACCGCGACGTCGACCCGCGGATCGGCACTCTGGCGGACTTCGACGCCCTGGTCGCCGCGCTGCACGCCCACGACATCAAGGTGCTGATCGACATCGTGCCCAACCACACCTCGAACCTGCACCGCTGGTTCGTCGAGGCGGTGGACGCCGGGCGTGGCTCGGCGGCCCGGGAGCGGTACATCTTCCGCGAGGGCACCGGACCGGACGGCGCCGAGCCGCCCACCGACTGGCGGTCCCTGTTCGGCGGCCGGGCCTGGACCCGGGTGCCTGACGGCCAGTGGTACCTGCACACCTTCGCCCGGGAGCAACCCGACCTGAACTGGTCCAACCCCGAGGTGCACGAGGACTTCCTGACCACCCTGCGGTTCTGGGCCGACCGCGGCGTCGACGGCTTCCGGGTGGACGCCGCGCACATGCTCGCCAAGGACATGAGCGAGCCGCTGCCCACCCAGGCCGAACTGGACGTGCTGCCCCGCGACGGCAGCCACCCGACGTTGGATCGCGACGAGGTGCAGGACATCTACGCGCAGTGGCGCACCGTGTTCAACGCCTACGATCCGCCCCGGACGGCGGTCGCCGAGGCGGCGGTGCACTCGTCCCGGGTGCCGCGGTACGCCAGCCCGGCCACCCTGGGCCAGTCGTTCTTCTTCGACCTGCTGCTCTGCGACTACGACGCCCCGACCTACCGCCGGATCGTCGACGACTGCCTGAGCGTGGCGGCGGAATCCGGCTCGTCGGTGACCTGGGTGCTGGACAACCACGACACGATCCGGCACGCCAGCCGCTACGGCACCCCCTACCCGGGCGCCAACCCGGACGGGACGCCGATCCGCAAACACGGCGGCGACTGGCTGCTGGCCGGCGGCGACCCGACGATGATCGACGCCGCCCGCGGCCTGCGCCGGGCCTGCGCCGCCACCATGCTGCTGCTCGCCCTGCCCGGTTCGGCCTACCTCTACCAGGGCGAGGAGCTCGGCCTGCAGGAGGTCTCCGAGATTCCGGACGCCGCCCGCCAGGACCCGTCCTTCTTCCGCAACCGCGCCATCGAGGTGGGACGCGACGGCTGCCGGGTGCCGCTGCCGTGGACCCGCACCGGGACGTCCTACGGCTTCGGCGACGGCGGCGCCCACCTGCCGCAGCCGCTGTGGTTCGGCCACTACAGCGTCGAGGCGCAGGACGCCGACGCCGGTTCGACGCTCGCGCTGTACCGCAACGCCCTGGCGCTGCGCCGCGAACTGCAGGGCGGCGAGGCGCTGGAGTGGGTGGAGACCGGACGCGACGACGTGCTGCACTTCCGACGTCCGGGCGGCTGGCAGGTGATCGCCAACTTCGGCACCGAGCCCTACCCGCTGCCGGCCGGCGAGGTGCTGCTCGGCTCCGGCCCGGTCGGGGACGACCTGCCCAGCGAGACCGCGGTCTGGTTGCGGGTCTAGCCTCGATCCTTCGATCCGGGCTGAGCCAGCACCGGGACCCGGGCCCGGACGTCCGCGGCCAGGCTCGGTTCGACGTCGGCGATCAGGATGCCCTCCCCGGCCGCCAGCCTGGCCCGGACGCCGCCCAGCGGGTCGATGCAGGCGCTGCGTCCGATGCCGAGCGGGTCGGTGCCGGACAGCGGGGTCCAGGCCTGGTCGCAGGCCAGCAGCCAGGCCTGGGCGTCGGTGGCCCGAGCGCGGACCAGCAGGTCCCACTGCTCGGCCTTCCCAGGCCCCTCGCCCCAGGACGCCGGCACCAGCAGCACCTCGGCGCCACGGCGTCCCAGCTCGGTGAACTGGGCGGCGAAGCGCAGGTCGAAGCAGGTGGCCAGCCCGAAGGTGGTGCCGAACGCGTCGACGGTGACCAGCGCGTCCCCCGGCGCCACCGTGTCGGACTCGCGCGAGCCGAAGGCGTCGAACAGGTGGATCTTGTCGTACCGGGTCTCCACGCCGGCCCCGGTGACCAGCAGGGTGTTGTGCACCCGTCCGTCCCCGCAGGGGGTGAACATGCCGGCCACGATCAGCAGCCCGGTCTGTTCGGCGACGGCACGGACGCCGTCCGCGAACGGCCCGTCCAGCGGCTGACCCGCTGCTGCCGCCGCGCTGCCGAACCGGCCCATCGCCGCCTCCGGGAACACCGCGACCTGGGCACCGCGGTCGGCGGCCGTCCGGGCGTCGGCGCCGATCCGGTCCAGATTGGCCGCCCAGTCGGCGCTGGAAGAGAACTGGCAAGCGGCCAGTCGCAGTGCTGCAGTCATTGTCTTCTCTCCGGTATACATGGCTCATGACCCCGAGGACGGGGCGGGAGGCCGCCTATCAGCACCTGCGCAACGCGCTGCTGACCGACCCCTCCATGGTGGGCACCTTCATTGACGAAGCCACCCTGGCCAAGCGGATCGGGGTCTCTCGGACGCCGGTGCGGGAAGCCTTGCTGCTGCTGTCCGCCCAGGGCCTGGTGCAGCTGATCCCGAACCGGGGTGCGTTCGTCCCGGCGCTGTCGGCCGAAGAGGTGCACCACATCATGCAGGCACGTTCGGTGATCGAAGTCTGGGCGGCCCGGGAGGCGATGCGCAACCTGGCCGTGCCGCTGGACCGGATGCACGCCATCCTGGAACGGCAGCGGACGCTGCCCGGCGACTGCCCGGCCGCGGACTTCATCGCGGTGGATCGGGAGTTCCACACCGAGCTGGTTGCCGCCGGTCGGAACCCGGTGATCACCCAGATGTACGAGGCGGTCCGGGTGCGCCACGTGGTGATCGGGGTGGCTGCGCTGGCCCAGGACCCGGACGATCGCCGGCAGGTGCTGGCCGAGCACGAGGCGATCGTCGACGCCCTGGCCTCCGGCGACGAGGCCGCCGTCGAGCATGCCCTGCGCGCCCACCTGATGCGCACCGTCACCCGGCACGCCCGCGGCTGACGCGACGCGACGACCGACGTCCGGTGAACCGGAGAGAAACCGTCCGCTGAACCGGAAGGGAACCGTCCCCACCGTCATCCCGGACATCGTCACGGGGTGACGTCCAGCAGCGCCTCGTCCACCTCGTCCACCACCGCGCGGCCCATCGCCAGTCCGACCAGGGTGATCGCACAGGCCGCGGCGATGTAGCCGGCGATCGCCCAGCTGTTCTGGCCGTTGGCCCAGAACAGCGCGAACATGGTCGGCGCCAGGCCGCCGGCGAAGATCCCGGCGAAGGTGTAGGCCAGCGAGCTGCCGGTGTAGCGCAGCCGGGCGTGGAACTGCTCGGCGATGTGCGCGGCCTGCGGTGCATACATGAAGGAGTGGAACATCAGCCCGACGATCACCCCGAAGATGGCCAGCCCGAACGACCGCTGCTGCTGCATCGCGACGAAGACGAAGGCCCAGGTCGCCCCCAGCACGGTGGCCACCGCGTAGAGCAGCCGGCGGTCGATCCGGTCGGACAGCCAGCCGGCGAACGGCATGGTGAAGACCTGGATGAACCCCGCGGTCATGGTGGCGGTCAGCGCCTGCTGGTTGGTCAGCGGGGTGGGGCCGGCCTGCAGCCAGGTGATCACGTAGACGGCGAAGAACGCGTACAGCACGTCCGGCCCGAAGCGGACCAGCACCGCGCCGAGCAGCGCCCGGCCCTGGGTGCGGAACACCTCCGAGACCGGGGCCTCGGGGGCCTCGCCGCGCTCCATGATCTTCTTGAACACGGGCGTCTCCTCCAGCTGGTGCCGGATCCACAGCCCGAAGCCGACCAGTACCAGCGACAGCATGAAGGCGGCCCGCCAGCCCCAGCTGACGAACGCCTCGTCCGACATCGACACGGTCATCACGACCAGCAGCAGATTGGCCAGGAAGCTGCCCAGCGGCACTCCGGTCTGGGCCGCGGACGCCCACAGCCCCCGAGTACCCGGCCGGGCGAACTCCGACGACAGCAGCACCGCGCCGCCCCACTCGCCGCCGACCCCGACGCCCTGGGCGAAGCGCAACACCACCAGCATGATCGGCGCCCAGATCCCGGCGGTCTGGTAGGTGGGCAGCAACCCGATCGCGAAGGTGGCGATGCCGATCAGCAGCAGCGTCCAGACCAGCACCTTCTTGCGTCCGATGACGTCGCCGAGGCGTCCGAAGAAGATGCCGCCGACCGGACGCGCGACGTAGCCCGCACCGTAGGTCAGGAACGCCTTGATCATGTCCATGCCCGGGTCGGAGCCGTCGAAGAAGAGCTTGCTGAACACGCTGCCGGTGACGGCGCCGAAGAGTGCGAAGTCGTACCACTCGAGCGCAGTGCCGGACAGGCTGGCCACGAACGCCTTGCGCAGGTTGCGCCGCTCGGTCACGGTCTGGGGTGTTGTGTCGGTCATCCGTCCCTCTCCCTTGTCGTGGCCTCATACTCGTTGTATACAGGCCGCATAGGCAAGACATTCGGCAGTTCTGACTTCAGGAGGAAACATGGCGCGGTTGACCTTTGCCCTGCCGGGCGGCGGAACCGTGGCGGTCGAGACCCGCTACGCCCTCAACGGCGGCTACGCCGGCCGGGACAGCCAGCAGGTCCAGCACCACATCGACGAACTGGCCGAGCTGGGCGTCCCGGGGCCGGCGACGATCCCCACCCTCTACCCGCTGTCCGGGACGCTGGCGGTGCAGGGCGACGACGTCCAGGTGCCGCACGGCCGGACCTCCGGCGAGGCGGAGTGGGCGCTGCTGGTCCCCGAGGGCGCGACCTCGTCCGACGACTACCTGGTGACCGCCGCCTGCGACCACACCGACCGCGCCCTGGAGGTGCACGGGGTGGCCTGGAGCAAGCAGTCGGCCCCCGACTTCCTGGGCGACCTGGCCTGGCGCTGGGGCGACGTCCGGGACGCCTTCGACTCGTTCACGCTGCGCGCCTGGGTAACCAACGACGGCGTCGACGAGCTGATCCAGGACGGCTCTCCCGCGCTGCTGCTCTCCCCCGACTACTGGATCGAGCGACTCGGCGAGGCCGGCCTGCTGCGATCCGGCACCGTGGTGATGAGCGGAACCATCCCGATGTTGCCCGGCGTCGACCAGTTCGCGGACGCCTGGCGCGTCGAGCTGGCCGCCCCGGACGGCACGACGAGCCGGGTCGGCTACACGGTGGAGGTGCTGCCCGAGCCCTGGCAGTGACGCGCCGACGTCCGGCGAACCGGTTCGCCGGACGCCCCGTCCATCGCCGCGCAGACTGGCGAACCGGCCTGTGACCTGCCCTTTTGGATTCGCGGGCCGGCCATCAGGCGCAGGATAGGATGCGTGAGAACCCCGGTCGCAGAGGACGAAAGGTGATGTCGGTGCCGAACCACACGCGCGAGCCGAGCCTCACCGACGTGGCCGCGCGAGCCGGTGTCTCGCCCACCACGGTGTCGCGGGTGCTGAACAACCGTGGCTATCTCAGCCAGCACACCAAGGATCGGGTGGCGCAGGCCATCGACGAGTTGCAGTACCGGCCCAATCAGATCGCCCGGTCGCTGCTCGGCCAGCGCACGCGGACGGTGGGGGTGATCGTGCCGACGGTGGCGCTGCCGTTCTTCGGCGAGATCGCCGCCGGCGTGGAACGGGCACTGGCCACCCGGGGCTACCGCACCCTGCTGTGCAACAGCATGGGCCGGACCGAGGCCGAACGGGAGTACCTCGATCAGCTGCGCGGCAATCGGGTGGACGGTGTCATCTCCGGCGCCCACAACGACAGCATTCCGGAGTACGCGACCACTCAGCTCCCGGTGGTCACCATCGACCGCGAACTGGCACCGCACATCCCCAACGTCCGCGCCGACAACCGCGCCGGCGGACGGCTGGCGACCGAATTGCTGCTCAACCGGGGGTCTCGGCG
Source organism: Micropruina sp. (assembly GCF_047607385.1). GTDB lineage: Bacteria > Actinomycetota > Actinomycetes > Propionibacteriales > Propionibacteriaceae > Micropruina. The sequence continues at coordinate 16,658 of NZ_JASGDE010000122.1, forward strand.
TCCGGTGCTGTTCACCTCCACCTCGTCGACCCGCAACCTGCGCGAGGCGGGCTATCGGGAGGTGCTGAGCGAGGCCGGCATCGAACCGCTGGTGGTGACGGTCAACTTCCACACCCCGGAGCCGGAACGCAGCCGGCAGATCCACGCCGCGCTGGACCAGCACGCCGCCGCCATCGACGCCGTCTTCGCCACCGACGACCTGATGGCCGGCACGGTGCTGGAATGGGCACGCCGGGCCGGACGCCGGGTCCCCGACGACCTGCGGGTGATCGGCTTCGACGGCACCGAGGCCGTCCGCCGCGCCATGCCGTGGCTGTCCACCGTCCAGCAACCGATCGCCGCGCTCTGCGAGACGGCGGTCCAGCGGCTGCTCGGGCTCATCGACTCCGGCCCGTCGAACGGGCCGGAGTCGGCCGTGCCGCCGGCGGAACTGCCGGTCACCCTGATCGAGGGCGCCACCACCTGAGCGTGGCTCGTGTCGCACCCGGACGAACTCCTCGGGGCATCGGGCCGTTAGGTCAGGACGTGGGAGCAGCCGCCCTCCAGCCGATATGCAACGGCTTGCGGATGCCGAAGGGCAAAGGCTTGCTCAAGGGTCAGACTGAGGACGTGTCGCCGGAGCATCCGTCCGATCATCTCGTGGGTTACCAGCAGCGGCATTTCTGCGTTCAGCGCATCGACCTCTTCGAGCGCCCTCGCTGCTCGACAATCGGCATCTGCATAGCTCTCCCCTCCGGGGAAGCGCCAGCCGTAGAAGTCGGCTTCGCGAAGTTGCCAAAGATCGGCATGGTGCAGCTGAATCTCATCGTTCGTGAGCCCGGCAAACGATCCGTGGTGGACTTCGGCCAGCGACTCCATAGGTACGACGTCCACGTCGAGCTCTTCCGCAAAGATGGCGGCAGTCCGCCGTGCGCGGCCGAGCGGCGAGGTGGCAATCACGTCGATGCCCTGGGCGCTCAACACTCGTCGAAGCCTCTGCGCTGTCGCTACCCCCTCCTGTGTCAACGGGGAGTCCAGCTGACCCTGTCTGCGGCCAGTCACGTTCCATTCGGTCTGACCATGGCGAGCAAGAATCAGGACAGACGGCACGGGCACAAACTGAATCTATCGCAGTCCCTGACCCCACCCGTTGGCTCGCGATCTCGGTCGACCAGTCGCCTTTCTCTGGGGCACCCCAGCGATCAGGAACTCACGAGGAACATGGCGTCACCTGCCACATTGAGACAACGAGGTGGTCGTGTGCGAACGGCGGCGGGTGGACCGAGAACCACCCGCCGCCGCACGGACTCAGCCACCGTTGGTCGAGCTTGTCGAGACCCGGTCGAGGGACGGCGACCAGGCCCCGAGAAACTCGACCAACGGCTTCCTTAGGCCACCTCGACCGCGGCCTTAGGGGTGACGCTGAGCATGGCGGCACCGGCGAGCACGATGCCGCGCTCGGCGGCCTCGACACCCTCGAAGCCGGCCGCATTGGTGACCACGACAGGCGTGGTCAGGTCGTAGCCGGCCTTGGAGACAGCAGCCCAGTCGACCTCGGCGAGCACGTCGCCGCGGCGGACCCGCTGGCCGACCTTCACCTTGGAGGTGAAGTGCTCTCCGTTGAGCTGGACGGTGTCCATGCCGATGTGGATCAGGATCTCCACCCCGCTGTCGGCCTTCAGCCCGTAGGCATGGTGGGTCGGGAAGGCCACCACGACCTCTCCGGTGACCGGCGAGACAACCGGACCCTCCGACGGCATCACAGCGGCGCCCGGGCCGAGGATCGCGGCGGCGAACGTCGGATCCTTCACCTCGTTCAGCGGCACCAGCTTGCCGGCCATCGGAGTGGTGACGGTGAAGTCGTCGTCGGCCCGCTCCGCGGCCGCGCTCTCTTCCTCGGAGGTCTCGTCCACGTGGGTGCCGGCGATGGACGCCTTGCCCCGCGTCCGGGCGTAGAAGAAGGTCGCGACGAAGCTGAGGATGAAGGTGGTCAGGGCGACCACCATGAAGATCGGGATCTGCGGCGGGTTGATCGCGATGAACCCGATCAGGCCGGCCGGGCCCGGAGAGAGCGCGACGATGTCGAACAGGCTGACCAGCGCACCACCGATACCGGCGGCGCCCATAGCGACGAAGAACGGCCAGCGCAGCCGCAGGTTGACACCGAAGATCGCGGGCTCGGTGATGCCCATCAGCGCGGACGTTCCGGCGGCACCGGCGAGGGCCTTCAGCTTGCCGTCCTTGGCGGCCGCGAAGACGGCCAGCGTGGCGGCGCCCTGGGCGATGTTGGCCATGGCCGCGATCGGGAAGATGAACGTGCCGCCCTGGGCGATCAGCGCCAGGTCGATCGCCGGGAAGCTCTGGTGCAGGCCGGTGATCACGATCGGGCTGTAGATCGTGGCGAAGATCAGGCCACCGATCATGCCGCCACCCTCGTACATCCACTGCAGCCCGTAGGTGATGGCGTCGGAGAGCTGCCGGGTCAGCGGCCCAACCAGCATGAAGGTGAGGAAGCCGGTGCTGATCAGGGTGATCAGCGGGGTCAGCAGGAAGTCGGTGGTGCCCTTCAGACCCTTGTGCAGGTACTTCTCAATGGTGGCCAGGATGTAGCTGACGAAGAGCACCGGGATGACCTGGCCCTGGTATCCGGCCTGGGCGACGTTGATGCCGAAGACGTTCCAGTAGGTCATCGATCCGTCGGCGACCGCGGCGGCTACGCCGTAGCCGTTGACCAGCGACGGGAACACCATGGCAGCGCCCATCGCGGCCCCCAGGTAGGGGTTGCCGCCGAACCGCTTGGTGGCCGAGAAGCCGATCAGCACCGGCAGGAAGGCGAAGGGCGCGGCCGCGAACATGTTGACCATGTCCGCGACATCCTTCAAGGCCGGCCACATGTCGGTGAGGCCCTGCCCCGGCGGGGCGAACCAGAACATGCCGGGGGCGGTGAGGATGTTGTTCAGGGCCATCATCAGACCACCGGCGATCAGCGCCGGCAGGATCGGCACGAACACATCGGAGAGCACCTTGATGAACTGCACCAGCGGGTTGCCCTGCTTGGCGGCGGCTTCCTTGGCCTGTTCCTTGGTGGCCTCCTTGACGCCGGACTCCACCATCTTCTGGAAGACGATGTTGACGTCGCCGGGGCCGACGATGATCTGGAACATGCCGCCGGTGGAGAAGGTGCCCTTGATGTCAGGGTCGTTGTCCAGGGTCGCCTGGTCTACTTTGTCGGCGTCGGCCAGCACCAGGCGGAGCCGGGTTGCGCAGTGCGCCGCGGCGTTGATGTTGTCGGGCCCACCGACGGCGGCCAGCACCGTCTGGGCTACGCGGGAATGGTCCATCCGGCCAGTTCCTCCTCGAACTAGGTCACATCGGTGCCGCCCAGCATGTCAATCGTTTGGCATATATGTCAAACGATTGACAGTGCGGTGTCGGCTTCAGTCTTGGGCCGGGACCACCGCATGCCCGGACAGCACCCGCAGCGTCCCGGACGCCTGCAGCGCGACCTGCCGTTCACCGGCGTCCAGGTAGCTGCGCAGGCTGAACGCGGTCTGCCCGTCGGCGACGAACAGCTCGGTGATCGAGCGGTCGTGGATCAGTTCGATCCTGATCCGGGTCGAGTCCGGAATGGCGAGGCTGCGGCGTTCGCCGTGCGGGTAGCGGGTGGCGCTGCGGTCCACCGTCAGCCGGCCCCGGCGGAAGCCGAGCAGCAGCTCCGAGCCGGGCCGGGTGGCGATGGTCAGCCCCCACTCCTCGGCGTCCGACTGGTCGAGTTCCAGGGTCAGCGCGAAGGCGTCCGCGCCGGCCAGCTCGGGAAGCGTGCTGGACGCGTCCGCCAGCGCCGTACCAGATAGGGCGAGCTCGCGACCGGGCCCGATCGCCGCCACGGCCTCCGCGGGCGGACGCTGCAGCAGGACGCCGTCGCGCAGGGTCAGCCGGCGCGGGAAGGTCATCGTATGCACCCAGCCGTGGTCGGCCAGCGACGGCTGATTGTCCTCGGACGCGTTGCCCAGCCAGCCGAGCAGGACGGGCGCAGCGGCGTCCGCATCATCCGGCCGGCGAAAGGCCTGCGGCGCGTAGAACTCGAAACCTCGATCCAGTTCGCGAAACTCACCCTGGACGTGGAACGCGGTACCGTCCAGCCGTCCGACCAGGTAGCCACAAGGGAAGATGTTGCGGAAGCTGTCACCGGCGGGCGCCAGGCCTTGCGGGCAGAAGATCAGCACGTCGCGAAGTTCGCCGGTGTCCTCGTCCGGCACCCGCAGCAGGTTGGGGCACTCCCACATGTAGCCGAAGGCGTCGTAGCGTCCGGCGCTGCCGGGGAAGCTCAGCTCACCTTCGAAGTCCCAACGGACCAGATCGGCAGACCGATAGCTCAGGATGCAGCCGGTCTCGTCGGCCCGCTGGGCTCCGAGCAGCATCCGGAAGCCCTGGTCGTCCACCAGCACCTGGGGATCCCGAAGGTGGGCGGTGTAGCCCGGCGGCGATCCGGAGATCAGCGGGTTGGCCGGGTGCTTGGCGAAGCGGACCAGGTCGTCGCTGATGGCCGCGCATTGGTAGCTCTCCCGGCGTCCACCACTCTTGACGTTGCCGGTGTAGTGCAGCCAGAGCCTCCCGTCGTGGATCGTCGCTCCGCCGGAATACGCCCCGGAGCGGTCGTACCAGTCCGACGGTGCGATCGCCGGGGCGTGGCTCCGCCAGGTGACCAGGTCGGACGAACTGGCATGGCCCCAGTAGATCTGCTTGCGGCCCGGGAAGAACGGACCGAACTGGTAGAACGCGTGATAGACGCCGTCCACGATCACCAGGCCGTTCGGGTCGTTCAGCCGTCCGACCGGAGGCGCCAGGTGGAACCGCGGGTAGTCCGGATCGAGTTGCGAGCGGGACGCCGCGATCGCGGCCAGGGCCTCGTCGATGAGGTCGTCGGAAGTCACCAGGGCAGGCTAGCGGCACTGCCATACGTTTGACATATCGGACGGTGCGCCACCCGCCAGGCACGGCCGTACCGCTTGCCCTCTGGATGACTGTCCTTCATGGCGGTGGAGTCAGCGTGTCGGCGACCCAAAGCATGCCGAGGCCCTGAGCGGTTCGACCGGTCACTCCATCCTGGTGCGGGTGCTTCCTGGTGCGGGACGCGGTCTGCCGCTGGGGTAGCCCTGTTGCGCCGGCGTGGCGTGGGACGCGGTCTACCGGCCCCACTCCGCCCTGTGGCGGGCCCGTCCCGGTGCTGGCCTGGCGTGGGGTGCGGCCTACCGCCCACCCCGTCCCGATTCAGTCCCGCCCCCTGGTGCGGGGCGGTCCACCGCAGGGGGTCCAGCCGCGAAGCCCCGGTTGGCCGGCCCAGGAGGGTCGCCTGCCGGTGTTGGGTGGGAGTATGCAAAACACCCCCGCAGTGATCAAAACTGACCACCACGAGGGTGTTTAAAATGTCCGGCGACGTCCTACTCTCCCACAGAGTCCCCCCTGCAGTACCATCGGCG
>NZ_JASGDE010000123.1:0-53444 GCF_047607385.1 Micropruina sp.
CTGCGGTTGGCCCAGTCGGCCGGGTTCTACGACCTGCTTGACGGGTTGAGTGTTCGGTCGCCCAAACGCTGCCGCGAAGACGCATCGGTTGTCGGTGGGATGCTCGCCGGTGCGGACTCGATCGATGATCTCGATGTGCTGCGACACGGTGGGATGGGCCGCCTGTTCGGTGGGATCCAGGCACCCTCGACGCCAGGCACGTTCCCCTGACTTCTATCGGTAGGTCACGCCGTTGCTGGTCGGGTGGGCGTCGAGGATGGCTTGGGTCTCGGCGTCGATCTCGGGTGGGATCGTGAGTACCTGGCTGCCGATACGGACGCGGGCGGCGCATAGCGGGCGCAGGGTACGGACCCAGCGACGGATCGACAGGCCGGTGCGGTCCTGGATGGTCCGCGAAACGGCGAGCGCGGCCCTGACCCTTCTAGCGGGCCGCATCTCGCCCAACTCGGTTGTTTCGATAAGCCATGTCTTCCTTTGCTGGCCGGCTCAGCCATGCACTCGAATCTCTGTGAACTTCAGGTACTGTAAGCCGTCATCGTCATTGCCTGGGCGCGAACGCTATCTGCAACAATCGCGATGCGCATCTTTCACTAGTTTGAGGACTCTAAGTCACTTGTGGTGGTACCAGGCAAGCCGTTGCCTCCGGCGGTTCCTGATCGGATGCGGTCTCCATGTGCGAAGCGCGCATGGAGACCGCATCCTCCCTGGCCATGATCGTCTCCCTCTCGAGCTTGGTGACCCGAGGCACTGCCGCGAGCCTCTCGCTTTGACCCCAGAGGATCTTGCTACCGTCTGCCGCGCTTCGCCGGTCACCTGCGGAGAACCATCGGAGGTATCGATCTGGAGAGATCCCGGTGAATGGTCGAAACTGATCAACTCCGTAACGCCCGTACATCGCGACTGCCCGACTCCGTGGGGGGCAGGAGCCTAAGTAGACGACCTGGAGGCCAGCTCGAAGGATATGACGGGCGCATCCGTGGCACGGGTAGGTCGTAACGTAAATGATTCCTCCGTGAACGGTTTTTCCTTGATTTAGTGCATCGAGAAGGGCGGACATTTCGGCGTGGACGGGGACCTGAAACTCCGTGAGTCCGGTCAGGTGAGACCCCTTTAGATGTTTCGATATAATATCCTGAATATAATGATCTGCGTTATTTTGCAGTTCTTGCTCAGCGATGGGAGAAAGAATGTCCGCCACGGCGAGGCGCTTCATCGTATCTAGGATCAGTCGACTCAAGTCCATCTTCGATCGATCGGCATGAGGCGACTTCGTGGGGGCAACTGGGTGCGAGTTTGCGCCGAGGGCCACGACTGAGTCTCCGACTAAGATGGCGGCACCAACCTTGCGGCCCAACTCAGGCGAGCGTGCCGCTGCTGATGTTGCGAGATGCATCCCATACTCATCAGTCGTTGGAATCTCCGCCTCTGGGTTCGAGAATAGCAGGTCTAGCATTCGCGTGACTTCGATTCCGGTTGTCTGCCGATCGTCATCCTCACATGTCACGAAGCAATCGGACATGGGCAATGTGTCAAGGATGTTTTGCCCGAAATCGCCATGCTTGCTATCGAGATCGACAGTAAATAGTTGTTCAATGATGGCCTCGATCTTGTCATCTGGTTGCGACGGCGTCTGGGGCGCGATCTTGACGCTCAACGTTCGTTTCCGAGTCTGGCGACTTGCTTGTGCGCCGACCACGATGACATGGTCGCCGTACACCTGCCGCAACTGTGCGACCTCTCGACCTCGCTTCAAGGAGTCAACAATCCATGCGCGCGGCCGACGAGGAGTATGTCCATTCGATGGGCGGCTCGCACCAATTCGAAGTATTGCACTCAATGCGATTGCCGCGGCATCGCCAGTCTTGGCGCAGTACTGATCCCCTAGATCCTGAAGGGCGCGAATCCGATCAGGTTCAGGAGTGATTGGTATGGATGCGCCGATCTGCTCAGCGTACTCCTGAAGAATGTTGCTCATACGGATCACTCGGGGGTCGTAGCCGTAGCTGCGCAGGCCCGACTCCAGAGACTCGATCAGTCGGCGGGTGGGCGTACCCAGGGGGACGACCAGCGCGAGGACCAGATCTGGCCGGTGCGGCCTAAGGTCGGCTGGCTTCTCGGTCCGGGCGGGTTTCACGTCTCCAGTGTGCCTGACGGACGCTGGTTTAAGTGGCAATAGGCTCGGAGCGTCAGCATCTCATCGCGGAGGCTGCCCGGTTCATCGACCTACCGCATGCTTCGAGTGCGGTCAAGACTGAAGTCGGGGGCCTTCCGGTCCAGGTCAACGGCCGTATAGGCTGCCGACGACGCCTCCCACAAGTACTCAGCCCTCGAATCCAGGATCTGAAGGGCCCGGCCTCTCTCGGCTCCGCTACAACGGCACCCCGGAGGCTTGGCGACGCGGCGCCCGCCCCCGAATCGAGCTGGTCATGCGCTGCCGCCACCCTCATGCATCTTCTGGAGTGCGATCACCTTCCAACCGCTCCGCCTCGTGAGGAGTATGCGCCGAGCCGATATGACGATGTGCCTCCAACCCCGACGGCTCGACTTCACGATCTGCACCGCGGCCGCCTTCGACGCCATGGTCACCGCCCGAACGTAAGACGACATACCCAAGGCTAGAACCACACCCTCGTGTCGGATCAATGAGCAGATCAGGGCTTAGGTTGGCACTTCGCCACGGGCTCCCTGTTCTCGCCCGGAATTACGTGACAGATCACTGCCACTAGATTGCGCAGCAGACCCAGGTCTCCCTGGTGACCACGGCGTGACGCAAGGGATCTTGCGAATGTCGCAACGCGATCGGTACTTATAGGCTATTTCTAGTACTTCGTCCATGAGCCGTTCTGCAAGATACGTCGGACGCAACCCGAGTGCCACGAGTCCTTCATTGATCACCGTTAGCTCATTCTCATCGGCCTCGTTTCTCGGGTTCATCACGAACTCGATCGGAACTTCGAGACGCCTCGAGATTAGGTGAGCAAGATCCCTCACCCGATGCGTCTCTGTCATCTGATTGAAAACAGCAACGCGATCGCCGCGCAATGGCGGGCTTTCAATGGCGAGCCGCACGCATTCCACGGAGTCTTCTAGGTGAATGAATGCGCGGGCTTGTCCACCTGTGCCATGAACCGTAAGGGGATAGCCTATTGCTGCCTGCATGAGGAAGCGGTTCAAGACTGTCCCGTAGTCGCCATCGTAATCGAAACGATTGATCAGTTGTTCGTCTAGGCGAGTCTCAGCCGTTTGAGTGCCCCACACGATCCCTTGATGAAGGTCCGTGATGCGAAGCCCGTAGTTTCTTGCGTAAAATGCGAGCAACAGCTGGTCTAGTGATTTGGTCATGTGATATATCGATCCAGGACTGGTTGGATAGAGAATCTCCTTCCAGGTGAGGCCCTGCGATCCGTTATCCAGCGCGACGTTCACGTAGCCCTCTGGCACCGGGATTCCAGAAGTCTCGTAGCCATAAACCCCCATAGTGCCAAGGTGCACCACATGGATATCAAGTTCGGACTCGACGATGGCGGCGAGTAGATTGTGTGTGGCGTTCACGTTGTTGTCTACAGTGTAACGTTTCGTCTTGCTAGACCTCATCGAGTAAGGAGCGGCACGTTGCTCGGCAAAGTGAACCACTGTTGCCGGCTTCCAACTGGCTAGAAGCTCAAGCAACTCCTCGAAGTCGGCAGCAACGTCTATAACGTGCACATCGATCGTGTTGCCCGAATACGCCGCCCAGGCATGCGTGCGGTCGGCAAGTTCGCGAATCGGTGTCAGTGATTGGGTACCCAGCTCGCGATCGATTGCTCGACGCGAGAAGTTGTCAACGATAGCCACGTCATAACCGCGGGCCGATAGATGCAGCGAGGTCGCCCAACCGCAGAAGCCGTCACCCCCGAGCACCAGGACCCGCGTCCCAGGATCCTTCGCCGCGCGTCTTGCGCACGTTACCTTAGCAACGCCAAGGCTCCCGATTTGGCCCGCGATCTGTCGATCTAGACGATTGCCCATGGTGGTCCTTTCGAAAATGATGCTGCCGGGGGGCTTCTGTCGCAAACGCGAATCATCAAATGTCGATCCTAGAGTCTTTGGCGCGCGATTGTGCGTATTAATCCCATGACACGCGCGTGCATTGCTTTGGGGTTGATTGCTATAGATCGTCGGTATACGCTGGGGACTGAGAAATGTTGCCAACCGGGCTGCCAGCACAGCAGAGAGGCGAGAATGCCCGCGGCATCCAACCGTTGCTCAGCGCGCCTCTCGTACTCGTCAACATACTCCTTCGCCCACTCGGTAGAGTAGAGTGCAGCTAAGTTGAGCATGAAGTGTCCCACGTCCACAGAACGAACGCCGGCACCGGCGCGGGTCCAATCTATGATGCCGCTTATCGTCTCACCCCTCCATAGCATATTAAATTGGTGGAAGTCCCCATGTGCGAAAACACGGTCTTCCCGAACTGATTGAGCCGCACCCAGGGCCTCTGATCTCAGGCCGGGATCTGCGATCCAGTCGTACGCGCCCTGAGGGTCGAACCAACTGGTCACCGGATTCAGGGCCCCTGCAGGCAGAGCATGGATGGCAACCTGTATCTGAGCAGCTGCCGCTAGCCAGTTCACGTGGAATCTCGGATGCAGCAGAACCGATCCGGGAATATAGCTCATTACGAGGCTAGGCGTATCGGCCACCAATGCGCAAGCGTCCGAAGCGATCAGGTGAGGCGTAGCCAAGCGTGCGCTGTTCGCTACCCAAAGCGCTGCGACCTCGCGCTCCACACGCTCCTCAGTGGCGGGCGAATGGCGTTCCCAGCGCCTCAAGACAACTCGTCGGGACCACCCATTCGGTCCCGCCAGAGTGATGAGGTCAACAGGGGCTGTCGTGCCTCCATGTAGCCGCCTGACCGCCGAGATGCGCGCGCCACTTGGAGCGCATGATTGAGTGACCCAATCGGTGGTTCTGCTTGAAAGAGTCCCGAGTGGCGGCTGCGCGGTCTCCTCATCGCATAGGCGGGGTTGAAAAACCACCGGATCGCGAGCGAGTCCATCGTCGACGTTCCTGCTATCGGCGGGCATATATACGGTCCTCAAGGCATATAGCATCTAAAGAGCCATTCAAGAAGCAAGATACAGCGGCCGACGCCGTGCCGCTCATCGGCTGGCCCTTCACATTTAATGATGTATTAATGAGGAGTGGAACGCTGGTAAGCCGCGAAAACTCAAGTATCGTAGCGTGGAAGAACGGAGATGTGTCGGGGTCGACCGTCTGCACCCTTGAGAGATTGTTGGCATGGACGACTTCTGGCACTACCTCAGAGGCTCGCCGTGTGGCCCTAAAGGCGGCCGACATGTATGGCCATCTGCCAACTAGATCGAACCAGTCCGAAGCGGCAAACGAAAGCACGGCCGGGGCGAACGGGCGGAAAGCCTCCCGGTGCTTCACCCGAGAATTGAGCACTTCTGTCACCCGTTCCACGAGTGGGTTGGCCAGAATTGATCGGTTCCCAAGGGCGCGTGGCCCGAACTCAGCCCTGTCCCTGCATACTCCGACGAGCTTGCCGGTCGCGAGGAGCTGCGCGATCGCGCGTGGGCTTGCAGGGCCTGCGTCTGTAGCGTGGGGTGAGAGGACGTTCCGTGCGTTCTCAAGGTCACTCACCGAGCATCGAGGACCTGTCGCGTACTGCCGCACGGAGGCGGTGGTGCCCAGCCCCGAAGAAAGCAACGCAGCGCCAACCGCAGTGCCCGAGTCCCCAGGGGCCGGGGGTACCGAAATGCTGTCGACGTATGGTTCCTCGGCCAGCTTTCCTATCGCAACGCAGTTGAGCGCAACCCCTCCCGATACCACAAGGTGCCCGGATTGCGTCCGCTCGCAGGCGATTCGGGCGAGGTGAATGAGAGCATCCTCGGTCCGTTCCTGAAGCGCTGCTGCGAGATCCGCCGCCGCCTGGCCGGCTGGTCGAGCGTCCCCAGCGGCGCCTGTTTCCGCAAGGAAAACCGGACCCATCCTATTCGCGCCTGGCAGCAGCGTGCGAGGTAAGAAGTATTGTGGGTTAACCTCGATGCCTGTGGCCGTCAGGGCCACCGCGCGCACCATCAGATCTCGGTATCTTGATCTATCGCCGAGGGCTGCAAGCGCCATCACTGTGCCCTCTTCATTGTTTCTTTGATAGCCCAAGTACTGCGTGGTGGAGGCGTAGACATAGCCAAGAGAATTCGGGTCCTCGTTTACCAGAACGCATGTGAGCCGCCACTGATCACCCTCCCGGCGTGCGAGCCAAGCCGTTGAAGCCTCCACCTCCCCGAGGCTGTCTACCACGAGAATCGTTCCTACATCGCCGTCCAGCATCTCGGCGGCGTATCGAGCGTGGGTTAGGTGATGTCGCCAAGCTTCAATTCGTGCACTAGGGAATCGTGACTGAAGATCCCGAATGCGTAGCGCAGTACCCTCACGCACTTTCGAGAAACCTGCGGCTCGCTGGGCTTTTCGCTTCGGTGATATTGGCGACCTGTGGTTGCCGAGTTGCGTCATATCGGGGATGGCATACAGCTGCGGATCGTAGTTGTAGGCCACCAATGAGACGTCCTGCCATGCCATTCCGGCCTCACTCAGCAGCCACCTGATAGCGTTGACGGGGAATGCATTGGTGTGCTTAACGCCGCTGAGGCGCTCCTCCTCGATAGCGCCGACAAGTTCGCCTCCAACTAGCAGTGCCGCCGCGGAGTCATGGACATATGACGAAAGTCCGAGAGTCGCATGAATCATGATGCCCCTTCATTGTGGGTCTGGCTTCTAGGGAGTGGCCACGGCTTGGCCGAGGACATCCCGTTCACAATTGTTATCCGTCAGAGAACCAGCGGCAGTTCTCGACAAGATTCTGATACTGGACGGCTGTTTGTAAGGGCTCGAGAAGGTCGATTGCTCGGAGTCGAAGATCTTGGTAATCCAGGACCGGCATCGCACGGATTTTCGCAATCCTCTCGTTCACGGCGGCTCCGCGAGACACGAGCAGCTCCGGTGGTGTGATCCGGTCAGCACTCGCGACCGATCGTGGCACCAGTGCGACGCATCCTCGTGTCACCGCCTCGGCGACACGTTGGGTCGTCTGCCCAACCTTTTCGTAGCGAGGAGGGAGAAGCGCGACCGTCGCCAGCGCTCGCTCGTAGAACTGCATCGACTCCCTGAAAGCTCGCCTGCCCTGGAAGGTGACCCATGGCCAATTGGAGGTCTGAGTCCACTTTCCCACGACATAGTGATGGGGTGTGGTTAGTGCGGGAATAGCAAAGTACTCGTTAAATCGATCGTCGCGCTCGTACTGATTTCCGACGTACAGCAGGGAGATGTCGCGATCTTCAGGTCTTTCTTCCTTGGCGCGGTAGCGGGCCTGCGTTAGGGCATCTTGGGAAACCGGTATCTGGAGTCGGAACGAACCGACACGGGGGCGCCATGCTGTCTCGGCGACTTGAACATTAGGAAGTCTTCGAATCGGCGAGTTGAGGGGCAGGCGCAGATCCTTGTCCCAGATAAGCGTAGGTGTCCCGCGCCGATAGGTGTAACTCTTCAGAAGCTCGTCTTGACGGTGAAGGTCGCAGGTGTGACCTGGCTCGCCGCAAGCGATTCCCACGTTTCGTCCAGGGATCGGCCAGCGCCATTCAAGAAACAGAAGATCGATAGATGGTGTGGATGCGCAATCCCATTCGAAGAACGCTTGGAAGCTGAGGTCGTGAGCCTCAGTGGCGTCGCGATCCTGTTGTAGGTTAACAATCGTGTGCCCCTGTCGCGCCAACTCCCTAAGCCAAGCGTAGCGGTGCCCTCGCCCGCCGTCCGGTGTGTCAGTGATGCCTTCACCAAGGAAGCCCCAGAAGCTATAGCCAATGTTCACGCTAGTCGCTGACCTTGAATAAGCCTGACCCGAGCCATTCGGCCTCGAGGGCTGCTAGCGACCCCGTAGGCGGACCAGGCAGGGAAGCCAGGGATGGTTAGCGCGGGTGGTCGTGCGCCTTGGCGTGACACACATCTCTGCATCTGAGTGTCGTGGTGCGCGCCGATAATCTGTGCTCGAAGTGCGGAAAAGCGGAAGAGATGTCGGCCGCGCCCGCAGCGCTGCCCGTCCGACCCTAGATCGAATATCGCCAGCCGGTCGATCTGGCGCTTTCGAGCGGTGAGGGCTGAACTGAGTGGGCAGAAGGCGTCCCCGAGAATATTGGTCTCGATTCTCGTCCGATGGCGACCGATCCATCGGTTGAGGGAAGAGTAGCTCTGCTCACCTTGCGTGAACCAGACGTCTTCGACCTGGCGGCCGTCCCCTCGACAAGGTTGGAGCGGTCTCTCATCGTCCATGAGGTGCAACGTAGCAGACCGGTGGGGGCAGTGGGACAAGCATGGTAGGTCAGTTCCCACGGAGTCACTCGCCTCACCTCTCGGTGTTGGTAGGCCGAGGCGCGGCGGCAACGCGGTAACTACTGCCCATCCGCACGAGACCGCCGCGACCGCGGTGGCAGTGGAAGCGGGCCTCGCTCGCTGAGCTAGTGGGCGGAGATCGTGCTGCACGGCGTGTCGCTGTTGTCTACTGGGCGCCAGACGGAAAGGATGCGGAGATATGCGGCTCTTCGCAATAGGAGGCTTGCAGGGTCTGAATCCGACGATCGCTGGGAGTGAACGCTGGGTGGTCGATGAAGTTCGGAAGTTGAAGGGCTGCCACGGCGGTGTTCAAGTCGTTAGTTCTTCGCCTCGATCGGCTGTTGGGGGCGGGGAAGGCTGATAAGCTGTTTATAGGCAGGTGAAGAGGGCCTCGATTGTGGCGGAATAATATCGACAGCCGACGCCTGAGGCGGGCGAACTATGCGTGACAATCGGCACGAGATGCCGAGCTTGGCGCACAAGGATATCTTGACGGAGATCGACTCGGTATTGGAGGGCTATTGGATGGGCACCGAATACGACACGGCACGGAGTGCCTTCCTTGGACAGATCTCTCGCGTGCTCGAAGAAGGCCGGGTTATTACGCGAAGGACGGACGCAACACGAGAGTTGTCCGGCGAGTCATTCACGATCAAAGATCCGGCGCAACGGTGTATCGTATCGCCGCATCGCAACAGCAACGTGGCGGCATCCATTGCGGAGTCGTTGTGGACGCTGGCTGGCCGCGAGGATCTTCACTTCATTGAACCGTACCTGCCGCGCGCCGCGAAATTCTCCGATGATGGACTAACGTGGCGTGGAGCATATGGTCCGCGGTTGCGCCACCACTTCGGAGTCGACCAACTCGACGAGGCGAGGCGGCTGCTACTCTATGACAGTCACACGCGCAGGACAGCGATGAGCTTGTTCGACCCCGGTTGTGACTACGCGGACTTGGACACGAAGGATGTTCCTTGTAATAATTGGCTTCATTTCCTACGTGTTGACGACAGGCTTGACCTGTCGATTGCCGTGCGGAGTCTGGACTTAATGTGGGGCTTCTCCGGTGTGGACTCGTTCCTATGGAGCCTGGTGCACGAATTGATGGCAGCCTGGGTGGGGCTGAAAGTTGGCCACCAACACTGGTTCGTTGGCTCCTGTCACGTGTACGAGATTCATCTTTCGCGCGTAGAGCGGATTCTCGCCGCAGCGACTGGTCCGAACGAGCCGACCCGCCGAATCCGGTACTCAGGAAACTGGTCGGGTCTTGAGTCAGACTTGGCAGCGTTCTTCGATGTCGAGATGGCGCTCCGCTCAGGTGTGGACGTTCCGTGCCGAGAGGTGGAGGGCCGGATTCCTGAGGCTCTGATCTGCACACTCACCATCTGTGTGGCTGCATTTTGGGATATGCGGTACGGGCGTCGTATCGATCATCGCCTGGCGTGGCTTTCGGGAACAGAGTTTGTCCCGGCCATCAGGCAGCTGGCCACGTGGTCGAAGCGGACCCCGTGATGGCCCCGCCTGAGGCCCCATTTAGTGTCGTCTTGCGCGGCCGTGGATCTTATCGAGGATCTCGATGACGTCCGCCGGTAGGGGGTCCTCGGCGGTGATGGTCTGGCTTCCGATCTGGATGTCCACGGTGCGGTAGCGGCGTAACGTTCTGACGAGGTGCTTGACGCTGACCCCGGTGGTGGTCTCGAGCCAGCGGGTGACGGCGAGAGCGGCGAACACGACGCTCAGATGGGCCTCGATGGACTCCTGTGAACCACCGGCGAAGTCCTCCGCGAGCTCGTCCTCGACCCCACCCGCGACTACCAGCCACGCCGACAACCACCACAACCCCACGCCCAAAAAGCGACTAACGGACCCACGTCTCCGTAGGTCCGTTGTCGCCGATGTCCTGAGACATCACATGGTGGAGACGAAGGGACTCGAACCCTCAACCTCGACCTTGCAAAGGTCTTGCGCTGCCAGTTGCGCCACGTCCCCGGTTGCTGTTCGCAGGACGCCGCACGCGGCCCGGAACCCCGACGATCTTAGCCTCAATCCACCGATTGGCGCCTACTGCGCGACCCCAGCTGGGCACCCTGGCTTCGCCGGACCCGCTCACCGTACGACCCGGTACGCCTTCGCGTCCCCGTCTCGCCATTGCACCCAGCTGGTGTCGCTCGCTACGACGCCCATCGGTGGATCGAGGCTCAGCCGTCCCGGCGTCCGGACGCCCAGCCGGGCCGGGCGGCGTCCATCACACCGTGGATCGACCCTGTCGCCGACCCCAACTACCCTTGAGCGCATGTGGTCCAGGCGCGAGGTGATCGACTATGCCCTGCAACGCCGCAGTACCCTGCAGGCGCTGCGGCGGTCGCCGCGCACCCTTTCCCGGTCGGATGCCTGTGACGCCGACCCGATGTTGATCCGTGCCGCGCTGCATCACGGCGAGGACACTCCCGACCGCTGTCCGATCTGCGAGGCCCGGCTGGTGCACCTGCACTACGTCTTCGGCGACCAGCTCGGGCAGTACTCCGGGCGGATCAAGTCGAGCGCCGAGCTGGACGCGATGCAGAACGAGTTCGGCGAGTTCAAGGTCTGCGTCGTCGAGGTGTGCACCGACTGCGGCTGGAACCACATGATCACCTCCTTCCTGTTGGGCGACGGCGTCAAGCGCCGTCCGCCGCGTCGTCAGAAAACCGTCGAGGACATCTATGGCTGAGCGCCCCACTCGCACCGCCGGCAAGCCGGCCCGGAAGAAGAAGAGCGGCTGGCGCCGGTTCTTCACCTGGCTGGGCGTTGCCATCCTGGCGTTGGCGGTCGCCGGTGGCACCGTGCTCGGAGTGGCCTACTCCACCGTGAAGCTGCCCGACCCGAACGCCGACTTCCAGACCAACACCTCCTTCGTCTACTACAAGGACGGCAAGGAGAAGATCGGCAACTACCAGATCCAGAACCGGCAGACCTTGCCCTACGCCAAGATCCCGCAGAACGTGAAGGACGCCATCGTCGCCGGCGAGAACCGCTCCTTCTGGACCGACCCGGGCATCTCCATCCCGGGCATGGTCCGCGCGGCGATCTCGGTGGTTCGCGGTGAGGACGTGGTGGGCGGCTCCACCATCACCCAGCAGTACATCAAGGTGCTCTACCTGACCCAGGACAAGACCTACACCCGCAAGCTCACCGAGATCCTGCTGGCCGCCAAGATGGGCAACGAGCTCTCCAAGGAGCAGATCCTCGAGGGCTACCTGAACACCGTCTACTTCGGACGCGGCGCGTACGGCGTGGAGGCGGCGTCCCAGGCGTTCTTCGGCAAGCCGGTCGCCAAGCTGTCCGACCAGGAGGCGATCGCGCTGACCGCAATGGCCAACGATCCCGGCCGGCTGGACCCGTCCCGCGGCGAGAAGCAGGCCGCCGACCTGCTGGAGCGGTACCAGTACACGATCAACGGCCTGGTCGAGATGGGCAAGCTGACCGAGGCGCAGAAGAGCGCCATCTACTTCAAGCTGCCGAAGTTCCCCAAGGTCGAGCGCGACTCCCAGTTCGGGGGACCCAAGGGCTACCTGCTCAACATGGTGCAGGACGAGTTGCGCGCCAAGGGCTTCACCGACGAGCAGATCGACGGCGGCGGGCTGAAGATCGTCACCACCTTCGACGCCAAGGCCCAGGAGGCCGCGGTCGAGGCCGCCCAGACCATCACTTCGCAGACCGCCGGCGGCAACGCCAAGAAGATCCGCAACCTGCATGCCGGGCTGGCCTCGATCGATGTCGAGACCGGCGGCGTCCTCGCCCTCTACGGCGGGCCCGACTACCTCAAGGGACGCAACTGGGCCACCACGCCGCGTCCCACCGGTTCGACCTTCAAGCCGTATGCGCTGGGCACCGCGCTGAGCCAGGGCTTCACCCTCAACGACGTCTTCAACGGCAGCAGCTTCGTCCCACCCGGCGGCACCCGTCCGGTCCGCAACGCCGGCAACCGCGAGTACGGCCGGGTGACCCTGCAGCAGGCGACCACGAACTCGATCAACACCGCCTACGTCGACCTCGAGACCAATATGAAGGACGGTCCGCAGAAGACCCTGGAGTTCGCCCAGGAGGCCGGGCTGCCGAAGGCCGGCGGCTGGGATCCGGTGAGCGTGCTGCCGCTGGGCATTCCCGAGGTCAGCCCGCTCAGCCAGGCCACCGGCTACGCCACCTTCGCCCGGGGCGGCAAGTACGTCCCGACCCATGTGGTGGCCGAGGTGAAGGACGCCTCCGGCGCCACCCTGTACCGGTCGGACGCCAAGGCCGAGCAGACCATCGACCGCGACGTCGCCAACGACGTCGCCTACGCCCTCACCCACGTGGTGCAGGACGGCACCGCGTCGCGGGCCGGCGGCATGGGCTTCCCGATCGCGGGCAAGACCGGCACCTACTACAACCGCGCCGCCAACGGCGGGGCGGCCACCCAGGCCTGCTGGTTCGTCGGGATGAGCAAGCAGATCTCCACGGCGGTGATGTTCGTGGCCGGCAAGGACGGCACCGACGACCTCGACAAGATCTACCCGCGCTTCTTCGGCGGCGGACCGCCGCTGAGCACCTGGATGTCGTACATGCGGGTGGCGCAGAAGGGTCTCAAGGACATCCCGTTCGACCAGGCGACGCACCGGACGTCCACCCAGACCCCGACGCTGCCGCCGCGGACGTCCACCCCGACCCGGACCGCGAGCGCCACCCCCAGCAGCAGCGGGAAGCCGTCCGAGACGCCGAGCACCGAGCCCAGCAAGGGCCCGAGCGGCGAGCCGTCCGGACGGCCGAGCCCCAGGCCGTCGGCGTCTCGATGACCGCGGCCCGGGTGCTGGGCGGTACCGTCGGCCACCGGGCCGAACGGTCCGGGGTGTGGTTCAACCCGCAACCGTGGGTGCTGCTCCTGGGCACCGTGTCGTACCTGGTGCTGATGCTGCGCCAGGTGCCCTGCCAGCTGGGTGCCTCGGTGTACCAGGCGATGTGTTACAGCGACATCCTGCCGCTCTTCTACGCGCGCCGACTGTCCGACGGCAAGGTGCCGTTCATCAGCGCCGATGTCGAGTACCCGGTGCTGATCGGCGCCTTCATGGAGGGCGCCCGCCGGATCACCACGATGCTGGGCGGCCAGGTCGGCACGGACGTCCCCGATTCGGCGATCGCGCAGGCGGCGGCGCTGTTCGTCGGGGTGAACGCGGTGCTGCTGTTCCTGTTCTTCCTGCTGTTGCTGTGGGCGCAGCTGCGGCTGGCCCGGCCCTGGGACGCGATGATGATCGCGATCAGTCCCGCGGTGATCACCACCGGACTGATCAACTGGGACTTCATGGTGCTGGCGTTCACCGCGCTGGGGGTGCTGGCCTGGGCACGCCGGCGTCCCGGCTGGGCCGGAATCTGGTGGGGGCTCGGGATCGCGGCGAAGCTGTACCCGCTGCTGCTGTTCGTGCCGCTGGCGGTGCTGTGCTTCCGGTCGGCCCGGCTGCGGGCGTTCTGGCTCGCGGTGGCCGGCGCCGCCGGCAGCTGGGTCGCGGTCAACCTGCCGGTCTATCTGCTCAGCCCGTCCGGGTGGCTCTACTTCTGGACCTTCAACGTCGACCGCGGCGCCGACCTGGGCTCGATCTGGTACGCGTTCAGCCTGGCCGGTCATCCGGTGCCGGACGCCTCCGCCGCCCAGACCTGGTGGATGGTGGTCGGGACGGCGGCGATCTGCCTGTTGCTGCTGCTGGCGCCGCGGCGTCCCCGGCTGGCGCAGGGCTTCCTGCTGCTGATCGTGCTGTTCCTGGTGGTGAACAAGGTGTACTCGCCGCAGTACGTGCTGTGGCTGCTGCCGTTCGTGGTGCTGGCCCGGCCGCGCTGGCGGGACTGGCTGATCTGGAGCGCCGGCGAGGCCGTCTACTTCGTGGCCATCTGGGCGCATCTGGACGGGGCACTGGACTCCGGCTCCGGCGGCCAGGGCCTGTACCTGGCGTCGGTGCTGGTGCGGGTCGGCGTCCAGCTGTGGATCGCCGCGCTGGTGGTCCGCGACATCCTCTGGCCCCAGTTCGATCCGGTGCGGAATCCGCAGTGGACCAGCCGGCACGCCCTGCCCGCGACCCCGGTGGACGACCCGGACGGCGGGGTGCTCGACCAGGCGCCGGTGGCGCCCTGGCTGCGGGTGGTGCCATGGCTTCGGTGATGCTGCGACCGTTCGCGCCGCCGACACCGCCGGTGGTTCGGGACGGCGGCCGACTGGTCGTCCAGACCTGGCTGTTCAGCCGGCTGCTGCTGGTCGGCGTCGCGCTGTGGCTGGGTGTCCGCACCGGACGCTCGGCCGGGAATCTGCTGGCCAACTGGGACGTCCAGCACTACTTCTCGATCGCCGAGAAAGGCTACGCCGGCGCCACCGACATCGCCTTCTTCCCGGGCTGGCCGCTGCTGCTGCGGGCGTTCGCGCTGGTCGGCGTCCCGATGCTGTGGGCCGGGGTCGGGCTCGCGGTGATCTGCTCGGCGCTGGCCGCGGCCGCCTTGCACCGGCTCGGTGGACCGATCGCCGCGGTGCTCTGGTTATTGGCTCCGACAACGGTGTTCACCGCCGTCGCCTACACCGAGGCGCCGTTCTGTGCGGCCGCCTTCTGGGCTTGGGAGCGGGCCACCCGGGGGCGCTGGGGGGCGGCGGCGACGCTGGCCGCGATCGCCTGCACCTTCCGGGTCTCCGGGTTGTTCCTGCTCGGGGCGTTGGCGATCCTGGCGCTCACCCAGGGCGGGCGGCGTCCCCGAGCCGCTGGGTCCGGAACCTCGGGACGGTGGCGTTGGCCGTGGCGGCGCGCCGTGCCGCAACCGGCGTCCGGACAGCTGCCCTGGGCCGGCTTCGTGCCCGGGCTCGGCGCCTCGGGCGGTCCGGTTCCGGGTGGCCCGGCCCTGGGAGGTTCGGCACTGGGAGGTTGGGCACTGGGCGGTTGGGTTTCGGGCGGTTCGGTGACCGGCGGTTCGATGACCGGCGGCTCGCCGGCGTCCGGCGTCCGGCCGAGTTGGCGGCAGCGGCTGCGAGCACTGGCCTGGCTGCTGATCCCCGCCGCCACGCTGTTCTGCTACGTCGCCTACCTCTACTACCTGACCGGGGACTGGAACGCCTGGTACCGGGCCCAGTCCACCGGCTGGCCGCGCGGGTTCACCTGGCCGTGGGTGTCGCTCCGGCACACCCTGGAGGCGGCGGCGTCCAACGCCTACCCGGCCTTCCCGGAATGGTCCTGGGTGTTCCGGGCCGAGATCGTCTCGATGGCGGTCGGCGTCGTGGTCACCGTGGTCTGCCTGGTGAAGCGGCGCTGGGCGGAGGCGTCCTGGGTGGGTGTGCAGGTGCTGGCGTTCTCCTGCTCGTACTGGTTCCTCAGCGTGAACCGGGCGGTGCTGCTGTGGTTCCCGCTGTTCGTGCTGGTCGGTGAGGCGCTCTCGGGCGGTTGGAACGTCAGCCCCGGACGCCGCCGATTCCGGATCCTGCTCACCGTGCTCGGCTTCCTGGCGGCCGGGGTGGTGCTGTGCTTCTGGGCCTGGCTGTTCTTCACCGGACGTTGGGCGAGCTAGGACGGCGGAGTCCAGCGGACTCGGCGGCGTCCGGACCCGTCAATCAGCGACCGATTCAGGGTGCGTCACGCCTCCGCGGCCTCACGTGGGTGCCGAATCGGTCGCTGATCGACGAGCCAGGAAGGCCCGAATCTGGCTGATCATCACCATCGGCTCGTCGTTGAGCTGCTTCCAGGTGTAGCGCAGGACGTGATAGCCGGCCAGCGTCAACGCGTTCTGCCGTCGCCGATCGGACTCGAAGACCTCCGGCTTGCTGTGCACCTCGTAGCCGTCGAACTCGACCACCAGCCCGGCCTCCTCGAGCAGGACGTCCGGGAAGTAGCGGCAGCCGCCGATCTCCAGTTCCGCGTTCGCCACCCAGCCGGTGACCCGATGGCGCTGAAGCAGTGCATGCAGCAGTCGCTCGCCGCCCGACCACGGGTTGTCGACGCTGGTCCGGACGACCCGGCGTCTGGCGTCCTGCCCTGCGCTCCCGGCGAAGAGCGGCACCATCTCCGGCAGCTCGGACGGCTCCACCAGGCCCGATCGCAGGAACCGTTCCAGCAGGGCCCCGGCGTCCCGTGCCGCACTTTCCACGGCCAGGTAGCGAGCGGACGGACAGCGCAGCCCGTCCACCGTGACCCGGTGCTCGACCGGCACCCGTCGCCGGACCCAGCTGATCGCGTCGGTGCTGACATGACCGCGTGGGTGGGCCAGCTGGACGCGTTCCCGGGGCCGGAACGGACGCTCGTCCAGGCTCCCAGTCAGCGCCGCGACCGCGTCCGTGCCCCAGAGCACCGCGCCGGGCGAGTTGGCGAGCGCCGCGGCGAACCGCGTCCGGCGACTGGTGACCAGCGTGGCGTCGACGTAGGTGCCGGGAAGCACCCGCACCAGCGCGCCCGAGCGCACCAGACGGTCGAAGGTCGTCCGTGATCCTCTGTGATGGCGTGGCCGCAGCACCCCGTTGTTGAGGTTCATCACGTTCGTCAGCAGCATCAGGTCGTCGAGTTCGTCCACCCGGCCAGCGCACCACGTTCAGCAGCGGCGTGGGCCGCGAAGACCGGGTTATCCACACAACTCATCCGAAACTCTCAGCAAGGCGTCGTCGATCAGCGACCGATTCTGGGTCCGTCTCGCCTCGGCAGCCTCACATAGGGCCCAGATCGGTCGCTGATTGACGGGGTTCGGACGCCCTGGACGACGAAACTCAGCGGGCTCGGACGCGCCGCTCGGCGGCCACCCGGCGCCGGTACAGCCGGCGCTGCTCCGGCAGCGACAGGTCGAAGGCGACGGCGAAGATGCGGACGACGGCGGTCACCACCACGCAGCCGCCGGCGGCCCAGGTCATCGGCGCACCCAGCGCGAGCGCCGTGGTCAGCACGATGCAGCCCGAACCGGCCGCGACCGCGTAGAGCGAGCCGACGTGCATCACGGCGACCGGCAGGCCCATCAGCACGTCGCGCAGCATGCCGCCGCCGACCGCGGCGCAGACGCCGACGAAGATCGCCGGGACCACCGGCATGCCGACGCCGAGCGCCTTCACCGTGCCCAGCGCGCCGAACATGCCGATCACGACGGCGTCCAGGACGACGATGCCCCGGTTGAGTCGCTGGAACAGCCCGGCCAGCAGCATGCCGATCAGGGACGCCGCGGTGGCGGTGAGCAGATGCCAGTTGCTGAGCAGGGTGGCCGGCATCGCGTTCAGCAGCAGGTCGCGGATCAGGCCGCCGCCCATCCCCATCACCACGCCGATGATCACCACACCGAGCAGGTCGAGCCGTCGCTTGCCGCGGAATCCGGACGCGAACAGCGCCCCCTGGATGCCGCCCAGCCCGACGGCGGTGAGGTCGGCCCACAACGGGATCGCGAAGTAGGACTCGTCCACGGCTCCTATTGTGGGCGCCGCGACCGCCGGAGCCGAACCGGGCGGGGCCGGATGGACGGTCCTGTGCCGACAGCCGGTGCGGACGGGACCGTGCCGACAGCCCGTGCCGACGGTCTTACCGCGGAACCTCGCCGCAGTCGCCCTGGATCAGCGCGTCCAGCAGGGCGGCCAGTTCGTCGGCCAGCCCGGTCGGCACGTGCTCGCCGCGCAGCAGGCTCATGCTGACGGTGTTCTCGTAGACCGCGCCGAGCAACTCGATCACCTGCGGGGTCGGCATCGCCACCCGGGCACCGACCCGTTCCAGCGCGATCTCCAGCAGTCCGCTGACCGAGGACGAGATGCCCTCGTGCACCGCCAGCCAGCCGGCCCGCAGCTCGGGGGTGCGGACCGCGTGCAGCCGCAGCTCCATCATCGCCACCAGCTCGGCGACCTCCTTGGGCTGGGCTTCCAGGAAGACCGCGACGGCGTCCCGGATCAGCCGCTCGGTGCCGCCGGCCTGCTCCGGGCTCTCCGGAATCACCGCGATCGCGGCCTGCATCGCGGCCAGGTGCTGCTCGCCCTTGCGGCGCAGCACGTCGAGGCAGAGCTCGTCCTTGGACTCGAAGTTGGAGTAGAAGGCGCCGCGGGTGAAACCGGCGCGCTCACAGATCTCCTCGACGGACGCCGCCAGCACCCCGCGCTCCGCGAACAGCTCGGTCGCGGCGTCCATCAGCCGCTCTCGGGTGGCCCGCCGCCGGGCGCTCGGGCCGGCCTGACCGCCTGGTTGCCGGCGGGCTCCACGCTGAGCCTCTCGGATCGTGGTCATCGCGTCATCCTACCTGTTTGCATACACGCTCGTATTGAATACACTACTGAATCGGATACACCACTGTATCGAGAAATTGTGGGAGGGGACGGCCGATGTCGTCGATGCTGTACCGGATCGGGCGAGCCTGCTATCGCCACGGCGTCCGGGTCCTGGCCGTCTGGCTGATCCTGCTCGCCGGCCTGGGCGGCACCGTCGGGCTGCTCGGCGGCGCCCAGTTCAACGACAGCTTCCGGATTCCCGGCGCGTCCTCCCAGGTCGCCCTCGACCAGCTGAAGATGACCTTCCCGTCCGGCGCCGCCACCACCGCGCAGGTGGTGCTGCTGCTGCCCGAGGGCGAGTCGCTGAACGACAAGGACACCGAGAAGCGGGTCGTGGACGCGCTGGACGCCTTCAAGGAGCTGTCGATCGTCACCGACGTGGTCAGCCCCTACAACGAGCACGTCGACGGGCTGATCTCCGACAACGGACGCGCCGGGCTCGCCAACGTCCAGCTCAACGTGTCGATGACCGAGATCACCGACGCCCAGAAGCACCAGCTGGAGGACCAGGCCAGCAAGGTCGCCGGCCTGTTGCCCGGCTCGGAGGTGCATCTGGGTGGCGAGGTGTTCTCCACCCACATCCCGCACCTGAGCATCATCGAGGGCCTCGGCGTCGTGGTCGCCGTCGTGGTGTTGTTGGCCGTGCTCGGTTCGGTGACCGCCGCCGCCATGCCGGTCGGCACCGCGCTGATCGGGGTGGGCATCGCGGTGTCCATCACCATGCTGGCCTCACGGGTGATCGAGGTGAACTCGACCAGCCTGATGCTGGCGGTGATGATCTCGCTCGCGGTCGGCATCGACTACGCGCTGTTCATCGTCTCCCGGCATCGCGACCAGCTGCGGCACGGGCTGGACGCCGAAGAGTCCACCGCGCGGGCGGTCGCCACGGCCGGCTCCGCGGTGGTGTTCGCCGGCCTCACCGTGATCATCGCGCTGGTCGGGCTGTCCATCTCCGGGGTGCCGTTCCTGGGCGTGATGGGGGTGTTCTCCGCCGTCGGCGTGTTCTTCGAGGTGCTGCTGGCGCTGACCCTGCTGCCGGCCTTCCTGGGCTTCGCCGGCGAGCGGCTGCGTCCGCGCCAACCCCGGGCCGGACGGGCCCAGCGGTTCGACCTGCGGGTGTTCTGGGTACGGACGGTGACCGCGGTCCCGGTGCTCACCATCGCGCTGGTGGTTGCCGCGCTGGGCGCGCTGGCCTTCCCGGCCAAGGACCTGCAGCTGGCCCTGCCCAACTCCGGACGCAACCCGGTCAGCTACGCCGACCGGGTCACCTTCGACGTGATCAGCCGCGAGTTCGGCATCGGCTACAACGGCCCGCTGGTGGTCACCGGCACCATCGTCGAGTCGGACGATCCGCTGAAGATCACCGACGGTCTCAAGGACGACATCGAGAAGCTGCCCGGCGTCCAGCTGGTTGCGCTGTCCACCCCGAACGAGAACGCCGACACCGCGCTGGTCCAGGTGATTCCGACCACCGGCCCGGACGACCCGGCGACCGCCGAGCTGGTGCATGCGCTGCGCTCCCAGCACGACCGCTGGCTGGCCGAGTACGGCATCGACACCTCGGTGACCGGCGCCACCGCCGTCCAGATCGACGTCACCCAGCGGCTCTCGGACGCCCTGCTGCCGTTCGCGATCTTCGTGGTCGGCTTGTCGCTGGTGCTGCTCACCCTGGTGTTCCGATCGCTCTGGGTGCCGCTCAAGGCCGCACTGGGCTTCCTGCTCAGCGTCGGCGCGGCCTTCGGCGCCACCACACTGGTGTTCAACCAGGGCTGGTTCAAGGAGGTGGTCAACCTCGGTGAACCGGCACCGGTGATCAGCTTCCTGCCGATCATCCTGATGGGCGTGCTGTTCGGCCTGGCCATGGACTACGAGGTATTCCTGGTCTCCCGGATGCGCGAGGAGTACGTGCACGGCAACACCGACCGCTTCGTCGAGGACGGCTTCGTGCACACCTCGCGGGTGGTGGTGGCGGCCGCGCTGATCATGTTCGCGGTGTTCGCCTTCTTCGTCCCCTCCGGCGAGGGCACCATCAAACCGATCGCCTTCGCGCTGGCGATGGGGGTGGCCATCGACGCCTTCGTGGTCCGGATGACCCTGGTGCCGGCGGTGATGAAGCTGCTCGGACGCCGCGCCTGGCGGCTGCCACGCTGGCTGGACCGCCGGCTGCCGGTGGTCGACATCGAGGGCGAGGCGCTGGCCCACCAGCTGAAGCTGCAGTCCTGGCCGGAGGCCGGCGGGCACATCGTCTACGGCCGCGGCCTGGCCTGCGCGGACGCCTTCGACGTCGTGGACGTCGCGGTCAAGCCCGGCGAGGTGCTGGTCGTCGAGGGGGACGTGACCGGTCGTCGCGCCCTGCTGCTGGCCCTGGCCGGACGCCTGCCGCTGACCGGCGGCGACGCCGTGGTGGCCGGCCGGGCACTGCCCGAGCAGGCGTCCGAGGTGCGCCGGATCGCCGCCGTCGCCACCCCGTCCCATCCGTCCCCGATCCGCGATTTCGACGGACCGGTGCTGCTGGTGGAAGAGGCCGACCTGTTCGGCGGACGCCAGCGCGCGGCGCTCGCCGAGCGGCTGCGCACCCTCACCGAGGCCGGCGGCTGTGCCGTCCTGGCCCACGCCCCGGGCGCCGACCTGTCGGACCTGTTGCCACCGGTGCACCGGACC
Organism: Micropruina sp.; assembly: GCF_047607385.1. Lineage (GTDB taxonomy): Bacteria > Actinomycetota > Actinomycetes > Propionibacteriales > Propionibacteriaceae > Micropruina. The sequence continues at coordinate 21,305 of NZ_JASGDE010000123.1, forward strand.
GTGACCCTGCAAGGAGAACTCAGTCATGCCTGAAGCCACTCGTTCTTTCTCGTGGCGCACCCTGCTCGCCCTGGTGCTGGTGCCGGTGCTGGTCGCCGGCGGCTTCCTGTGGGGCACCTGGAACGCCGGTGACCGGCTGCACCGGGTAGAAGCCGCCGTGGTCAACCTCGACGACGGGGTCACCCTGGATGGCAAATTCGTCCCGCTCGGACGGCAGCTGTCGGCCGACCTGGTGGACACCGAGAAGCAGCAGAACTTCACCTGGGTGCTGGCCGACGAGGCGCACGCCTGGCCCGGGCTGTCGTCCGGCCGTTACGTGGCGGTGGTGGTGATCCCGAAGAACTTCTCCGAGGCGGCCACCTCCTACGGCAACGACGATCCGCAGACCGCCGAGCAGGCCACCATCACGGTGCACACCTCGCCGGTGGCCGGGGTGGCGGACGGCTGGCTCGGCAACGTGCTGGCCGGTGCGGCGTCCCGGACCCTGAACGAGACGCTCACCAAGGCCTACCTGGACCGCATCTACATCGGTTTCAACGACACCGGCAAGCAGTTCCAGACCGTCGCGGACGCCGCCGGCAAGCTCGCCGACGGCACCGACGAACTCGGCGACGGTATCGGCACCGCCGCCGACGGCGCCGGCAAGCTGAGCGACGGGCTGGGCAAGCTGTCCGCGAACTCGGCACAGCTGGTCGACGGGGTGAAGAAGGTCGAGTCCGGTGCCGACGAGCTGGCCAAGGGCATGGGCGAGATGAAGAAGCAGACCGCCGACCTGCCCACCCAGGGCAAGCAGCTGGCGTCCGGGGTGACCAGCTACGTGGCCGGCGCCAATCAGCTGGCCGATCAGCTGGTGGCGGCCGGCAAGGGCACCGTGACGCTGGCCGGTGGACTGAACCAGTTCTCCGGCGGGCTGGACACCTACCAGCAGACCATGGCCGGCTTCGCCGCCAAGCCGACCGCGCTGGTGCCACCGGAGAAGTGCCCGTTCCAGACCCCGACCGAGTGCGCCGCGTTCTACACCGGCATCGGCTATGGCACCGGCGCGGCCGCGACGGGTGCGAAGGAGCTGCAGTCCGGGCTGGCGCAGATCACCGGGCCGCTGAACAAGCAGCTGCCGACCCCGCAGGAGCAGCAGAAGCAGGGCAAGCAGCTGGCCGACTTCCGGGCCGGTGGCAAGCAGCTGAGCGAGGGCGCGGCTGCCTTGGGCAGCGGGCTGCCGAAGCTGGCCAAGGGCATCGCCCAGGCCGCGGACGGCACCGCCCAGCTGGCCGGCGGGCTGCCGCAGCTGCGCTCCGGCGTCGAGCAGTACACCGGCGGCGTGGACGCCGCGGCGCCCGGGGCGAAGCAGCTGGCCGGTGGCCTGGGCAAGGCCGCCAACGGTGCCGACAAGCTCGCCGACGGCTCCCACAAGCTCGCCGACGGGCTGGCCAAGGGTGCCGACAAGGTGCCCAGCTACAGCAAGGCCGACCGGGAGAACCTCTCGGCGGTGGTCGCCGCGCCGGTCAGCCCGGACGGCAGCAACGGGGTGGTGGCGCCGACCGTGTCGTGGGTCAGCCTGCTGCTGGCGCTGGCGCTGTGGATCGGGGCCCTGGCCACCTTCGCCATGGTGAAGCCGCTGGACGGACGCCTGGCGCTGTCCACGGCGTCCACCGCGACCCTGGTCGGGCGGGCGCTGCGGCCGGGACTGATCGTGGCCGTCGCCCAGGCGATCGTGCTGACCGCGATCGGTGCCGGCGTGCTCGGCCTGGGGCTGCCGGCGGCGTCCGCCCTGGCCGGCTTCCTGCTGCTCACCGGGGTGGCGTTCGTGCTGGCCAACCATGCTTTGGCGGCCTGGTTCGGCAACGCCGGACGCCTGGTCGCGATCGCCTTCGGGGTGCTCACCACGGTCAGTGCGGTGACCGCCGCCGCGCCTGCCTTCTTCGACAGCGCCCGCTCGGTGTCTCCGGTGTCGCCGGCCCTGGACGGGCTGCGCGCCATCCTCTCCGACGCCGGCGGGGCGTCCGCCGCGGTGTTCACCCTGCTGGGTTGGACGGTGCTCGCCCTCGGCGCCAGCATCCTCGCGGTGCTGCGCCGCCGCACCGTCCGGCTCCGTGAGGTGCCCGCGCTGGCCTGACCGGCGTCATTCCGGCGCTCTCGTTATCCCGCCGTTCTCGTCGTCCGGGATGCTCTCGTCATCCCGGCGAACGCCGGGATCTCCGCGGCCGCAGCGGCCAGCGCTCGGCAGGGAGGCCGTCGGCCAGCTCCGCGACGCTGGGCCACGGAGCAGGCCATCCGCCGACTGCGGCGTCGACCTCGATGGTGGTGCGTTCGACGTTCATCGGTATGCCTCCAACAACTCGGCGAGTGTTCGGCGGCCGATGCCCCGTTGCCGGGGGTCGGTGCTGGTCGCGGCGTCCAAGGCCGCAGCCGGCATGGTCGCGACGAGGTCACGAACGCGGTCGAAGGCGAAGCCGGTTGTGCGCAAGACCACGGACCCACCTGCGTCAGCCCGCAGCCCTAGTGAGCGGACGGTGTCATCGAGGTCGGTCGCGGCGAGGTAGCCGTCGACACTCTCGTCGATCGCGTCGGTGAGTCCGAGTAGTCGGAGGTTGGTGGAGGCGATCTTGTCGCGTAGCCGGGGGAGTGCCGCCCGGTGGGCGTCATAGGTGCGCACCCGGGCGCGGTCCCGCATCCGGGTCAGCAGGTCATCGACGTCGGTGGTGTCGTGCAATGTCGACCGGAGTCGCGAGGCTTGGACGGTACCGAGCCAGTCGGCATCGAGGCCGGACAGGAGTGCCACGGCACCCCACGCGGTGTGCTCGGCCCAGGCCCGGGTGCGACCCTGACGCTGAGACTGGATGTAGCGATCGACGGAAGTGCGGTCGATGAGCCCCCGCGCCACCCGGCTGAGTGAGCCGGCGTCCGCAAGTCGCCGGGCATGACGAGTTGATACCCCGAGGGCGCTCGCCGCCTCCTTGATCGTGAGGAACTCGCCGGCCATAACAGATAATGTCCTATACCGGACCTAATCTGTAAAGCGCGGGTGAGGGTCGCGGTCAGCGAGGCCGCCTCTACCTTGCCCGACACCGGCTGGTCGAGGGCTGTTCGCATCGATCCTGATGCAGCTATGATGCAGAGATGCGAACCACGGTTGACCTGCCGCCGGCGGTTCACCGGCGTGCTCGGGAGTTGGCTGCTCGGAGAGGGCAGTCCCTGTCGTCGGTGATCGCCGACCTCACGGTGCGCGGGCTGGCCCAACTCGACGATCCGGTGACGTTGCAGACGGACTCGAGGACCGGGCTGCCGGTGCTCTCGCTGGGTCGTTCCGTAACGTCCGCCGATGTTGCCGAAGTGCTCGATGACGAATGACGACGTACCTGCTGGACGCCAATGTCCTGATCGCGCTCACCGTTCGCGAACACGAGCATCATGACCGCGCGAGCGAGTGGTTGGCGAGGGTGGAGGAGTTCGCGTTGTCGCCGGTCGTGGAAGGCGCGCTCGTCCGGTTCCTGCTGCGCACCGGTGAGTCCGGCGCCACGACTCACGCCATTCTGAGTGGCGTCCGGCAGCACGCGCGGTGTCGGTTCCTGCCGGACGACTCCTCGTATCTCGATGCCGACCTGCCGAACCTGCGCGGCCATCGCCAGGCCATGGACGCCTACCTCGCCGCCTCGGCCTGGCGACATGGCGTTCTGCTGGCCACTCTCGATGCCGGCCTGGCGCAGCTGCATCCGGACGTCGCCCGGCTGCTGCCTGAGTAGGCAGTCGGGTTGTGGGCTGCGCAGACACAAGCTATCCATCTGCGCACCGCGCGATCTCATCGAGTCATGAGCCATCCCTTGGTCGAGTTCGATTCTGGCGGGTGAGATCCGGGCGGCCAGAGTGGGAAACCGCCATCGCGTGCCGTACTCGGAGTTCCAGCGATTCCGCGACGCGATGTTGGACGATGTCGTTCGCATGTCCGCGCCAGACATCGAAGCGGAGTTGTTCGGTGACCGGTGACGATCCCCTGGCATGCGGGATCCGTCGCGGACGCCATCCGAGCTGCACGCGGTGGTCGCGCGCCAGCATCCTCGACTATTTCAGCGATTTCGGGAGGCTCTCGATGTCGAGCCGCAGGCTGCCGCGCACCGGGAGCCGGCTGTTCTGTTTCGCGGCCTGATCTGCCTGGTCTGTCTGATCGGGCAGTCTCGTGATGCTGATCTGGTTGACGGATTGTGTCCGGCGTGTAGGCATTGAGTCGCCCGGTTTCCGCATGCGACGAGGCCGCTTGTCACCGAGGCGGGTCAGCACGTTGGCTGTTCCGGGCCCCGGGACAGAGCGGCCCCGCTTGGATGTGAGCGGCAGCGGCTACTTGATTTCGAGCACCGGGGTTCCGGCGGTGGCGTGGCCGGTGGTCAGCTTCAGGCGCTTGCCGTCCAGGTTGGTGATCACCACGATGACGGTGGTCTCTTTGCCCTGCCCGACGACGTAGCCCAGGTCCATGGTGGCCAGCGGCTGGCCGGCGCTGACCTTGTCACCCTGGGTGACCTTGATGTCGAAACCCTCGCCCTTGAGCGCGACGGTGTCGATGCCCATGTGGACGAGCACGTCCAGGCCGTCGTCGCTGTGCAGGATGATCGCGTGCTTGGTCGGGAAGATGCTGACGATCTCCCCGTTGAACGGCGACACCACCCCGTCGGACGTGGGTCGTACCGCGAAGCCGTCGCCCATCGTCTTGCTGGCGAAGACCGGGTCGGACACCGCGTCCATCGCGATCACATCGCCGTCGGCCACCGCCAGCAGGGTCGGGGCCGGCTTCTTCTTGAATCCGAAAACCATTTGAATGTCACTTCCTCGGGTGCGTTGGGTTGGTGCTTGGTGAGTGCGCGGGCGCACAGGACGCCCGAACTTGTCGCGCGGTGTCCCGGGCGATCTCGGCGGAGAGGCCGATGTAGTTCTCCGGTTTCAGTAGCTCGGCGATCTCGGCCTGATCGAAGGCGGAGTTGACCACCTCGTTCTCGAGCAGCACCTCGGAGTACTTGCGGTGATTGACGGTGGCGTCGATGGCCAGGTCGTACACCAACTCGTGGGCCTGGTCCTTGCCGAGCCGTTCCGCGAGTTTCATCATGATGTACTCGCTGTTGTCGATGCCGTGGTTCAGATTGGCGTTGGCGTGCAACCGCTCGGCGTTCACGCCCAGCGTTGCCGAAAGCTCCACCATGCGTACGATCACTTCCCGCATCAACCCGACGGCCTCGTCCAGAATCCCGTCGAACAGCATGTTGGACGTGCTGTCGGCCTCGAAGGGACGAGCGCTGGAGAAATACCCCACGGTGGTCAGCGAGTACAGCTTCTGCGCGTTGGCGATGATCCCCTTGGACAGCTTGGGGTTGATCTTGTGCGGCATGGTGGAACTGCCGATGGTGCCCTTCTTGAAGCCTTCGGAAACTTCCCCGAACTCCTCGATGGAGGTCTGGAAGACCTCTTCGGCGAGTTTGTGGAAGTTGTTGGCCAGCAACGCCAGAGCGTTGATGTACTCCACCTTCGGTGAGTTGATCGCTCGCGACGGGATCTGCATCACGTCCATGCCGAGGATCTCGCCGACCCGGCGCTGCACGTCCAACCCGACCGCGCCGGTGGAGTTGAAGGCTCCGACGGCGCCGCCCATCATGACGGTGAACACCCGCGGCTCCAGCTGCTCCAGCCGCTGCACGCTCATCAGGATCTCCGACATCCAGGTGGCGACCTTGTAGCCGAAGGTGATCGGGATCGCATGCTTGCCGTGGGTGCGGCCCGCCATCACGCTGTCGGCCTGCGCCTCGGCGAGATCGGCGAGATTGAGCAGGATCTGCCGGGTGAGCTCCAGGAACTTCCGGTTCACCTGCTTCAGGATGATGCTCTGCGAACTCTGCTGGATGTTCTGCGTCGTACTGCCGAAGTGGATGTACTTGCCGGCCTCGGGATCGCAGGCCTTGACGAACACCTTGACGAAGGGCACGAAGCCGTGGCCCACCGTGCGGTAGATCTCGTCCATCAACGCAAGATCCAGGTTCTCGTACTTGGCGTTGGCCTTGATGTTCTCCGCCGCCTCGCGCGGGATCACGCCGTGCTCGGCCTGTGCCTGGGCCAGTGCGGCCTCCACGTCCAGCCAGGTCTGCAGCTTGACCTCTCGCGACAACAGCCGGCTGATGCCGTGGTCGTCGAGGGTCCTGCTGCTCGAATCTGTCAGTGCCACGACGGACCCCTATTTCTTCATGGCCGCGTCGACCGCGTTGCGGACGAACTCGACATAGGGCCCGAACACGATGTGGATGTGGCCCTTCTGTGGGAAGAACACACCGCTGGTGCCGGTGTCCTTGAGCAGGTCCTGGTTGACCTTGTCGTTGTCCACCAGGTCGACGCGCAATCGAGAGACGCAGTTGTCGACGTTCTTGATGTTGTCCTTGCCGCCCAGGCCGATGATGACGAGTTCGGCGATGTCGTCGTAGCGCTTCTCGATCAGCAGGGTTCGATCGCCCATGGCCTTCTCTCGGCCCAGCGTCTCGAGATTCCATTTGGTGATGACGAAACGGAAGACGAAGTAGAACACCACCGCGTTGACCAGGCCGAGCAGCACCAGGTTGAGCCAGTTGGTGTCGTCGTAGAGCAGCCCGAAGATGCCGAAGTCGAAGATGGTGCCGCGGATGTAGCCGATGCTGATGTGCAGGAACTGCAGTGGTATGGCCAGCAGGCCGCACAGGCCGGCGTACAGGATGAACAGGCCCGGGGCGATGAACAGGAAGGAGAACTCGATCGGTTCGGTGATGTTGCCCAGGAACGCGGTCAGCACCACCGTCAGGATGGCCGCCTTGGCGATCTGCTTGTTCTCCTTGAACGCGGTGTGATACATCGCCAGGCCGATCGCTGGAATGCGGAACAGCGTGGTCAGCATCTGGCCGGTGCCGAGGTAGCCGAACAGCTTGGGGCCGTAGTCGGTCCAGGCCTGGCTGCCCGGGCCCTGGTTGAAGAGCACCTCGTTGGCGGCCGGCAGGATGCCCACGAAGGGCTGGCCGTTGATCATGTAGGTGCCGCCGGCCTCGGTGAACCGCACCACCGACGCCAGCACGTGATGCAGGCCGAAGGGAATGCATAGTCGGTGCGCCATCCAGTACAGGCCGACGCCGAAGGTGTCGTTCATGAAGATCGGCGAGATGAAGATCAGCACCTTGGTGAACAGGCCCCAGACGATCGGCAGCACGAACCCCAGTGGAATCATCAGCAGGAAGGTGGCGATGGCCACGAACTTCTTGCCGCCGAAGAAGGCGAAGGCCAGCGGCAGCTCGATGGCTCCCCATTTGTCGCAGCAATAGGCCGCCAGCAGTCCGGCGATGATGCCGCCGGCCGCCTCCAGGCGCACGGTCTGGACGCCGAGCACCAGGCCCTGGCCGGCGGCGCGCATCAGATCGGGATCCTTGACCAGCGAGCCGGTGACGATCAGGTAGATGTTCATCACCATCTGCATGGTCAGGTAGCCGACCACGGAGGAGAACACCGCGATGCCCTTGTCGCGCTTGCACATGCCGTAGGCCACACCCATGGCGAAGAGCAGCGGGATGTTGTCGAACACCACCTGGGCGATGGTGCCGAGGCTGGTCAGCACCTCTTGGACGATGTCGTTGCCCAGCCAGGGGGCCTTCTCGGTCAGGTACTTCTGGGTGAGGGCGTTCGCGATGCCCATGATCATGCCGACCGGGGCGAGGACGGCGATGGGTAACAGCAGCGATCTACCGAAGGTCTGAATGCCCTTCTTGAAGTCGGCCATCGTTATCACTCCTTCTATTCATCGAGTCGAAAGACGAGTTCGGGGTTGCAGTGGGCGCGGCAACCGTTGTCGCGCGGTGAAGAACAGCACTGATGGATCGATTCATCAATCGGCCTGCGTCGCCGCTGGGCCGATCCGGTGGAGGCGTGAGGGATCGATTCACCACTGGTCAGGATGTCAGGCCCGCCGAGGGGGAGTCAAGGATCACCAGGTCGCGGCGCACCCGCACGACTCCCTGACCATCAGCTGGGGTTCGAAGACCCGGGACAGGCCGTCCGGCAGCACCCGGAAGCTGCCGGTGGAGTCGTCCGCAACCGACTCCGGGTCGTCGCCGATCTGTTCCAGGATGAGTTGGGCGGCGGCCCTGCCGAGGGTGATCGGGTTGGTGGCGACGCTGGTCAGCGGCGGTTCCCAGAGTGCGGCGTTGTGGACGTTGTCGTAGCCGATGATGCGGATGCCCTGGGCTCGGCCACTGGATCGCAGGGCGCGGTAGACGCCGAATGCCACGCTGTCGCTGTGGCAGACGATGGCGTCGGGCAATGGGCCGCCGGCCAGCAGCTGCTTGCCGATCAGCAGACCGCCCGGGCCGGTCGAGCTGCCCGGAATGTCCTGCAGCTGCCCGGGGTCCACGCCTCCGGCCGCCAGCCCGAGCTGGATGCCCCGGCGCCGGTCGTGCCGCGACACCATCCCGGCCGAGCCGCCGACGTAGGCGAACGACCGGCTGCCGTGCTGGAGCAGATGTTCGGCCGCCAGCCGTCCGCCGAGCACATCGTCGGGACCGACGTAGGGGGCCGGGACGCCGGGCAGGTAGCGGGTCATCAGCACGTGCGGAAGCCGGGCCTGGGCGAGTTGTTCCAGGAGTCCGGGAGACGTGCCGGTCGCCGGCACGATGGCGAGGGCCGCGATGCGTTGCTCGCGAAGCTCGGCGACCAGGATGTCCTGCCGGGCCGGATCGTCGGCCGTGGTGGCCACCAGCGAGAGGAAACCGGCGGCGGTCAGCGCCGCCTCCAGCCCCACCAGCAACTCGGCGTGGAACGGGCTGGCGATGTGGGTGACCATCACCCCCACCGTCCGGGTCCGCTGGGTGCGCAGCGAGGCGGCGCTGCGGTTGTAGACGTAGCCCAGCTCGCGCATCGCGCGATGCACCCGCTCGCGGGTGTCCTCGGAGAAGCGGCCACCGCCGGACATCACGTTGGACGCGGTGGTCCGGGACACCCCGGCGCGTGCGGCGACGTCCTTCAGGGTGATCTCGTGCCGCATGGCCAGAACCTAGCAGCCCGCTACGCGGCCAGGATGTCCTCGATCAGCCGCGCCACGGCGTCCTGCTCGTTGGAGACGGTGACCACATCGGCGGCTGCCAGCGCCTCCGGAGTGGCGTTCGCGACCGCGACGCCGCACCCTGCCCAGCGCAGCATCTCCACATCGTTGACGTTGTCGCCGACCGCCACCACCGCGGCCGCGTCGATCCCCCAGTTCGCGGCGACCCGGGCCAGCGCGGACGCCTTGGTGACGCCGGCGCGAGCCACCTCGATCCAGGACGCACCCGACATGGTGGGCTGGCAGCCGGGGACGGCGAGCTCCACCGCGGCGGCGTAGACCTCGTCGACCGGGACGCCGGCCACCTTCGCGACGAGCTTCACCGAGCCGACGCGGAGCACCTCGTCCAGCGGCGCCTCGCGCTGGTCGGGTGGCCAGGGCGCCTGGTTGCCGGCGACCGCCTCCAGGTAGCCGAACTGGGCCCGGACGGTGTTGCCACCGTTGCGGAAGGAGGCGACCTTGACGTGGGGGAATACGTTGCGCAGGCCGAAGGTGAGGGCCGTTTGGGCGTCCGGTTCGAGGATCTCCTGGGACAGGATCTCGCCGCTGCCCAGGTCGGCCACGACCGCTCCGTTGCAACCGATGCCCAGCCCGGCCAGGGCAGTGCCCTGCACGAAGGTGGCCTGTGAGTAGGGCTGTCGCCCGGACACCGCCAGCACCCGGATGCCGGCGGCCGCCGCTGCGTCCAGGGCGGTGCGGGTGCGGGCGCTGATCGAGCGGGGCTCGCCGCTGAGCAGGGTGCGGTCCATGTCGGTGGCGATCAGCCGGACGGTGTCGCGGGTGGGTGTCATGATCCCAGGCTGCCGAACGAGGTGAGCAGGAACGACACGGCCACGCCGATCGCCAGCCCGGCCAGGGTCCACGCCGTTCGGGGCGCCTTCTTGAGGGGGAAGAGGGCGGCGGCGCCGATCACCGCCGCGACCCCCAGGGTCAGCCCCGCCATCGGCCGGCCCTGCGTGGTGAACAGGCCGCAGAGGAATCCGAGCGCGGTGAGGAGAGCCTGGTGGTGTGTCGATCCACCAGTCAGTAGATCGACGATCTGTTTCATGACGGCGAGTGTAGCCGTGACGTGCCGAGCCGCTTACCGGACGCCGTCCACCCAGGTGCCGCGGTGCAGCACGGCGTCCACCCGCAGGTCGTCGTCCAGCACCACCAGATCGGCCGGTCCGCCGACGGTCAGGCCGGCGACGTCCAGGCCCATCGCTCGGGCCGGGTTGAGGCAGGCCTGCTGCACGGCCAACTGCAGCGCGGCGTCCCGCTCCAGCCCGGAGCCCAGGACGGCGTTGCGGAAGACCAGGTCCATGGTGGCGGTGCTGCCGGCGATGGTGTTGGTGCCGGCCACCCGGGCCACGCCGTCGGTGACGTCCACGTCCAGGGCGCCGAGGGTGTAGGCGCCGTCGGACATGCCGGCCGCCGCCATCGCGTCGGTGATCAGCGCCACCCGGTCGGGGCCGACCCAGTTGGTGACGTTGCGGTACAGCGCCGGGTGCAGGTGGACGCCGTCGTTGATCAGCTCGACGGTGACCCGGGGGTCCTCGATCAGCGCGGTGATCGGACCCGGCTCCCGGTGATGCAGCGGACGCATCGCGTTGAACAGGTGGGTGGCGGCCCGCGCCCCCGCCTCGATGCCGGCCCGGGTCTCGGCGTAGGTGGCGTTGGTGTGGCCGATCGCGGCGACCGCGCCGGCGTCCACCATCCGTCGGATGGCCGGCACCGCGCGATGCAGCTCGGGGGCGATGGTGACCATTCGGATGGTGCCCTTGCCGGCGGCGAAGACCCGGTCGATCTCGGCGCGGTCCGGGTCGCGCAGCGCGCTGGGCTCGTGCGCCCCGCAACGCTGCGACGACAGCCACGGCCCCTCCAGGTGGATGCCGGCCAGCAGCCCGTCCTGGACCTGCTCGGCCAGCACCGCCACCTGGCGCAGCAACTCGTCCGGATGCGCCGAGACCAGGGACGCGATCATCGACGTGGTGCCGTGCCGGCGATGCAGGTCGCGGCTGGCCAGCGAGCTCTCGGCGCTCGCTTCCGGGAAGGCCCCCGAGCCGCCGCCATGGGTGTGCATGTCGACGAACCCGGGGACGACGGTGACGGCGCCCAGCGCGTGCTCGGGGACGCCCGCCGGCGTCCCCGAGCCGAGCGCTGTGACCACGGAGCCGGTGACCTCCAGCCACCCGGGAGCGAGTACCTCGGTGCCGGTGACGATCCGCTCAGCGGTGATCAGCATGTCGGTGGCCTTCCTGCTCGATGAAGCCTCACAGACCTTGCCAGGCCGGCTTGGCGGTGTAGGTCTCGCGGTAGTACGAACCCAATTGCAGCCTGCTCGCCGCCGCCTCGTCCAGCAGCACCGTGACATGCGGGTGGTGCTGCAGGATCGTCGCCGGCCACAGCGCACTGACCGAGCCCTCGGCCATGTGGTGGACGGCCTCGGCCTTCGCGGTGCCGCTGGCCACCAGCACGATGTGCCGGGCCGCCATGATCGTGCCCAGGCCCTGGGTGATGCAGTGGGTGGGCACCTGGTCGATGTCGCCGTCGAAGAACCGGGCGTTGTCCACCCGGGTCTGCTTGGTCAGCGTCTTGATCCGGGTCCGGGACGCCAGCGACGAGCCGGGCTCGTTGAAGCCGATGTGCCCGTCGGTGCCGATCCCGAGGATCTGCAGGTCGACGCCGCCGGCCGCCGCGATGGCCGCCTCGTAGGAGGCGCAGAACGCGGGGATGTCGGAGGCCAGGCCGTCCGGGCCGTGCACGGCGTCGGCGGCGAAGTCGACCCGGTTCACGAAGTCCCGGCGGATCACGTTGTGGTACGTCTCCGGGTGCTCCGCCGGCAGGCCGACGTACTCGTCCAGGGTGAACCCACGGGCCTGCGCGAACGACACCGCGCCGGCGGCGTGCCGGGCCGCCAGCTCGTCGTAGATGGCCAGCGGGGACGACCCGGTGGCCAGGCCGAGCACGGCGTCCGGCTTGTGCTGCAGCAGGGTGACGATGGCGTCGGCCCCGAGCTTGCCGGCGGCGGTGGCGTCCGGACGGATGACGATCTCCATGATTGGTTGTTTCTCCTTGTCGGGTGGGTGTGGGCTGATTCAGCGGGTGGTGATGATGGCGTCCAGGGCGGCCAGTTCGGCGCCGATGACGGCGTCGGTGAAGGCGATGTCACCCTGTTTCTTGTCCATCACCACGACCGGGATGATCGGGTTGCGGCCGGTGGCCTCGACGGCCGGGACGTCGAAGGTGATCATCGGCTGGCCGGCCTCGACCACGTCGCCCTGGGCGACATGGGCGGTGAAGCCTTCACCGTTGAGTTGCACGGTGTCCAGGCCGAGGTGGACCAGGACGCCGACGTTGTCCGGGGTGACGATCACGTAGGCGTGCGGCCACAGGGTGAGCACCGTGCCGGCGACCGGGGCGACCGCCTCGACCACGCCGCGGGGCGGGTCGATGGCCAGGCCGTAGCCGACGATGCCCTGGGCGAAGGTGGCGTCCGGGACGTCTTTCAGGGCGACCGGACGACCCGGTACCGGGGCCAGGATGGTGGTCGGGGCGACCGTGGCCGCGGCGGCGGGTGCGGCGACCGGCTCGTCGACGACCGGGACGTCGGGCACCGGCGTGCTGGGCGCCGGACCGGCCAGCGCGTTGATGATCTCGCCCTTCAGCACGTCGGCCTGGGTGCCGAAGATGGCCTGGACGTTGTTGCCGACCTCGACGACCCCGGCGGCACCGAGCGCCTTGAGCCGGGCCTTGTCGACCTTGTCCTTGTCGGCGACCTCCATCCGGAGCCGGGTGATGCAGGCGTCCACGTGCTGCAGGTTCTCGCGTCCGCCGAAGGCCGCGATCAGCTGCTCGGCCTTCCGGCTGCCGCCGGTGCCGGTCGCGGCGGCGGCACCGTCCTCGTCGGTCAGGTTGGCGGCCTGCTCGGCCTCGAAGTCGGCGTCCGGCTGGCGGCCCGGGGTGCGCAGGTTCCACTTCACGATGACGAACCGGAACAGCAGGTAGTAGACGATGAAGAAGACCACGCCCAGGCCGACCAGCAGCGGGATGTTCTTCGCGGCGGGCGCCGTCCCGTAGAGCAGCAGGTCGATCAGGCCGGCCGAGAACGAGAAGCCCAGGTGGATGTCCAGCAGGTAGGCGATGGCCAGCGCGAGGCCGGTCAGCACCGCGTGGATGATGTAGAGCGGCATCGCGACGAACATGAAGGCGTACTCCAGCGGCTCGGTGATGCCGGTGAGGAACGCGGTCAGGCCGGCGGCCGACAGGATGCCGATGGCGACCTTCTTCTGGGCCGGCTTGGCGACGTGGATCATCGCCAGCGCGGCGGCGGGCAGGCCGAACATCAGCACCGGGTAGAAGCCGGCGGTGAGCAGTCCGGCGGAGGGGTCGCCGGCGGCGAAGCGGGTCAGCTCGCCGGTCACGATCTTGCCGGCCGGGGTGGGGTACGAGCCGTACAGGAACCAGATGAACGAGTTCAGGATGTGGTGCAGGCCGAGCGGGATCAGCATCCGGTTGGCGAAGCCGTAGAGGAAGGCGCCGATCGCACCGGTGCCGCCGATCGCGGCGCCGACCCCGGTCAGGCCGGTGTTGAAGATCGGGTAGAAGTAGCTCAGCCCGAAGCCGATGAGGAGGCTCGCGAAGGCCACGACGATCGGCACGAACCGACGGCCGCCGAAGAAGCCCAGGTAGGCGGGCAGCTGGATGTCGTGGTACTTGTCGAACAGCCAGGCGGTGACCAGGCCGATGATCAGGCCGGCGAAGACGCTGTAGTTGATCTGGGCCTGCTCACCCTGGGCATCGGTGACGCCGGCCAGGACGATGGGCGACATCGACTTGAAGACGGCCTCGATCACCAGGTAGCCGGCAACCGCGGAGAGCGCGGTGGAGCCGTCCGCCTTCTTGGCGAAACCGATCGCGACACCCACGGCGAACAGCAGCGGCAGGGCGGTGAAGACCGATCCGCCGCCGGCGCTCATCGCGTCGAAGAACGGGCCGATCACCGGGGCGTCGATCTGGCCGAGCAGGTCGGGCTGGCCGAGCCGCAGCAGCAGGCCGGCGGCCGGCAGCAGGGCGATGGGGAGCATCAGGCTCTTGCCCAGGCGCTGAAGCTGGGCGAATCCGGGGAAGCCGCCCCCGGACTTCTTGGCCGGGGTTCCGGCGGTGGTGGTGCTCATCTGTCTCCTCGTGTGGCTGAGCGGCGGGACTCGTCGATGGATTGGTTTAGACCAATAAGGAGAGATTGGCATAGACCAATCTGCCGCGTCAACCCCTGGCACCAATTTGGTCTAGTCCAATATCCTGACGGTCACATGGGCAGTCCACACCCGGAAGGGACGGTTGTGAAGGTTCCGAAGTACTACCGGATCAAGGAGCAGATCCTGGAGCTGATCGGCGACCTGCCGCCGGGTTCCGCGGTGCCCACCGAACGCGAGCTGGCCACCCGGTTCGACACCTCTCGGACGACGGTGCGGCAGGCCATCGCCGAGCTCGTGGTGGACGGCAAGCTGGTCCGCACCCAGGGCAGCGGCACCTTCGTGGCCCAGCCCAAGATGATGCGGGTCCGTCCGCTGAGCTCCTTCTCCCAGGACCTGGCGATGGACGGCTGGCGTCCGGGCAGCGTGGTGCTGGACATCTCCGAGCTGACCGCGGACGCCGAACTGGCCGAGCATCTGCGGGTGCCGGCCGGCAGCCGGGTGCAGCGGGTGGAGCGGTTGCGGACCGCCTTCGACGAGCCGATCGCCCACGAGGTCGCCTACCTGCCCCGCCCGCTGCCGGAACTGGCGCGACGGCTGGCCGAGCACGGCTCGCTGTACCGGACGCTGCGCGAGGACTACGGAGCCGTGGTCAGCACCGCGGAGGACATCGTCGAGACCGTGCTGGCCGACCCGGTCACCGCCGACCTGCTCGGCGTGGACACCGGGCTACCGATGCTGCTGGTCTACCGCACCGGCTGGGACGCCGACGGCAACGTGGTGGAGTGGACGGCGTCGAAGTTCCGCGGCGACCGGTTCCGGTTCATGTCCCGGCAGCGGCTCGACCAGCCGGACGCCGTCCAGGTCTCCTGACCCGCGGTCGGTCGATCGGCGGCCGGTTCGCTAGCTGTCGGTCGGCGGCTCGGCGTCCTTGGCCGCCTCGGCCTGGGCCAGCTGGGCCTGCTCGGTGGCGGCCTTGCGCAGCGCCACGGCCCGGTGGAAGTCGGCCTGGGTGGGCATCCCGTAGGCCCGTGCGGTGGAGTCGTGCAGCTCCACCACGTAGCGGTAGATCCGCTCGGCGAACTGGTGCGCGATCTCGCCCGGCGCGGCCTTGAGCGGGCGTCCGAAGACCACGTGCACGTGCGGACGCCCCGACGGCGGACGGGTGGCGCCGTAGGGCATGGCGGCGAAGGCGCCGACCAGGGCCAGCGGCAGCACCGGCACGTTGCGGCTGATCGACAGCGCCGCGTGGCCCGGGGTGAAGTTCTTCATCGCACCGGTACGGGACCGGGTGCCCTCGGGGAAGAGCAGCAGCGGGACGCCCTCGCCGAGCAGCACGCCGGCGACCCCCTTGCGGTTCCGCAGGCCCTTGCGGTCGACCGGGAAGGCGTTGAAGAACAGCCGGGTGGCGGCAGCGGTGTACCACTTGTCGAAGAAGTAGTCGGCGGCGGCGCCGGCGGCCAGGTTGCGGCTCAGCCGGCGCGGCAGGGCGCCCATGATCAGCGGGGCGTCCAGGTGGCTGGAGTGATTCGCGACCGCGATGAACGGCGGCTTCAGGCCGTCCAGGTTGCGGCGTCCGTGCTCGTGCACGTGCAGCGCCGACCAGATGTACGGCTTCATCACCAGCTGCTGAGCAGCGAACCGGGCAGCCGCGCCGGGTGCGGACGAGTACCGGTTGGTGTTGTCCTCAGCCACCACGTCCCTTCCGCCCGATCGGATCATGCGACTTGTCTCAGCAAACCTTAGGGGAGTCGGCTCACTGACGGCTTCTGCTCAAGATACGGGAGGCCCATCGGACGGCGGAACGGGGTGCGTGCCTGGCTAGCAGTTTCTGTAGCTTCCAGCGCTTCGTGGGCACCGAGATGACCCTCTTGTTGTCGGCATCGGCCAAAGTCTCGCGGGCAACTCTGTCGGAATCCACCCAGATGAAATCCGGGATCGACGAGGTGCGGATGCCGGCCCGCTGGTGGAACTCGGTGCGCACCCAGCCCGGGTTGACCGCGGTGACCTGCACCCCGGTGCCGTGCAACTCGTTCGCCAGGCCCTCGGAGTAGGACAGCACCCAGGCCTTGATCGGCGAATAGCCGCCCTGGCTGATGTAGGCGGCCAGCGACGCCACGTTGACGATCAGCCCGTGACCGCGGGCCTTCATCGCCCGTCCGGCGGCGCCGCCGAGTGCCAGCACGGCCAGGCACATCACGTCGATGGCGTGCTGGTGGGCGTCCAGGTCGTCGTCCAGCAGTTTCACGTGCAACCCGTACCCGGCGTTGTTGACCAGGATCTCGATCGGACGGTCGGCGTCGGACAGGCGTTCGGCGACCCGCAGCACGTCGGCGCGGACGGAGAGGTCGGCCGGCAGGGTGTCCACCGCAACCCGGTAGCGCTCGGTCAGCTCGGCGGCGCAGGACGCCAGCCGCTCGGGATCGCGGGCGACCAGGACCAGGTCGTGGCCGCGTCCGGCGAGTTCCCGGGCGAAGGCGGCGCCGATGCCGGAGGTTCCGCCGGTGATCAGTGCGGTAGCCATGGCCCAACGCTATCGGGCACAGCGCTATCGGTGCCGGGCAGTTTAAGGCGTCCCCGCGTGTCGCGGGCAGCGGTGCTTGTAGGGTCAAACATGGACACTGCGGAGACGATGCTGGACGCGGCCGAGGCCTTCGTCGCCCTGGTCAGTGAGATCCCCCACGACGCCTGGGATCGCCCGGCGCTGGGAGTCTGGGACGTCCGATCGCTGGTCGGGCACACCGCGCGAGCCATCACCACGGCCCGGGACTACCTGAACAAGCCCGCCGACGCGATCGAGCTGCGATCCGCGGCCGACTATCTGGCGGCCGGCTACCTGGTGGACCGCTCCTTGCACGATGCGGTGGCGGAGCGGGGCGTCGCGGCCGGGCACGATCTGGGCGACGAGCCGGCGGAGGTGATCGAGACGATGATCGGACGCCTCCGGGTGGCCATCGCGGGCATTCGGCGAGATCCGGTGATCATGACGCTGCTCGGTGCGATGCGGTTCTCCGACTACCTGGAGACCCGCACCGTCGAGCTGGTCGTGCACACCTCGGACATCGCGCTGGCGGTGGGACGCGAGCCGCGGCTGCCGCCGGCCGCGGTGGCCCGGACGCTGCACATCATCTGCGACGCGGCAATGCTGAACGGACGCGGCCTGGCGGCGGTGCGGCAGTTGAGCGCCCGGGACGGTTCCGCCTTCGAACTGCTGTGATGCGGGCGCCGTGTATCGGTTGGCCCGATCCGGCACTCTTGACCCCGTGACTTCGCCGCCCCCGTCCGCAGCCGCCCCGTCCCCACTCGCCCCACCGGCGCGGCGCCGGGTGCGTGGCCAGGCCTGGCTGGTCGTCTTCGGGCTGCTGCTGGCGGTGCCGGCGGTGGCCGCCACCGGTCTGCGCGTCCTGGCCCCCAGTTCCGATCAGCTCGCCAAGGTCGCCTCGTTCATCCCGTACGGGCTGGTGTTCTGGCTGCCGGCGACGATCCTGGTCGGGGTCGCCACGCTGCGGGCCTGGCGAGGCCGGACGCCCGGCCGCTGGCCGGTCAGTGTGCTGAGTGCCCTGTGCGCTGCCGGCCTGGCGGCGACTGCGGTGTGGCAGGCGCCGGTCTTCTTCTCCGACTCCCGTCCGGTGGACACCGCCCCGCTCACCGTGGCCAGCCTGAACGTGGCCGGCGAGGCCGATCCGGCCGTCGCGGCCCGGGCCGTGGCGGACGCCGACGTGGTGGTCTTCGTCGAGGCGCACGTGAAGTGGGTGAGCACGCTGCCGGACAGCTTCCGTGCCGCGTTCCGCTACCGGGCGCCGGTGGACGCGAAGGCCAGCGACCGGGCCAACGCCGACGCGGTGATCTTCTCCAAGCATCCGATCATCAGCTCCGAGCCGATGCCGCCGAGCAGTTTCCAGCAGTGGACGGCGCTGATCCGGACGCCGCAACTGGGCCCGCTGCGGGTGGTCGCCGCCCATCCCTGCAACCCGTACTGCCGTCCTGGACTGTGGAGCCGGGAGGCGCAACGGCTGCGCAGCTGGCTGGCCGCCCGGGACGCCTCCGTTCCGACCGTGGTGGCCGGTGACTTCAACTCGGTGGACGACCACCCCACCATGCAGGCGCTCTACGCCGACGGCTTCCGCAGCGCCGCCGATCTGGCCGGCGCCGGATTCGTCCGGACCTGGCCGGCGGATCGCCGGTTCCCGCCGCTGATCGCCATCGACCACGTGCTGGTCGACGATCGGCTGACCGCGACCTCGCTGAGCACTTTCGACGTGCCGGGCACCGACCACCTGGGACTGCGGGCGGTGATCGCCGGCACCGGCAAGCAATGACCGGCAAGCAATGACCGGGGAAGCCGGGGTCTGATCGCCACCCGGGTTGTTACCGTTGGTGCATGCGCCGCTTGGTTCTGCTGCTCGCCGGTCTCGGAGTGTTCCTGCTCGGCCTGGTGCCGGCGCCACGCGCCGCCGCCGATTCCGACGACGACCGCATCGACAGCTATCACGTGACTGCGGACGTCGCGAAGGACGGCACCACGTCGGTCCGGATCGCCTTCGACTTCAACTTCGGCTCCGACGACGGTCACGGCCCCTACATCACCCTGCCGTTGCGTCAGGAGATCGCCAACGATCCCGATCATTGGCGGATGCTGGAGGTCACTCTCGGCCAGGTGTCCAGCCCGTCCGGCGCCAGCGCCAACGTCCAGACCGAGACCAAGGACGGCAACCTGCTGATCCGGGTCGGCGACGAGAACAAGACCTGGCGCGGCACCCAGAAGTACGTGGTCAACTACACGATCCGCGGCCTGATCGCGCCCGACCAGGCGCAGTCCGGGCTGGACGAGTTCAACTGGAACGTCATCGGCACCGGCTGGGAGGTGCCGATCCGCGACATCGAGGCCACGATCACCGGCCCGGTCGCGATGACCCGGACGGCCTGCTTCGTCGCCTTCGACGTGAACCGGCCCTGTCGGGTGGAGACCAACGGACGGTCGGCGACCTTCACCCAGTCGGCGCTGGGCGAGGGCACCCCGATGCAGGTGGTCGCCGGCTTCCCGGCCGGCACCTTCGTGGGTGCTGAAGCCAAGCTGGAGAAGCGGTACTGGGTCGGCAACATGTTCCCGATCACTCCGGTGACCGGCGGTGTCACCGCGGCGCTCACCGTGATCGGCCTGGTCCCGTTGCTGCGCCGCACCCGGCGCGGCAGCCGCGACGAGGTCTACCTGGGGCTCACCCCCGGCGTGACGCCGGCGGCCGGGCAGCAGGTCGCGGTCGGTCACGGTGCGGCCAAGGCGCCGGTGGCGGTCGCGTTCACCCCGCCGCGCGGGGCGCGTCCGGGCGAGGTCGGCGTGCTGGTCGACTCGACCGCCGACAACGTCGACATCACCGCGACCATCCTCGACCTCGCCGTGCGCGGGCATCTGCGGATCGAGCAGCAGGGCAAGAAGGACTGGACCTTCATCCGGACGCAGGGCCGGGACCAGCTGGTCGGCTACGAGTCCTACGTGATCAAGAAGTTCTTCCGCAAGGGCTCCTCGGTGACCACCGACGATCTGAAGGAGAAGGGCTACGCGGGCATCATGGAGGGCACCCGGGAACGGCTCTACCAGCGGGTCACCGATGAGTTGCGCTGGTTCCGCCGCAATCCCAGCCAGGTCCGGATGGTGGCGGTCGTCGGCGGCCTCGCCGTGATCGGCGCCGGCGCCCTGGTCGGCTTCGGGCTGGGCTTCGTCGGCTTCGGCCTGGTCGGCCTGGCCGGGGTGATCTGCGGCCTGGTGATGCTGGCGCTCAGCAACCGGTTCGGCGTCCGGACGGCGGAGGGCTCCGCGGTGCTCGCCCAGGCCAAGGGCTTCGAGCTGTACCTGACCACGGCGGAGGCCGACCAGATCAAATTCGAGGAGGGCATCGACGTGTTCTCCCGCTACCTGCCCTACGCGATCGTGTTCGGCGTGGCCGAGCGTTGGGCGAAGATCTTCCAGCAGTTGGCCGCCGAGGGCCGCTACACCCCCGACGACTCCTGGTACGTCGGCTACGGCTACGGTTACGGCTCGCTGCTGAGCGGCGACTTCGCGTCGTCGATGGATCGACTGGCGTCGACCATGTCGTCGTCGATGCAGAGCGCCACCACCGCCTCCAGCGGAGGCTCCGGGTTCAGCGGTGGCGGCGGCTTCGGTGGCGGTGGCGGCGGCGGTTGGTGACGCCGCTACGGTCGTCCTATGAGCACCGCACCCAATGTCGAGTACGGCGATCCCGATGTAGCCCTGCCCAATGAGATTCTCCGCTCGGTGGTCGGCAGCGGCGTGCACGGCATCGCCATCGCCGGCACCGACGACCACGACGAGATGGGTGTCTACATCGAGCCGCCCGAGTACGTGCTCGGTGTGGGCAGGCACCGTGACGACTACATCTGGCGCACCCAGCCCGAGGGCGTCCGCAGCGGTCACGGCGACACCGATCTGGTGCTGTACTCGCTGGCCAAATACTTGCGGCTGGCGATCAAGGGCAACCCGACCGTGATGCTGCCGCTGTTCGCGCCCGCCGAGTCGCTGGTCAAGGTGACGCCGCTGGGCGAGGAACTGCGGGCCTTGCGGTGGAGCTTCCTGTCCCAACAGGCGGTGGAGCGCTTCCTCGGCTACATGCAATCCCAGCACGAGCGGATGCTCGGCCGGTCGAAGCGGAACGTGCCCAACCGTCCGGAGCTGATCGCGAAGCACGGCTGGGACGTGAAGTACGGCAGTCATGCCCTGCGGCTGGCTCATCAGGGCTATGAGATCGCCAGCACCGGGACGCTCACCCTGCCGATGCCGGAGGCCGAGCGTGAGCGGGTGCTGGCGGTGAAGCGCGGCGAGGTGCCGCGCGATGAGGTGTCCGCCGAGATCGGACGCCTGGAGGCGGCGGTGCGGACGCTGCTCGCCGAGGGACGCTGCCCGCTCCCGGTCGGTGCCGACGTCGCGGCGATCTCGGCGTGGGCGGTCAGTGCCCAGCGGCGGCACTGGGGCTGGTGAGTCCGCCACCAGGGTGGGGTTCCAAGGCTTGCTCGGCATACACTCGAGGGCATGGCACCCGACACCGCGACCTTGATCCGCGACGCTCTCGCGCTTGATGCCGATCAGCGTGCGGTCGTCGTGAATGCCCTGCTCGAGAGCCTCCATGAGGCTGGTGACGCGGGTGACGTCGATGCGGCTTGGCGGGCTGAAGCCGCCCGGCGACTCGCCGAGGCACGCGCTGGCGCAGTCGAGTTGGTGGACGCTGACGAGCACTACGCCCGTTTGCGTGCCTCGCTCACCTCATGACCCTGGCCCAGCGGGAGCATCCCGAAGCAGTCGCCGAGTTCGACGCCGCCGTGCACTGGTACGAGGAGCAGGAAGCAGGGGTCGGCCTTGCGCTTATTGAGCGTGCGCGGCAAGCCCGACGAGACATCGGAGACTGGCCGAACGCCGCCCCGCTGTTCGCCACCGCCCAGGATGGAACTGTGATCCGCAGCAAGGCTGTTCATGGGTACCCGTACCGGGTCATCTACGCGGTGGAACCGGACGTGATCGTGATCCTCGCCTACGCGCACGAGCGCCGTGAGCCCGGCTATTGGCTGCACCGACTCGACGACTGACCACGCGCCCGCAGGACTGTCCCCGGCGGCGGATACCCTCGACACACCGACTTTCCGTAAGGGTGCGTAAGGGGAGCGATTCGTGTTCGAACGTCTGAAGTCCGCTTTGACCGGCCAGCCTGCCGGGCCGCATCCACAACTGAGAGAGGCACTGGCGCCGTTCCGGGCGGTCTCCGACCAGCTGTTCGATCGCGCCGTGGCCTACGTGTACGACGGCAGCGGGCCGGACGTGCTGCTGGAACTGGACGCCGCGCACCAGCCCGATCTCGACGGCTTGATGGCACGGCCCGCCATGGTGATGGCCGGGCGTCCCGGCATTCCCGACCCGTTGAAGCAGCGGCTGAAGCAGATCGGCGTTCGCGGCGAGCCGCGGGTCACGCTGACCAACGCCCGGGCCCAGCTGTATCGCACCAACGCCGTCACGCAGCTGCAGTTCCTGCGCTTCGGCTACCTGCTGGCCGCTCTCGGCACCGGGCCCAACCGCCGGGTGGACGGCGTCCCGGCCTGGCTGACCGCGCTGCTCAACGACCTGGCGTCGGTCACCGGACGTGAGACCCTGCCGCACCTGCAGTGGCCGCCGGAGCGATTCGCCGACCTGCTCCGGCACGACGGCCACCCCGAAGCGGACATTCCGACCACGGTGTTCCTGGCCATGTGGCAGCAGGAGAAGACCTGGGGCTCGGTCCAGTTGCGGCCGCACGACCTGCCCGGCATCGACAACTACCTGCTGGGCTTCGGGCACCTCATCGTGCCGTCCGCGATCGCCCGGCTCACCGCGGACGCCCGGACGGCGTTGCCGCAGCGGGTCGAGCAGAATCCGCAGGTGGCCGTCGCGCTGGCTCCGTTGATCGCCCAACTGACCGTCGACAAGGCCAAAGGGGTGCGGGTGGCGGCGGTGGCCGCACTGCCGCGGCTGCCGGGCGATGTGCAGGCCGCCGTGCTGCGGCCGGTGCTGCTGAGCGCGTCCGAGTCGGCGGCCAGGGAACTGATCGAGTACCTGTCCCGCACCTCCGCCGGTGGGGCGCTGCTCGACGAGGCGGTCGCCGCCGGCGCCAAGCTGGGCGCGGCGGCGCAGAAGGCGAACGCCCGTCGCGAGGTGGTGCAGGCGGCCGCCGCCCAGGAGCGACAACTGGTGTTGCCGAGCTTCATCCCCTTTCCCGACGAAGTGGACGAGCCGCGCGCGCTCGACGAACTGCGCCGGCTGCTGGCCACGCTGATCGCCCGGGTCGAGGGCACCGACCACGCCTGGAACAACAGGCGGCTCAAGGAACTGCAGCAGATCTCCGAGGCCGACCTGCGGCAGATCGTGGCGGCCGCCGCAGGGCGGCAGCGGCCCCCGGCGATCATCGAGCGGTTCTCCTACCCGGCGCTGGCCCAGGGCGTCCGCTGCTTCAACGTGGTGCATCTGCTCCGGCTGCAGCAGCCGACCCGGCACGTCCGGCTGGACTGGGCGTTGCAGCTGCGCGCCGACGAGGTCACCGACCTGCGCCAGGTCGAGGACGCCGTGCGCCGCACCTGGAACACCCGCGAGGCCGTGGAGTACGTGCCGCAGCTGGCCCGCCAGTCGTGGTGGCTGACGGTCGAGCCCGAGGCCGCCTGGCCCTGGTTCGCCGGACGCCTCGACGTGCTGCAGAACTGGCTGACCGCGTCGGCCGCGGACACCGGCGACGCCCTGGCGATCCTGGACGCCTTCCCGGCGCTGCCGGCGGCGCTGCTGCCCAGCATCGCGGCAGTGGCGGTCGGCGACTCCCGGCGGAACCGTCCGCCGGCCCAGGCGGTGCTGGCCAAACACGGGCTGGCCCGCGAGCTGGCCGAGCAGGGGCTGACCGACGGGCGCGGCGAGATCCGGGCCGTGTCGGCGTCCTGGCTGGCCAAGGCCGGTGAGACCGGGTCCGTTCCGGCGCTGCGCACGGCGCTGGCCAAGGAGAAGCGCGAGGTGCCGCGGGCGGCGATGCTGAACGCCCTGCGCGACCTCGGCGACGACATCTCCGCCGACCTGGCGCCCGAGAAGCTGCTCGCCGAGGCGAAGAAGGGGCTGCGGGCCAAGCTGCCGGCCACCCTGGACTGGTTCGACTTCGACCGGCTGCCGGCGCTGCGCTGGGCGGACGGAACCGGCGCCGACGGGACGGAGGTCGACCCGATGATCCCGACCTGGTGGGTGGTGCTGGCCAATAAGGCGAAGGACCCGGACGGCTCGGGCCTGCTCGACCTCTACCTGGGGCAGCTCGACCCGGCCTCCGGCGAGGCGCTGGGCCGGTTCGTGCTGACCAGTTGGATCGCTCAGGACACCCGGCATCCCACCGAAGAGGAGAGCCGCGTCCATGCTCAGGCGGAGGGGCAGCGTCGCTACGCCTGGGCCCAGAACAACCTGAAACGGGTGCAGAGCACCCCGAATCCGCCGCACGCCGACTGGGCGCGGCAGGCGGCGGCGGTGCCGCTGGAACAGCACGTCCGCGCCGCCTACACCCTGCACCAGGGCACCTACTTCGGCTCGGCGTCCGCGAACCGGGGCCTGCTGGCGCTGACCACCCGGATGCCCGGCATCGAACTGGCGAACGCCGTCCAGTCCTACATTCGCAACCACGGCGCCCGGCGAGCCCAGGTCGACGCGCTGATGTACCCGCTGTACGCCAACGGCCAACCCGCCGCCGTGCAGCTGCTGCTGTCGATCGCCCGGCGATTCAAGCAGGCCAGCGTCCAGGCCACCGCGGCGAAACTGGTCGAAAGCCTGGCCGACAAGCGCGGTTGGACGGCCGACGAGCTCGCCGACCGGACCATCCCGGCGGCCGGGTTCGACGCCGACG
The DNA here is from genome assembly GCF_047607385.1 of Micropruina sp. Taxonomy (GTDB): domain Bacteria; phylum Actinomycetota; class Actinomycetes; order Propionibacteriales; family Propionibacteriaceae; genus Micropruina. The sequence continues at coordinate 45,955 of NZ_JASGDE010000123.1, forward strand.
CCCTGCTCCGGCTCGACTTCGGCTCCCGGACGTTCCTGGGCCGCGCCACCCCGTCCGGCACCATCGCGCTGAGCACGGCGGACGGCAAGCCGATCAAATCGCTGCCGGCCGCCCGTGCCGACGACGACGCCGAACTGGTCAAAGAGGCCAAGAAGCAGCTGACCACGTCCCGCAAGGAGCTCAAGGCGGTGCTCACCCAGCAGACCGCCCGGCTCTACGAGGCGATGTGCGCCGAGCGTGCCTGGGCGGCCGCCGACTGGCGCGAGTTCCTGCTGGAGCATCCGCTGGTCGGGCAACTGGTCAGCCGGCTGGTCTGGCTGGAGAACCCCGGCCCGGCGCAGCGCGCCTTCCGGCCCACCGAGGACGGCAGCCTGATCGACGCCGACGACGACACCGTCGAACTCGCACCGGACGCCCGGGTCGCGCTGGCGCACCGGGTGCGGATCGGCGACGACGCCGCCGGGGCCTGGAAGGCGCACCTGGCCGACTACGAGGTGACGCCGCTGTTCGCCCAGTTCGACAACGCCGTCCCCGACATCGACCGCAACGCGACCCAGACCCGCGACCTGCAGGGCCATCTGACCGACACCTTCAGCTTCCGCGGGGTGGCGACCAAGCGCGGCTACCAGCGCGGACCGGCCGAGGACGGCGCCTGGTTCGACGAGTACACCAAGCAGTTCTCCTCGGTCGGGCTGACCGCGGTGCTGGAGTTCACCGGCAGCTACGTGCCGGAGGAGAATTTCGCCTGCGCCACCGTCGGCCTCGGCTTCCGGGCCGGACGCCGCGGCAACGTCCGGCTGAGCGCGGTGCCCGACGTCCTGCTCGCCGAGTGCTACGCCGACTATGCGGCGCTGGCCGCGCTGGGACCGTTCGATCCGCAGTGGGAGAAGAAGGCGGGGATATGACCGAACCGACCATGACCGGGCCGATGAACACCGGGCCGATCAACACCGGGCCGATCAACACCGGAGGCCCCGAGCTGCGGCCGCCGGCCGAGACCCGCTACGCGGCCGAACTGGACGCCCTGGCCCGGGCCGACGCGGCGTCCGGGGTGCCGATCCCGCCCGGCTGGCGGCTCAGCGCCCGCGCGGTGCGGGCGTTCGTGCTCGGCGAGCCGTCGCTGGGGGTGACTCGCAAGTTCTACGGCGACGACCCGCTGGTCGACCGAGCCATCGTGTCGTTGCTGGGCCGGCAAGGGCTGATGCTGGTCGGCGAGCCAGGCACCGCGAAGTCGATGCTGTCCGAGCTGCTGGCCGCCGCCATCTCGGGCACCTCGAACCTGACCATCCAGGGCTCCGCAGGCACCACCGAAGACCACGTCCGTTACTCCTGGAACTACGCCCTGCTGATCGCCGAGGGGCCGACCCAGCGAGCGCTGGTGCCGTCCCCGGTCTACCAGGCGATGACGCGCGGCGCGATCGTTCGCTTCGAAGAGATCACCCGCTGCCCGGCCGAGATCCAGGACACCCTGGTGTCGATCCTGAGCGAGAAGCAGATCATGATCCCCGAGTTCGGCGACGAGGCCCGGCTGGCCGCCCGTCCCGGCTTCAACGTGATCGCCACCGCCAACCTGCGCGACCGCGGCGTCCACGAGATGTCGTCGGCGCTGAAGCGGCGGTTCAACTTCGAGACCGTCCGGCCGATCAGCGACCGGGCCTTCGAGGCCGAGTTGATCGGACGTGCCCTGGACGCCGAGCTCGGCCCGCGGCGTCCGATACTGACCCCGCCGGTGATGGAGGTGCTGGTCACCGCGTTCGCCGACCTGCGCACCGGACGCACCGACGCGGGTGCCCCGGTGAAGCGTCCGGACGCGGTGATGTCGACCGCTGAGGCGGTGAACGTGGCGATCGCGGCGTCGATGGCCGCTGCCTACTTGGGCGACGGCACGGTGCGTTCCGGCGACATCGCCCGGCAGATCGTCGGGGTGGCGCAGAAGGGCGAGGAGGAGGACGCCCGGCTGGTGCGGCACTACGTCGACAACGTGGTCCGGCAGCGGGCTCGGGGCAACCCGCACTGGCGGGAGTTCTTCGACGCAGCCGAGGGGCTGTGGGGCTGACCCGACGATGGTCGAGCCTGTCGAGATCCCGACGCGGCTGGCCCGCGCCCTGGACGCCCACGCCCGCTGGCGCGACGCCGGCGTCCACCTGGTCGGCGTCCGGCACCACTCGCCGGGCTGCGCGGCGGCACTGGCCGCGCTGCTGGACGAGGTGCGTCCGGCGGTGGTGCTGATCGAGGGCCCGCGCGAGTACGGCGCGCTGCTGCCGGCGCTGGCCGACGAACGCACCAAGCCGCCGGTGGCGATCCTGTCGGTGGGTGATCGCAGCAGTGGCTTCTACCCGCTGGCCGACTTCTCCCCGGAGTGGGTGGCGCTGCGCTGGGGCAGCGGACACGGCGCCACCGTGGAGTTCATCGACGCCAGCTACGCCGACATCGGCGAGCCCGAGGGGGTCGAGGTTCGCACCCTGCAGGCCGAGCACCACCTGGCCCGCAGCGAACTGATCGCCGCGGTCGGTGCCCGGCTCGGCTGCCGCGACCACGACGAGACCTGGGAGCAGCTGTTCGAGGTGCGCTCTCCGCAGGAGCTGGCCGACTGGCGCCGCTTCTTCGCCGATACCCTGGCCTGGGGGGCGCTGGCCAGGCTGGACGCCGAACGGGACCTGTTGGACGCCGACGGCACCCACGCCCGGGAAGCGGTGATGGCCGCCATCCTGGACCGCTACCGGGACGCCCCGGGCGGTGTGGTGGTGGTCACCGGCGCCTTCCACACCCTGGCTCTGCTCGACGTCCTGGAGGGTGCGCCGGAGGCGGACTGGGTGCGGGCCAAGGCCGGCGCCGCGCTCGACCCGGAGCGGGAGGCCTGGCTGATCCGCTACGACTTCGACCGGCTGGACGGGCTGCGCGGCTACGGTGCCGGCATGCCGGCACCCGGGTTCTGGCAGCGGGCCTGGCAGGCCCGCAGCGCCGGCGTCGACCCGTGTCGGTTCGCCACCGCGATCGTGCTCGAGGTGGCCGGACGGCTCCGGGACGCCGATGAGCCGGCCGGCGCGGCGACGGCGATGGACGCCGTGGCCCAGGCGCTCCGGCTGGCCGAGCTGCGCGGACGCGGCTGGCCGGGCCGCACCGACCTGACCGACGCGCTGCTGAGCTGCTTCGTCAAGGACGACAGTGGGCTGTCCGGTGCGATCGGCGAGGCGCTGCGGGCGGTGTTCGGGGGGCCGGAGCTGGGTGCGATCCCGGACGGTCTGGCCGCGCCGCCGCTGGTCGCCGAGGCCCGGCGTGCCGCGTCCGGGCTGCGCTTCCTGATCGACGACGCCACCCCGCGGCAGGTCAGCCTGGACACCCAGCGCAAGCCGTCACACGTGAAACGGCGCGAGTTCCTGGCCCGGATGCGGTTCATCGGCTCCGGGTTCGCCCGGCAGCTCGGCGGCGCCGACCTGGTCCAGGGCACCGGCGCCGGGCTGCTCTTCGAGGACTGGGAGTACGCCTGGACACCGCTGGTCGAGGCGTCCCTGATCGCCGCGTCGACGCGCGGGGCGACCATCGCCGAACTGGTCCGGGCCGGTGTCGCCGAACGGCTCGCCGAGGAGAATCTCGGTGCCGCCGGGGTGGCCGGGCTGATCACCGAGCTGCTGGTGATGGGCGAGCCCGAGGCGCTGCGGCCGGCGCTGAAGGTGTTGCGCCGCTGCTACGACGACGAGGTGCATCTCGGCTCGGTGGTGAACAGCCTGCACGCCCTGGCCGGGCTGCTGGCCGAACAGGGCCGGCTGCCGCTGGGCGCGCAGTCCGGAGTGATCGCCGACCTGATCGGCACCGGGCTGGCCTGCGCCGCCCACCTGATCGCTCCGCTGGCCGGGCTGCGGCCCGAGGACCAACCGCGGGCTTGCGACGACCTGATCGCGCTGCGCTCCCTGCTGCTCCGGCTGGAGTCATCGCCGGTCGAGGCCCCACCGTCACCGGTCGAGGCCCCACCATCGCTGGTCGAGCTTGTCGAGACCCTCTCGGTTTCGACAAGCTCAACCAGCGACCATGCCCTCCGCCGCGAGCTCCGGTTGCTGCGCCGCGACCCGCGGACCCCGGCCCGGCTGCACGGCTGCCTGCTCGGGCTGGGCTTCTGCGACGCGGACCTGGACGCCGACGAGCTGGCCGGGGCGTCCGCCGCGCACCTGGCGCCCGGCGCGGACGCCGACCGGGTGGCGGAGTTCCTGCTCGGCCTGCTGCAGGCGGCCCCCGATCTGCTGCTGCACAACCCCGAACTGGTCGATGCGCTGAACGCCGCACTGGGTGCGATGGAGCCGGAGGCCTTCCTGGCCGTGCTGCCCGACCTGCGCCGCGCCTTCACCTGGCTGAAGCCGGCCGAGACCCATGCCCTGGCGGCGACGCTGGCCCGGCTCACCGGCGCCGCGGTCACCGACCTGGACGCCGTCCTCGCGGTCGACCCGGTGCTGGCCGAACGGGCCGCGACGATCGAGCGTGACCTGGTCGCCTCGCTGCGCCGCGACGGGCTGACCGAGTGGGTGGCGTCGTGACCGCCGAGCAGGCCCGGCGCTGGCGACTGGTGCTGGGCCGCTACGCCGAGCCGAACCTGCCCCGCGACGACGGGGACGCCGGCCTCGACCGGGCGCTGGGCTACCTGTACGACCGGGAGTACACCGCCCGCGGGCACCGGCACGCCAAGGGCGGCGGCGGTTCGCTCGACCCGTCCGCTGTGCAGGCGATCAACTGGCTCGGCAACGCCCGGGGGCTGTTCCCGGCGTCGACCCTGGAACGGCTGCAGACCGACGCGGTCACCCGCTACGGCCTGGACGACCTGCTCGCCGACCCGGGCACCGTCGAGGCGCTGCAGCCGAACAAGGACCTGGCGTCCGCGCTGCTGCGCGTCAAGGGCAGGCTGAACCCGGCCGCCGCCGACGGCCTGCGCACCCTGATCGCCCGGGTGGTCGCCGAGATCGTCGAACGGCTCAAACCACGGTTCACTACGGCGTTGACCGGTACCCGCGACCGCTCCCGGCGCAGCATGCACGCCTCGCTGGCCAACTTCGACTGGCGGCGGACCATCGCCGCCAACCTGGCCAACGTCGACCCGGCCACCGGCCGGATGATGATCGACGACATCCGGTTCGCCGCCCGGAAGCGGCGCAGCAACCTGCACTGGGACGTGATCGTGCTGGTCGACCAGTCCGGGTCGATGGCCGATTCGCTGCTGCACGCCGCCGTGTCGGCGTCCATCCTGGCCGGGCTGCCCGGGGTGAGCGTCCGGCTGATCCTGTTCGACACCAGCCTGGTCGACCTGTCCCATCTGGCGCACGATCCGGTCGAGGTGCTGCTCACCGCGCAGCTGGGTGGCGGCACCAACATCGCCCAGGCGATGAAGCACGCCGAAACCCTGGTCGGCCAACCCTCCCGGACGGTGATCGCACTGATCAGCGACTTCGAGGAGGGCGGGTCGGTGTCGGCGCTGGTGGCCAGCGTGCGCCGGCTGGCCGCCGGCGGCGTCCGGCTGCTCGGGCTGGCGGCGCTGTCCGACGAGGGCGAGCCCTGGTACGACCACACCACCGCCGGACGCCTGGCCGCCGCCGGGATGCCGGTGGCGGCGATGACCCCGGACCGGTTCGCGACCTGGCTGGCCGAGGTGATGGCATGACGGGGGCGCTCCGATGACCGGCCTGCCCGGCTGGCTCGCCGGCTACCGGCTGGACGACGACGCGCTGGCGGTGCTGGCCAACCGCGGGCTGGTCCGGCGTGCGGCCAAAGAAGTGGCGCGGATCGAGCTGGACTCGGCCGCCGACGCCGCCGTCGAGCTGCGCTACACCGGTGCGCCGCCGGCGCGGGTCCGGCTGCTGCCCGGCGGGCCGCGGCAGGCGACCTGCGGCTGCCCGGTGGCCGGGGTCTGCGTGCACATCGTCGCCGCCTGTGTCTGGGTACGAGAGACCTCGCCGGTCGAGCTTGTCGAGACCTCTGGTACGTCGCCGGTCGAGACCCACCCGCCGTCGGTCGAGCTTGTCGCGACCCAGCCGGATGTCGCGGCCGAACTGCTCGCCCTGGACCCCACCGCGGTGAACCGTTCTGCCGGCATCGCCGCCGTCCGCACGGTCGCCGCCGGCATCGAACCGACCCCCACCACCATCGAGAACCGCGGCGGCTCGCTGCGCATCGCCTGGCCCGGGGCGCCCGAGATCGTCGCGGTGCCCGGCGGCGGGTTCGCCGGCATGCTGGTGGCCGGCCGGCACAGCGACCCGGTGGAGCGGGCCTGGCGGCTGGAGGCGCTGGTCCGGCTGTTCGCCCTGCACGGACGCGGGTGGACCTGGCCCGACCGGGTGCATTCTCCGGACGTCGTGCACCCCGGGCAGCGGGAGGCGATGACCCAGGCCCGCGAGACGATCGAGGCGCTGCTGCGGGTCGGGCTGGCCCGGGTCGGCACCGACGGCGTCCAGCGGCTCACCGCGGCGGCGCAGCGGGCCCGGCTGGCGGCGCTGCCGCTGCTCGCCATCCTGCTCACCCAGGCCGGGGGACGCGCCGCCGCGATCGCCGGACGCGCCGACGACACCTCCGAACGGCAACTGCTGGACGCCCTGGCCGGAGCCTGGGCGTTGGCGGTCGCCTTGCACGGTTGCCCGCCGCCGCTGCCGTCCCAGCTGCTCGGCGGCCGCGGCGCCGGCGAGGAGGCGGAAACCGGTGTGCTGCTGCCGCTGGCGCTGCGCTGGTGGACGGCGCCGTCCGGCGCCCGCGGGCTGACCGCCCTGCTGTGGGACCTCACCCACCGGCGGCTGGAGACGGTCAGCACCGGACGCGCCGCCGGCGCCGACCCGTCCTTCGTCCGCTCCTGGGACGGCCCGCTGCTGTGGGGCGTGTCGGCCAGCACCCTGGCCGGCGGCCGGTTCACCCTGACCGGTGCGGAACGCCGCGACGACGGCACGCTCAGCCCCACTACCAGGACCCGGGTCGCGCCGCAGGCGAGTTTCGCCGACGCCCCCGTCGATCTCGGGGAACTGGCCACAGCCGTCCACGGTTCGGCCCGGGACGCCGCCGCGATCGGCTTCCTGCCGTCGGTCGCGCAGCTGCGGGTGGTGCTGCCCCGGCGGCTGCGGGGGGTCGGCGAACCCGAACTCGACGAGGTGAACCAGGAACTGGTCTGGCCGATCACCGACCGGGCCGGCGAGCGGCAGTTCGCCCGGATGCCCGCGACCGGGCCGGAGCAGGCGGTGATCGGCTGGCTGCTCCGCGACGGCACCCAGATCGCCGCCGTGGTGCTGGACGACCACGACCGCCCGCTGTCGGTGTTCGTGAGCGACCGCGGGCGGCTGCGACTGGTCTCGCCCTCGCTGACCCCGCCCGAGCGGGAGACCCGGCGCGGCTGGCTGCCCCGCCGGACCCCGCGCGACGGCCGGCCCTGGGCCAGCGGACCGCGTTCGCGCTGCGATGCACCGCCGTGGGCCCGGGGCCGGCCGTCGCGCGGGGTCCGGCGGGGCAGCCAGCCGCGCCGGGTCTCCCGC
>NZ_JASGDE010000124.1:0-13623 GCF_047607385.1 Micropruina sp.
CGCCGATGGTACTGCAGGGGGGACTCTGTGGGAGAGTAGGACGTCGCCGGACATTTTAAACACCCTCGTGGTGGTCAGTTTTGATCACTGCGGGGGTGTTTTGCATACTCCCACCCAACACCGGCAGACTTGGGTGGTGAGCAAGCAACAGGGTTCTGCTGGCGGGCGCGGGGAGCGATCGGGTCGCGGCCAGCGCGAGGGCCGCAGCGGTGCGGGTAACAGCGGCGGCCGACGATCGGGCGAGACCGGGGGCTTCCGTGGCGACGGTGGCCGGCGGGGCTATTCCGAGCGAGCTGGACAGGGCGAGCGGCAGTCGGACGGGCGAGGCCGGGTGGGTGGTTCCAGAACCGGTGGGTTCCGGGGAACACCGCAAGGCGGAGGCCGATCAGAAGGTAGCGGGCGTGGCCAAGGTGCCGGTTCAGGCTTCGGGCGCCGCGGCCCGGCCGCGCAGCAGGGTGATCGTCGGCGACCGTCCGGCGATCGTGACGGACGCCAGGACGGCGGACGGAGCGGTGACCTGCGCAGCGCGGCTGGAGGTTACTCCCGCGGGCGTGGCCCGGCCACCGGAAAGCGGCCCCGGGTCGACGACGGAGCGGAACGCCGGCCGGGTGCGGAATGGCGGCGAAACGGGGAACGGTCGGACACCGGGAGCCGGGGTCGCGACGACGGTGGCCGGCGCGGGCAGAACGAGGCCAGCCGTCCCTATCGTGTGGGCGGCTCAGCCGGGCGCGATTCGTGGTCGTCGGGCGATCGGCGTGCGTCCGCAGCGGGAGGGGCGAGTCGGGGCGGCGGCTACGGTCGGGGCGACGACGATCGACGCTCGACCTCGGGACGTCCGGATACCGGTGGCAGGCCGCGCCGCGGTGACGAGCGCGGGACGTCGCGTGGTGGGGACGACCGTAGGACGGAGCGGTACTCGGGCCGACCGAACACTGACCGCGGGCCGCGTCGCGACGGCGAACGGTGGAGCCCCCGCAGCGAGGGCGGGCAGAGGCCGGACCGATACTCGGGACGTTCAGACACCGACCGCAGACCGCGTCGCGATGGCGAACGGACAAGCTCTCGTGGTGGGGACGACCGATATTCGGGACGTCCGGACACCGACCGCAGACCATACCGCGGCGACGACCGGACAAGTCCTCGTGGTGGGGACGACCGATACTCGGGACCTCCGGACACCGACCGCAGACCGCGCCGCGGCGACGACCGGACAAGTCCTCGTGGTGGGGACGACCGATATTCGGGACGTCCGGACACCGACCGCAGACCGTACCGCGGCGACGACCGGACAAGTCCTCGTGGTGGGGACGAGCGCAGGACCGATCGTTATTCGGGTTCCCGCGCGGCGGGGGAGCGCGCGCCGGGACGGCGTCCGGCGGGCGATCGTCCAGGCCAGCGGGGCACGCATAGGGGTCCGGCGCAGTCCTACGACCGTCGAAGCGAGACTGACCGTGGCCGGCGCGACGAGCGGGTGGCGGAGCCGCTGCCACCCGGGCTGGAACCGCGGCCGGATGAGCCCGCGACGCCGACCGATGCGAACCTGGACCTGCTGTCCCGTGGCGTGAAGGCCGAACTGCGGGGTTTGAGCGCGGAGCGCGCCGAACAGGTGGGGGCCCATCTCGCGGCGGCCGCTGAGTTGATCGACGTCGACCCGGCCCTGGCCTACGCCCATGCCGAGGCGGCCCGCCGCCGGGCGGCGCGGTTGCCGGTGGTGCGTGAAGCCGCGGCCACCACCGCCTACGCCGCGGGCGAGTACGCGGCGGCGCTCAACGAGTTCCGCGCGCTGCGTCGGATGACCGGTTCGGACGAATTCCTGGCTGTGATGGCCGATTGCGAACGCGGGCTGGGACGTCCCCAGGCCGCGCTGCGGCTGGTGAAAGAGGGTCTGGCCGGCTCGGTGTCGATCGCCACCCGCGTGGAGCTCAAGCTGGTCGAGGCCGGCTCCCGCGATGCCCTGGGGCAGCGCGACGAGGCGGTCCGGGTGCTGCGGCAGGAGATCGAGCTGATCGGCGCCCGTGGCCCCAAGGTCGCCCGGGCCCGGCTCCGCTACTACTTCGCCGAGCTGCTCGCGGCGGCCGGTGACGAGACGGGTGCGGAGCAGTGGCTCGCGGCAGCCGTCCGGCTCGACCCCGACGACGAGACCGGTGCGGCCGACGCACTGGCCGCGCTGCAGGGCGTCACCATCGAGTTCGACGACACCGATGAGGCGGACGACGCCGCGACCGCCAGCGAGGCCGACGACACGGCGGACGCAGCGCCGGAGGTGGCGTCCGAACCTGACGAGGGCGAACCGACCGAGACCGACACTTCGTCCACAGGGCCGACCGGGACTGAGCAGCCGTCCACAGGGCCGACCGACGCCGAGGAGTCCCAGTGACCGATCGGATCATCGACGCCCACGACGTCGCCTTCTTCGATCTGGACGGCGTCATCTACCTGGGGCCGGTCGCGGTCCCCGGAGCGGTGCAGGGCATCCGCGACGTCACCGCGGCCGGCGCTCGGGTGATGTTCGTCACCAACAACGCGGCACGCAGCGCACAGACCGTCGCCGAGCACCTGGCCAGCCTCGGTTTCGTGGCCGGTCCCGACGACTTGATCACCAGCGCCCAGGTCGCTGCCGGGGTGCTGGCCGAGACGCTGACGCCGTCCAGCCTGCTGCTGGTGGCCGGCACCCAGAATCTGGTGGACCTGCTGATCGAGGCGGGATTCCGGATCACCACCAGCGCCGACGACGCGCCGGACGCCGTGGTCCAGGGCTACCATCCCGACATTCCGTGGGGCCTGTTGGATGAGGCCGGCATCGCCGTGCAGCGGGGAGCCACCTGGTACGCCACCAACGACGACGCCACCCGGCCCACCGACCGCGGCCTGGTGGCCGGCCTGGGAGCTCAGCTCGCGGTGGTCGGCATGACGGTGCGGCCGCGCAAGCCCATCGTCTTCGGCAAGCCGCACGCCCCGATGCTGGACTTCGCGGTGGCGCACACCGGCGCCGAGCGACCGATCTTCGTCGGGGACCGGATCGACACCGACATCATGGGTGCCAATCGCGCCGGGATGAAGTCGCTGCTGGTCTTCACCGGTGCCCACGGCAAGCGCGACCTGCTGGCCGCGGGACCGGGCGACCGTCCGCACTACATCGGTGCCGATCTGCGGGCTCTGCTGGAACCGGCCCGGACCGCCACCCACGAGGGACACGCCTGGACCTGCGGGGCGGCACGGGCCCGGCTGCACGACGGGCAGATTCAGCTGGAGGGCGACCTGGCCACGATGAACGGCCAACTGGACGCGCTGTGGGCACTGGCCAACCTGGCCTGGGCCAACGACGCCGATCCGGCCGACGCGCTGGCGTTGCTCGACCAGTTGCATTAGCGCGTGAATCCGGGAGCTCGCGTCCACGCACCGATCTCGACGTTCGGACGGCGTCGTCCGCGGGCCGTCCGATGCCACCGGAGCGCCCGCCCGAGGCGTGCGCCGGCGCTATCCTGCCAGGGACCGCGACACCACCGCGGGTTCCCGACGACCAGGAGCCACCGTGCCAGCCGGTAAGCAGCCCACCACCGATCTCGCGCTCATCGCCGTGTTCGCCGCCCTGATCGCCGCCTTCTCGGTGGTGCCGGGGGTGCCGATCGGTCCGGTGCCGATCACCCTGCAGACCCTCGCCGTGGCGCTGACCGGGCTCGTCCTGGGCCCCTGGCGAGGCTTCGCTGCAACCATGCTCTACCTGGTTGTCGGCTTCGCCGGCCTCCCGGTCTTCGCCGGCGGCACCGGCGGCTTCGGGGTGCTGGGCAAACCCAGCATCGGCTACCTGCTGAGCTTCCCGATCGCTGCCCTGGTGGCCGGTGCCCTGGCGCGCCGGCTAGCCGGTCGGGCGTCCCGGCTGCGGACGCTGTGGCTGTTCCTGTCCGGGCTGGGGGCGTCGGTGCTGATCGTCCATCCTGCCGGCATCGCCGGCCTGATGTTGGTCGCCCACCTCGACCTGGCGAAGGCGATCGCCACCGACCTGGTGTTCTGGCCGGGCGACGTGGCGAAGAACCTGGTCGCTGCCGGCATCGCCGCAGCCGTGCACACGGCGTTCCCGGCGCTGCTGGCCCGGCGGATCCCGGCCGTCGCCTGACGTGATCGTGCTGTCCGGGGTCGCCGTCCGCGTCCCCACCGCCACCGGCGGCAGCAAACTGCTGCTCGACGGCGTCGATCTCGAATTGGGTGAGCGCCGGATCGCCCTGATCGGCGCCAACGGCTCGGGCAAGTCCACCCTGCTGCGGCTGCTCAACGGGCTGATCCTGCCCAGCGTGGGGACGGTCACGGTGGACGGCCACGACACCCGCACGGACGCGTCCACAGTGCGCCGACTGGTCGGCTTCACCTTCACCGATCCGCTCAGTCAGCTGGTGCTGCCCACCCCGTTGGACGACGTCGAGCTGAGCCTGCGGGCGCGGGTGCGGAGCCGGTCCGCGCGACGGGCGGCGGCCCTGGACTGGCTGGACCGCTACGGGCTGGCCGCCGTCGCCGAGCACAGCATCTACGACCTGTCCGGGGGCGAGCGGCAACTGGCGGCGCTGGTCAGCGTGCTCGCCGTCGAGCCTGCGGTGCTGGTCTGCGACGAGCCCACCACCCTGCTCGACCTGCGCAACCGGAACCTGGTGTCCGGAGTGCTGGCCGGGCTGCCGCACCAGGTGATCGTCGCCACCCACGATCTGGAACTGGCGGCGCGGGCCGAGCGGGTGCTGCTGGTCGATGGCGGACGCCTGGTCGCGGACGGCGCGCCGGCCGCGGTGATCGGCCGCTACCGGGAACTGATGGCATGAGGCCGGCGACCGCGATCATCGGCGGCTATCGCCCGGCCGACTCCGGGTGGCACCGGCTCGGCGTGGGGTGGAAGTACCTGCTGGTGCTGGTGCTGATCGTGACACCCCTGGTGCTGCAGCAGCCCTGGGTTACGGCCGGTGTGCTGCTGCTCACCGTGGCCTGCCTGGCCGGCACCGGGTTGCCCGTGCGGCTCACCCTGGCCCTGCCCTGGTCGCTGCTGGTGCTGCTCGTCGTCCTCGCCGGCTTCCAGCTGGCGATCGGCCAGCCCGGGTCCGCGTTCGTGGTGCCCGGGAACGTGCTGCAGGCCGTGCTCGCCGCGCGGCTGATCCTCTGCACCACGCCGGCATCGGTGCTGGTGGACGCCCTGGTGCGGGCCGCGGACCGCGTCCCGTTCCTGGACGGCGAACGCTTCGGGCTGGCCGTCGGCATCATGCTGCGCAGCATCCCGTTCCTGACCGGGGCCTTCTACGACGTCCGGGACGCCGCCCGGGCCCGCGGCCTGGAACGGCACTGGATCGCCCGGCTGTCCCCGGTGGTGGTGCGCGCCGTCGGCTTCGCCCAGGCCACCGGACAGGCCCTGGCGGCGCGCGGCCTCGGCGAGGGGCGTCCGGCGTCCCCGCCCCGGGGCCAGATCCCCAGGCCCGAACGACCGGGCGGCGGTTAGGATGCTCACCGTGAGCAGCCCCACCCCCGAACCGCCCGTCACCGGACACCCGGCGATCGACGAGGCGCTGGCCCGGCTCGACCTGAGCGGCCCGGTGGCCGGGCACGCGGCCGAGATCCAGCAGGCCCACCAGGTGCTGCAGGAGGTGCTCAACCCGAGCCCGCAGCCCACCCAGCGGTGACCGTCCGGCTCGACCAGGAGTTGGTGCGGCGCGGCCTGGCCCGCTCCCGAGGCCAGGCGGCCGACGCCGTCCGCAGCGGTCACGTCCAGGTCAACGGACGCCCGGCCGGCAAGCCCGCGACGCCGGTGGCGCCGTCCGACTCGATCGAGGTGAGCGTCACCGACCACTACGTGTCCCGGGCGGCGCACAAGCTGCTCGGCGCGCTCGACGACAGTGGTCTGCGGGTTGCCGGACGGGTGCTGGACGCCGGCGCCTCCACCGGCGGCTTCACCCAGGTGGTGCTCGAGCGAGGTGCGGACCCGGTCTATGCGGTCGACGTCGGCCACGGCCAACTGGCCGCCGCCGTCCGCGACGACTCGCGGGTGGTGGTTCGCGAGGGACTCAACCTGCGCGATCTGAGCCTCGACGATCTCGACGCGGAGCCGGTCGACCTGATCGTCGGCGACGTCTCGTTCATCTCGCTGAAGCTGCTGCTGCCCGCGCTGCTGGCGGTGCTGCGTCCGGACGGTGCCGCACTGTTGCTGGTGAAGCCGCAGTTCGAGGTGGGACGCGGCGGCCTGGACGCCCGCGGCGTGGTCCGCGACGAGAAGGTGCGCCGGCAGTGCGTGGACGAGGTGGCCGCGGAGGCGGCCCGGCTGGGCCGGCCGGAGACCTGGCGCGGGGTGAGCCGCACCCCGGGCAGCGCCGGGAACGTGGAGTGGTTCGTGCTGCTGGGTGGACGCCCGGTTCCTGTCGGCGGCCCCCGATAGGGTGAGCGTCGTGGGTACCAGTCGCTTCGTCACCGTGGCCCTGCACGGCGGCCGGCCGGCAGCATTGAGCGCGGCGTCCGGATTCATCGCGGGCATGACCGAGCACGGCATCACCTGCCTGCTCGCCGACGAACATCTGCAGGCCCTGCACACCGCCGGCGACACTTTGGAACTCACCCCGGAGACCGGGCGGCACAGCGAACTGGTGGTGGTCTTCGGCGGCGACGGCAGCATCCTGCGCGCCGCGGAGTGGGCGCTGCCGCTGGACATCCCGATGCTCGGGGTGAACCTGGGCCATGTCGGCTTCCTGGCCGAACTGGAATCGCACGAGGCCGGCTCGCTGATCAATCACGTGGTCGGCCGCAGCTATTCCGTCGAAGAGCGGATGACGATCGAGACCGTGGTCGCCGACCGTGACGGCATCGAGGTGTGGCGTTCGTTCGCGATCAACGAGGTGTCGATCGAGAAGCTCGCCCGGGAACGGATGATCGAGGTGCTGGTTCAGGTCGACGGGCGGGCGCTGTCCCGCTGGGGTACCGACGGGGTGCTGCTCTCCACCCCGACCGGGTCGACCGCCTACGCCTTCTCCGCGCACGGGCCGGTGCTCTGGCCCGACATCGACGCCCTGCTGGTGGTGCCGCTGTCCGCGCACGCCCTGTTCAGCCGTCCGCTGGTGATCGGTCCCCATTCGACCGTCTCGGTGGAGATCCTGCCCGGCAACGAGACCCAGGCGGTGGTCTGGTGCGACGGCAGCCGCAGCACCGACATCACCGCCGGCATGGTGGTCACCGCCCGGATGGGCTCTCATCGGCTGCGGTTGGCCCGGATCTCCGAACGGCCGTTCGTCGACCGGCTGGTGCGCAAATTCGCGTTGCCGGTGGACGGCTGGCGCGGGGTCGCCGAACGCAATCATCATGCTGACTGAACTGCGGATCAGCGACCTCGGCGTGATCGCCGAAGCCGTGCTCGAACCCGGGCCGGGATTCACCGCGGTGACCGGCGAGACCGGCGCCGGGAAGACCATGGTGGTGACCGGGCTGTCGCTGCTGCTGGGCGGACGCGCCGACAGCGGCCTGGTCCGGCACGGGGCGTCCCGCTGCGTGGTCGAGGGCTGCTGGACGGTGGACGAGGCCACGGCGTCCGAACTCGCCGACCTGGGTGCCGAGACCGACGACGGCGAGTTGCTGGTCTCCCGGCAGATCGGTCGGACCCGGTCCCGGGCGCTGCTCGGCGGCGCCGCGGTGCCGCTCGGCAAGGCCGCGGACGTGGTGACCCGGTGGGCGACCATCCACGGCCAGTCCGAGCAGGTCCGGTTGGGTTCCGCCGACCGTCAGCGCGAGGTGCTGGACCGGTATGCCGGTGCCGATCACGCCGCACTGCTGGCCCGGCATGCCGAGGCCTACGCGGAACGCCGGCGGACGGCGTCCGAACTGGCCGAGCTGATCGGCGCCGCCCGTGAGCGTGCCCGCGAACTCGACCTGCTGAACTTCGGTCTGAACGAGATCGAACAGGTCGATCCGCAGCCCGGTGAGGACGTCGAACTTCTCGCCGAGGCACAACGACTGCAGGCCATCGACGAGCTCAGGCTCGCCGCGCACACCGCCGGGGTGGCGCTCAGCGGCGATCCGGAGTCCTGGGACGACGCGCCCACCGTGCTCGGGTTGCTGGCCGCGGCGCGGAAGAGCATCGATGCCGCGGTCGGCGATGACCCGGCGTTGGCCCCGCTGGCCGGACGGCTGGCCGAGGCGTCCGCGCTCGCCGCCGATGTGGCGTCCGAGCTGGCCGCCTATGCCGACCGGTTGGAGGCCGATCCGGCCCGCCTGGAATGGATCGGCGAGCGCCGGGCCGCGCTGCAGCAGCTGACCCGCAAGTACGGGGCGACCGTCGCCGAGGTGCTGCAGTGGGCCGCGGACGCCGCCGTGCGGGTCGGCAGCCTGGCTGCCAGCGACGACCGGATCGCCGAACTCGAGCAACGCATCGCCGTCCTGGACGCCGAACTCGACGCGACGTCCGCCGCGATCACCGAGGGCCGGAGGCGGGCCGGCGCCGAACTGGCGAAGCGGGTCCGCGCCGAACTGGCGGCGCTGGCCATGCCGCACGCCCGGATCGAGTTCGACCTCACCCCGGCGGCCATCGGCCCGTACGGGGCCGACCAGGTGACGCTGATGTTCACCGCCAACCCCGGATCGAGCCCGGCGCCGCTGGCCAAGGCGGCCTCGGGTGGTGAGCTGTCCCGGGTGCGGTTGGCGCTCGAGGTGGTGTTGGCCGCGGGAGCGACCGGGCAGACCTTCGTCTTCGACGAGGTGGACGCCGGCGTCGGCGGCGCCGTCGCATTGGAGATCGGGCGCCGGCTGGCCCGGCTCGCCGAGCACGCCCAGGTGATCGTGGTCACCCATCTGGCGCAGGTGGCGGCCTTCGCCGAATCGCACTTCGTGGTCGCCAAGGCCAGCGACGGTCAGGTCACCACCAGCGGCATCAGCCGGGTCGACGGCGCTGCCCGGCTGGACGAGCTGGCCCGGATGATGGCGGGTCTGGAGGGTTCCGCCAACGCCCACGCCCACGCCGCCGAACTATTGGAAGCCGCCGGGCACTGAGTCCCGCTGGTCGAGCTTGTCGAGACCCGTCCCATCTTCGTCGGCGGCCAGCTACGTGATGGGTGGTGCTCGATGGACCGGCTTCCGGGGGTGGATGATGCAGACTGTCCCGGTGGCCGACTCAGCTGTCCCGAGGACGAGTTCGCTCGACGTGCCGCCACTGTGGGCGGCGTTGGCGCAGAGCGACCGGGTGCTGATCGCCGGTGCCGGCGGCGGCTTCGACGTGTATGCCGGGCTGCCGATCGCGCTGCGGCTGGCCTGGCTCGGCAAGCGAGTCCGGCTGGCCAACCTGTCCTTCAGCGACCTCGGTTCGCTGGACGCCGACGCCTGGCTCAGCGAGGGGTGCGCGCGGATCGAGCCGGACGCGCCCGGGCGCCGCGACTACTTCCCGGAACGCACGCTGGTCCGCTGGTTGCGGTCGGAAGGGTACGACTGGGAGGTGCATGCGATCGCACGTGCGGGGGTGCGACCCGTCAAGCTGGCCTATGACAGCCTCATCGACGACTTCGCCCCGGACGCGCTGGTCCTGGTCGACGGCGGCACCGACATCCTGCTGCGCGGGGACGAGTCCGGACTCGGCACACCCGAGGAGGACGCCGTCAGCCTGGTCGCCACCAGCCAGCTGACGGTGCCGACGAAGCTCGTGGTCAGCCTCGGGTTCGGAGTCGACGCCCACCATGGAGTCACCAGCGCCGAGGTCCTCGCGCGATTGGCGGACCTGGCCCGCGACGGTGCCTACCTGGGAGCACTCTCGATTCCGCCCGATGCGCCGGAAGCTCTGGCCTACGTCGATGCCGTAGCCCATGCCGCTCTGCACAACTCGGCCCGACCGAGCATCGTCAACGGCCAGATCTCCGCGGCCATCCAGGGCTTCAGCGGGCAGCCGAGCCTTCCGGGTGCGCCTGCCGTGACCGACCTGTTCGTGAACCCGCTGATGGCGGTCTACTTCACCGTCCGGCTCGACGCCCTGGCCGCGAAGCTGCTGTACGGCGATGCCATCAGGTCGAGCACCTCGCTCGGTGAGGTGTCGCGTCAGATCGAGAATCTCCGGGCGCGGCTTTCGATCCCCGCTCCCGTGCGCTTCCCTCACTGACCAGCCTCGCTTGCCGCCCGGCGTCCAGCGTTCTGCCGGGGCCGGGTGACGGACGCCCGGCGTCCGCCCGACGGCGGGCCTGCCCAGCGGGAGCCGCCACATTACGAGTCCAGGAACGAGCGCGCCGGTTCGTCGGTGGAGGCCGGGCACCTATATGGTGGAATCCCGTGGGGAACGGCAGCAAGACCAAGCACATCTTCGTCACCGGAGGCGTTGCCTCCTCGCTGGGCAAGGGCCTGACCGCCTCCAGCTTGGGCAGCCTTCTGGTGGCTCGCGGACTACGGGTCACGATGCAGAAGCTCGACCCGTACCTGAACGTCGATCCGGGCACCATGAACCCGTTCCAGCACGGCGAGGTGTTCGTCACCGAGGACGGCGCCGAGACCGACCTGGACATCGGCCACTACGAGCGCTTCCTCGACGTCAACCTGAACGCCGACGCCAACGTCACCACCGGCAAGGTGTACTCCAACGTGATCGCGAAGGAGCGCCGCGGCGACTTCCTCGGCGACACGGTGCAGGTGATCCCACACATCACCAACGAGATCAAGGACGAGATGCTGTCCATGGCCACCCGCAAGGTGGACATCGTCATCCACGAGATCGGCGGCACCGTCGGCGACATCGAGTCGCTGCCGTTCCTCGAGGCCGCCCGGCAGGTGCGCCGCGACGTCGGACGCGAGAACGTCTTCTTCCTGCACGTCTCGCTGGTGCCGTACCTGGGCCCGTCCGGGGAGCTGAAGACCAAGCCGACCCAGCATTCGGTGGCCGCGCTGCGCCAGGTCGGCATCCAGCCGGACGCCATCGTCTGCCGCTCCAACCGCGAGATCCCCGAGGGCGTGAAGCGCAAGATCTCGCTGATGTGCGACGTGGACGAGGAGGCGGTGGTCTCCTGCCCGGACGCCCCGTCCATCTACGACATCCCGAAGGTGCTGCACGACGAGGGGCTGGACGCCTACGTCGTCCGCCGGCTCGGGGTCAGCTTCCGCGACGTCAACTGGCGCAAGTGGAACGACCTGCTGGACCGGGTGCACCACCCCAAGGAGGACGTCACCATCGGCCTGGTCGGCAAGTACATCGACCTGCCGGACGCCTACCTGAGCGTCTCGGAGGCGCTGCGCGCCGGCGGCTTCGCCAACCACGCCAAGGTGCACATCCGCTGGATCGCGTCCGACTCCTGCGAGACGCCGGCCGGCGCCGCCGAGCAGCTCGGTGAGCTGGACGGCATCGTGGTGCCGGGCGGGTTCGGCATCCGCGGCGTGGAGGGCAAGCTGGGCGCCCTGAAGTACGCCCGGGAGAACCAGCTGCCGACGCTGGGGCTGTGCCTGGGTCTGCAGTGCATGGTGATCGAGGTGGCCCGCGACCTGTGCGGGCTGGAGGACGCGGCGTCCACCGAGTTCGAACCGGACACCAACGCCCCGGTGGTGGCCACCATGGCCGAACAGGTGGCGAACGTCTCCGGCGAGGGGCAGCTGGGCGCCACCATGCGGCTCGGCTCGTACCCGGCCGAACTGGTCAAGGGCTCGCTGGTGGCTCGGCTGTACGGCAGCACCCGGGTGGCCGAGCGGCACCGGCATCGCTACGAAGTCAACAACGCCTACCGCGAGCAGCTGGAGGCCGCCGGGCTCCGGGTGGTCGGCACCTCGCCGGATTCGACGCTGGTCGAGTTCATCGAATTCGACCCCGAACGGCACCCGTTCTTCGTCGCCACGCAGGCGCATCCCGAGCTCAAATCACGGCCCACCAAGCCGCACCCGCTGTTCGCCGGCCTGGTCGCCGCGGCGCTGCGCCGCAAGCTGGACACCCGGCTCCCGGTCGAGGACGCCTGATGGCGCCGGCTCCCCGGCTGCTCGGCCCGGGCGAGGCGATCGACGTCCCGGCGCGTTGGGCGGTGCGGAGTCACCGGGTGATCGGCCCGGGAGCGGTCTCCGACTACGTCGACGACGTGGTCGCAACCCCGGACGGCGAGGAGATGCACCGGCAGTACCTGCTGCACCCCGGGGCGGTGGCGGTGATCGCGCTCGACGAGGACGACCGGGTGGTCGTGGTGCGGCAATACCGGCATCCGGTCGGCTTCCAGCTGATCGAGCCGCCCGCCGGCCTGCTGGACGCCGACGGCGAATCCTGGCTGGGTGCGGCGCAGCGGGAACTGGCCGAGGAGGCGATGCTGGCCGCCGACGACTGGCGGCTGCTGATCGACATGTTCACCTCACCCGGCTGCAATTCGGAGTCGATCCGGTTCTTCCTGGCCCGCGGGCTGCGTCCGGTGCCGCGTCCGGACGGCTTCGTGGTGGAGCACGAGGAACTCGACATGGAGATCTGCCTGGTGGCGCTGGCCGACCTGGTCGACGGCATCTACGCCGGGCAGGTGCAGAGCCCCACCCTGGTCGCCGGGGTGTTGGCGTTGGAGGCGGCCCGCCGCGGCGGACGGCTCGACGCGCTGCGTCCGGCGGACAGCCCGTGGCCGGCCCGCGAGGTGCGGCAGCGCCAGCTCGAAGCGATCGCCGAACTGGCCTGAACGTCCCCGATGTCCGCCGACAGGGCCGTGCAGCGGGTGGTCGGATCGTTTCTCGACCACCTCACCGTGGAGCGCGGCGCCTCCGCGCACACCGTCGCCGGCTACCGTCGTGACCTGGCCCGCTACGCAGCGTTCCTGGCCGGACGCGGGGTGAGCGGGCTGCCCGCGGTGACCGAGGCCGACGTGGCGGCGTTCTCCGCGGCCCTGCACACCGGCGACGACGAGCATCCGGGGCTGGCGCCGAGCAGCGTCGCCCGGGCGTTGAGCGCGGTGAAGTCGCTGCACCGGTTCGCCGTCGAGGATGGTGTCGCCGCCGACAATCCGGCCGCCGGGGTGTCGCCGCCGCAATCCGGACGCCGGCTGCCGAAGGCGCTCGCCCTCGATCAGGTGCAGGCGCTGCTGGCCGCTCCCGATCAGAGCACGCCGGTCGGGCTGCGGGACGCCGCCTTGCTGGAGCTGCTGTACGGCACCGGCGCGCGGATCACCGAACTGGTCTCCCTCGACGTGGACGACGTCGCTCAGTTGCGGACCGATCCGGACGCCGGGCTGCGGCTGTTCGGCAAGGGCCGCAAGGAACGGATCGTGCCGGTCGGCTCGTACGCCCGAACGGCCCTGGACGGCTGGCTGGTGCGGGGGCGTCCGGCCATGCTGGAGCGAGCGCGGGGGAGTACCGCGGCGCTGTTCGTGAACACTCGTGGCGCGCGGCTCAGCCGGCAGTCGGCCTGGGCGGTGCTGCGGGAGCACGCCGAGCGGGCGGGCATCACCGCCGAGATCGGGCCGCACACCCTGCGGCACTCCTTCGCCACCCACCTGCTGGACGGCGGCGCCGACGTCCGGGTGGTCCAGGAACTGCTCGGGCACGCGTCCGTGGCCACCACGCAGATCTACACCCTGGTCACCGTCGAGCACCTCCGTGAGGTGTTCCTGACCGCCCACCCCCGCGCCCGCTGACCTGTGCCCCCCACCTGGCGCTCGCCTAACTATTTGGCGCTCGCTGAGTTCAGCGAGCGCCAAATAG
>NZ_JASGDE010000125.1:0-4602 GCF_047607385.1 Micropruina sp.
ACGATGCCGCAGTCGCCGCCCCCGGCGCCGGACGGCTTGCCGGCGGCGCCGCAGCGTTCGGCCGCGTCGCACAAGGCCCGCAGCGCCGGCGTCTCGATCACGATGCCGCTGAGCTCGCCGAGCTCTTGCAGCACCCGGCGGGCGGTCCGCAGGCAACCGAGGGTGGCTGCCGCGTCGTCGGCCTGCAGCGCCCGCTCCAGGGCCTGCACGTTGCGGCCGCTGGCCCGCAGGATGCGTCCGTAGGCCGCCGACCGGTCGTCGCGTCCGTGCCGGACGCCGTCGACGAGTCGTTCGGTGGAGGCCGGCGTGCCGGTCCAGCCGACCAGCAGTTCCAGGGTGCTGGGCGGGGCCAGCCGGATGGTCCGGTAGTGCGCCCAGGCGGGGGAGTTCACGGTGGCGGAGACGCCCGAACGGGTCAGTTCGGCGCGCAGCGCCGCCCGGTCGGGCGCGGTGTAGCCCACCCAGCCGCCGAAGGTGCAGGCGGCCAGGTCGCCGCCGGAGGCGTTGGGGCTGACCTGGACGGTGGCCAGCAGCGCCAGCTTGAACCGTTCGGTGCGGCTCAGCGCGAGCCGGTAGAACTCGTCCAGCGCGGCGATCACCGCCACCGTCACCGCGGCCGACGAGCCGAGCCCGAATTTGCGGCCCTGGGCGTCGTCGAGTTCGCTGCTGATCTGCAGGTCGAAGTAGCGCGGCGGGATGCCCAGCTCGTCCCGCAGCCGCTCCACCAGGGCCAGGGCGCTGAGCACGTAGTCGGACGGCCGATGCTCGACGACGACACCGACCCCGTCGGCCGCCCGGGTCCATTCCAGCGGGGCCGGGCCGTACTCGCCGGAGCGGATCCGGCCGATGCCGGTGCTCTCGGTCAGTTCGACCGACAGATAGCGGTCGACGGCGATCAGCACCGCCGGTTCGCCGGGCTCGACGACGGCGTACTCGCCGGCCACGAACAACTTGCCGGGCGCGCGGGTGGTGATCATCCGGCGGCTCCGCGGGTCGGCCCCACCGCGTCGGCGATCAGGGTGGCGCCGGGGCCGGGACCGACCACCCTCGCCTCGCCCAGGACGGCCAGCTCGTCCGCCACCTGGGCGGCGTCGTCGGGCTTGGCGATGACCACCACGTTCGGTCCGGCGTCCGCGGTCGCGTAGCACTCGAGGCCTGCGGCGCGGAGCTCCTCGACCCGGTCGAACGCGGCGATGCTGGCGGGTTTGAGGTACCGGATCGGCGGATCGGCGGACTGGATCAGCGCGTGCATCCGCAGCGCGTGCAGTTCGGTGAGCAGGCCCAGCGCGGTGAAGTCGCCGGCCCGGCAGGCCGCCAGCGCCTCTTCCAGGGTGGACGCCGTCGAGGTGACCCAGCCGGTGTAGAACGGGGAGGTCGCGGCGGTGCGCACCATCGCCTCCCGGCTGGACACCCGCTTCGCGGAGCGGTCCAGGGTGAGGATCACCATCCGCAGCTCGGGGCCGTCCACACCCTCGGCGTAGGACTGGGCGTCGTCGCCGGCGTGCCAGACCGCCAGCCCGGCGACGATGGAGCGGGCCGCCGATCCGGACCCGCGCCGGGCCAGCCGGCTCAACGCGGACGCGTCGAGGTCCAGCCCGTAGGCGGCGGACGCGGCGACGGCGAGCGCGGCGAACCCGGCGGCCGAGGAGGCCAGTCCGGCGTCGGTGGGAATCTCACTGAGCGAGTCGACCCGGGCGTGACTGGTGGATCCGGCGAGCTCGCGGACCACGTCCAGGAAGCGGGTCACCCGCTGGGTGGGGACCTCCGCGCCGGGTGCCCCGTTGAGGGTGAAGCTGTCGGTCGCGGCGTCCGGGTCGAGGCGGACGGTGGTGGTGGTCGGGAAGGCGTCCAGGGTCAGCGACAGGCTGCCGGCCGCCGGGAGGATGAGCCGGGCGTCCCGTTTGCCCCAGTACTTCACCAGAGCGATGTTCGGGAAGGCGCGTGCAGTCGCCTCACTCATGCCGTTCCTTCCAGGATGGTCGTCCAGGTTCCGCGGGCTCCGGCCGTTCGGAGCCCCTCCTGCACCCTAGTGATGTCGTCGGCCCCGCAGAGGACCAGAATGCAGCCGCCGAGACCGCCGCCGGTCAGTTTGGCGCCCAGCGCGCCCGCCCGGCGGGCCGCGTCGACCAGCCGGTCCAGGCCGTCGGAGCCGACACCGAGCCGGTTCAACGCCGCGTGGGCCTCGTCCATAACGGCGCCGAGCGCCACCGCGTCGCCCCGCTGGAGCGCGTCGACGGCCACCCGGGTCAGCTCGGACAGCCGGTTGACCAGGCCGTTCACCACGGCCGGCTGCTCGCCGCGCAGGGTTCGGACGCCGCCGACGGCCGTCGCGGTCGAACTCGGCACGCCGGTGTCGGCGACCACGAAGACGAAACGGCCGCCGACCTCCAGCGGTGCGATGGCGCCCTGCTCGAACAGGATCGGCACATTCGACAGCACGGCGGCGGTGTCGATGCCGCTGGCCTTGCCGTGGGCGATCATCTCGGACTGCTGGACCAGTTCGGTGCGCTCGGCCAGCCCCAACGGCACCCCGGACGCCGCCGCGACGGCGTCCACCACGGCGGCGGCGACCGCGGCGCTGGAGCCGAGGCCGCGTTGCATCGGGATCTCGCTGATCAGTCGGAGCCGTCCGGTCAGCTGGTGCGGCTCGATCGGGTCCGGACGCCCGTTCGCTGCGGTGACCCGGTCGACGGCCTGCCGCCAGGCGGTGACCACCGGCGCGATCGCCGGGGGTGCGTCGTCCACGCTGCCGTGGTGCAGATCGCAGTCCAAGGCCCATGGTCCACCGGCGTGGAGTTCTGCCCGAGTGGCCAGGCCGTGCACGGGCAGCGCGATCGCCGGGGCTCCGTAGACGACGGCGTGCTCGCCGATCAGGATCGTCTTGGCGTGCGCAGTGCCGACGCCCACCGGTGCTGGCGCGGCGCCGTCGCCACGCGGCGAAGGGTGGGGGGTAGTCACGATTTCTCCATGGGTAACGACGCGATCATAGATGCGGACCTGCCGGTCGCGGAACATCGCCGGTGCCGGGTACCCCCAGTTTTGGGGAGCTTTCCGGGCGCCCGGAGCCGATCATCATGGGTGGCATGCATCAGATCCGTCGCGCCGCGACCGGCGCCGGCGGATCGGCGTCCGAGGCCGGCGCGGGCTTCGGCCAGGGGCCGCGGCAGGTGCGCTGGGCCACCCAGCTGACCCGGGAGACCCGTTCGCTGCGGGTGTTGCGGATGCTGCAGGACGAGATCGTCTCCGGGCGCTGGCCGCAGGGCAGCCAGATTCCCGTCGAGGCCGAACTGACCGCGTGGCTCGCGGTCAGCCGCTCCACCGTCCGCGAGGCGGTCAGCACGCTGGTGCATCTCGGCATGCTGGAGCCGCGACCCTCGCAAGGCACCTTCGTCCGGGAACGCTCGGCGTTGCCGGCGGCGCTGTCGGAGTTCACCGTGCACTACGACCTGGAGCAGCTCCGGCCGCTGCTGCGCTCGCTGGAAGCCGAGATCTGCATCGCCGCCGCGGCCGATCCCAGCCAGGCCGAGCTCGACCAGCTCGGCGACCTGGAGCGCCGGGGCCGAGACGGCGAACGCGCCGCGGTGCGCGACTTCCACGGCCTGTTGGCCGCGATGGCCGGCAATCCGCTGCTCAGCGACCTGCGCGCCGGCCTGGAGGGACGGCTCCGGTTCTCCGGCGCCGTCCGCGAGCCCGCCTGCGCCGCGGGTCACCGCGCGATCCTGGACGCGGTCGCCGCCGGCGATCCGGCTGCCGCTCGGGCGGCGTCCGAACGGCACACCGAACTCCGGGTGCCGCCGGCCGACCCGGTTCTCTCCGGTCAATCCCCGGACGCCAGCCGTTCCAGCGCCGACCGCAACGCCTCGGCCAGCGCGTCCTGAACGTCCCAGACTGCCCGGTCCAGGCGGGCGGTCACCCGGAGTCGCCCGGCATAGCTGGCCGCCGCGAACACCACCGTCACATTGCCCAGGATGGGGCTGATCGGCGTCAGCGAACGCACCCGGGTGCCGAGCACAACCAGCGGCTGCTCCGGTCCGCGCAGATTGCTGACCAGCGTGGTGATGGCGCGCTGGCGTTCGAAGAGCGGCCGGTACCAGCCCAGCCGACCCAGGGCGGTCAGCGTCGCCGACAGGGCCGTCGAGCCGAACGGGGCCCGGGCCAGCCGCTTGCGCCGGCGGGTCCGGGCGGCGATGCGCCCGAGCAGCTGGGTGTCGGTCTCGCCGTCACGCCGCTCCGGGACACACGCCAGGAAGCCGCCCACCCGGTTCCGGCTCGGCCCGTCCGCCGGACTGGTGGTGGTCGGCACGCTCACCACGACGCGGCGCAACCGCTCGCCGCGGCCGGCGGCGGCCGCCCGCAGGGCTTCGGACGCCGCGAGCAGCAACAGGTCGTTGATCGTCGCCCCGGCTCGACGGGCGGTGGCGCGCAGCGCCTCCAGGTCCACCTCGGCGGTGACCAGCCGGAAGCCGGAGCTCAGCGGGGTCAGTAGCGATGTCGCCGATGACCCCCGGGTGAGCGTCGCCAACGCACCCACCGGCGCCCGCCAGGCCCGCGGCGGCTGCGGGGCCGGCCGGGACGCGGCCGGGTCGTCGCCGAGCAGGGCGC
>NZ_JASGDE010000126.1:0-24658 GCF_047607385.1 Micropruina sp.
CCGGCCGGGTCGGCGCAGCCGGCCGCTGGGCGGCGCGAACCCGCTGGAGGCGGCGCTCGCTGCGGTCCGCGACGAACTGGCACCGCTCGGCGGCCCCGGACCGGTCGCGGTCGGTTTCGTCGCCGATTGCCGGCGCTGGACGGACGCCGACCACGCGGGGTGCCTCGGCGAGTTCCTGGACGTGGTCCCGGTGCTGCTCGACGGCGACGCGGATCACCTCGCCGTGGCCGAGCGGCTCGGCCGGGCCCGGCAGAACGGGCTGCACTACCTGCACGCGCTGTCCACCGAGCCGGACGGGGACGCCCTGCTGCGCGAGCTGCAGGCCGTCTACCGGACGCCGCAGGGCGGGCTGGGCCTGGTGCTGGTCAACTTCCAGGGCTTCGTCCGGGAACAGGACTACCCGGACGACGACCACCCCGACGGCGCGGGCAACGGCCCGCTGCCCGCGGTCGCCCAGTTCAACATCTGGCACGACGATCAGGCGCTGCACCTGGAGCTGCTCTCCGGGGACGCCGGCGCGGGACGAGAGGGGCGATCATGACCGACCGATCCGCTGTCGCGGTCACCGGGCTCGCGGTGCGGCTGCCCGGCGCCGACACCCCGGAGCAGTTCTGGCGGATCCTCGTCGACGGCATCGACAAGACCGCGGTGGTCAGCCGGCGGCGCCGCGAACTCGCCTTCGCCCCGGACTGGAGCGACGTGATCGGCGAGGTGGCCGACATCGACCGCTTCGACGCCGACTTCTTCGGCATCGATCACGACGAGGCCACCTTCATGGATCCGCAGCACCGGATCACCATGGAGATCGCCCACGACGCGCTGGGCGACGCCGGGCTGCTCGAGGCGGAGGTGACCACGCCGCGCCGCTACGGCGTCTACGTGGCGATGTCGACCAACGCCTACTACCCGATGGTCTGCCGTCACCTGGACCGCACCGGGGACCACGGCGTCCACCAGCGCACCATCATGAACAGCATCAACAGTGCGCTCGCGGCCCGGATCTCCCACCAGTACAACCTGACCGGGCCGGCGATGGCGGTGGACACGGCCTGCTCGTCCTTCCTGACCGCGCTCACCCAGGGCATCGAGGCGATCCGCCACCAGGGCTGCGACGGCGCGGTGGTGGCCGGCGTCAACCTGCTCAGCGCCGCCTACAGCACCATGCTGTGCAACTGCGCCGGCATCACCACCCATCACCCGTTCACCCGGGTCTTCGACGAGCACGCCGACGGCACCCTGATCGGCGAGGGCGCGATCGTCTGCGTGCTCGAACGCGAGGACATCGCGCGCCGCAAGAACCGGCGCATCCTGGCCCGCATCCGCGGCTACTCGATCAACAACGACGGCTCTTCGCTCAACGTCATGGCGCCCAACCCCCGCGGGCAGGCCGACGTGATCCGGGACTGCTACGCGGGGGCGGACGGGCAGGGCGTCGACCACACCCGGATCGGGTACATCGAGACCCACGGCACCGGCACCCGGATCGGTGATCCGATCGAGCTCAACGCGCTGGGCCAGGTGTACCACCGGCAGGATTTCGGCGACGCCAAGGTTGGCATCGGCTCGGTCAAGACCAACATCGGCCACCTGCTCAGCGCCGCCGGCGGGGCCGGGCTGGCCAAGCTGGTGCTCAGCCTGCAGCACGCCACCATGGTGCCGAGCCTGCACCTGGAGACCATCAATCCGCTGCTGGAGATGGACGAGACCCCGTTCGAGGTGGTCACCCGGCCGCGTCCCTGGCCCAAGCCCGCCGACGGCCCGCGGATGGGTGCGATCACCTCGCTGGGGCTCGGCGGCACCAACGTCCACGTCGTCGTCGAAGAGGGGGACGCGGCGCGCCGCGGGCCGGATCTGGCGCCGTCGCTGCTGTGCGTCTCCGCCAAGACCGGGCCGGCCCTGGACCGGCTGCTGGACGACGTCGCGGGCGTGCTCGCCGAGCCCGGCGCCGACCCGTTCAGCATCGCGATGACCCTGGCCCGGTTCCGGACCCCCTACCCGCACCGCGCCGTGGTCCGGCTGGCGCCGGACGGGCGGTCCTTCGCCCGGCTCACCACCGCCGTGGTTGAGCGGCCGGTGAAGCGGGTGCTGCTTCCGGCCACCGCGGACGCCCGGACCGACGAGCTGACCGGCCGCCTCCAGGGCCTCCTGCTCGGCAGGGTGCGGCGTAGCGACGATCCGCCGCAGCGCGGCGAGCTGGCCGTCGCCCTCGACCCCGCGTCCGTGCCGGCCGGTGCGCCGTTGATCGTGGATCCGCAGCTCTGCGACTACGAACTCGCCTCGGTGCTCTTCCTCCGCGGCTGCCGGTTGAACTGGCAGGCCGTCTTCCCCGACCTGGCCGGCACCATCGTCGCCCTGCCGCCGTACCCCTTCGACCGCACGCCGCATTGGCTGAACCCCTGAAAGGAACCCGTGATGGACAAGGAAGAGATCAAGGACGCGCTGACCGCGGAGATCGCCGCGGAGCTGGGCATCGATCCGGACGGGATCGACGATCAGATGAGCTTCATGCGGCTGGGCATCTCGTCGGTCCAGGCGCTGAAGGTGGTCAACCGGCTGCGCAAGCGCCTGGCCATCGACATCAATCCGGTCGCGATCTTCGAGTTCAAGACCATCGACGACATCGCCGAATACCTGGCCGACGAGGCGGACGACGATGACTAGCGCGAACCTCGCCTATCACGAGCGGGTCAAGCGAATCCTGCCCGGAGGCGTCCACTACAACTTCAACATGCCGTGGGAAGAAGTGCCGCTGCACTTCGTCGACGGCAGCGGCAGCCGGCTCACCGACATGGACGGCAACGAATACCTCGACCTGTACGCCCGCTTCGGGGCGATGATCCTGGGCCACCGGAACGAGGAATACCTGGAGGCGCTGCAGTCGGCGATGAGCCGGGTGCTGTGCGTCAGCCACTGCGACTTCGACGCCGATGCGCTGGAGGCCATGAATGCGCACATTCCCTGCGCCGAGATGATCCGGTTCGGCCTTTCCGGAACCGAGATCCTGCAGGCCGCGCTGCGGCTGGCCCGGGCGTACACCATGCGGAACCGGTTCCTGCGCTTCGAGAACCACTACCACGGCAACGCCGACAACGTGATGGGCGGACGGGTGGTCGACCCGAGGGTGCCGACCCCCTTCGACTTCCGCGGCGACTACCGGGGCACCGCGGGACGGGCGGACGGCATCATGGCCGAACAGTCCTACATGATCCCCTGGAACGACATCGAGCGCCTCGAGGAGTTCTTCGCCGAATACGGCGACACCCTGGCCTGCGTGCTCACCGAACCGGTGGCGGTGAACGGCGGATCGATCGACCCGGCCCCCGGATTCCTGGAGCGGGTGCGGGAACTCTGCACCGAGCACGGCGTCGTGCTCATCTTCGACGAGATGATCACCGGAATGCGGCTGGGACTCGGCGGAGCGCAGCAGCAGCTCGGCGTGATCCCGGATCTCGCGACCTTCGGCAAGGCGATCGGCGGGGGCGGCGTCCCGGTATCGGCGCTGGTCGGCCGGCGCGAGATCATGCGCCTGCTGGAGAGCAAGAAGGTGATCCACGCCGGCACCTACAACGGGTATCCGCTGGGCACCGCCGCGGTCGCGGCGACGTTCGCGATCCTGGGCCGGGACGACCAACGCCCCTTGCGGCAGATGCGTGACCGGGTCGGCGAACTCCAGCGCGTGCTGGTCGAGACGGCGACCGAGGCCGGCCTGCCGCTGGTCGTGCAGGGCCCGGCGGGGGTGGCGGCCTTCCACTGTGCCGGGCAGCCCCTGGCCACGCCCGCCGAATACGGATTCGACGTGATGGGCAAGGACATCCTGCTGGCCGCCGCGCTGCAACGCCACGGCGTGCTGGTGTCCAGCGTCTCCCGGATCTACCCGAACGCGCAGCTGTCCGACGACGACCTGGAGTTCTTCTCCTCCCGGGTGGGAAAGGCTGTCGCGGAAGCCAAGCAGTCGATCGACGAAATTTATTGAGTGGAGAATTCCATGACGCAGGCCACCCCCCAATCCGCTCCCGCCGGCCGCCGGCCGGCGAGACCCTTCACCAAGTACCTGGTCCTCTACCTGGTGCTGACCATCGGCTCGGTCTGGGCGCTGACCATCTTCTTCCTGGCCGACTTCGACCTCGCGACGCGAGTGGTCGGCGACCTGCAGCTGACCAATCCGCTGGTGGTCGTCATCCTGCACAGCCCGGCGATCGCCGCGCTGCTGATCTTCTTCCTCTACGACGGCTGGCGCGGTGTGGCGAATTTCTTCCGCAGCCTGGTGCCCCGCCGGCGGGACTGGATATGGATCCCGGTGCTGGCGCTGATCATGCTCGGCTACATCTTCGCGGTGCGGGGCATCGCGATGCTCGCCGGCGTCCCGGTGCCTCCCGACCCGCTGCCGCCGCTGCCGGGGCTGCTCACTTTCCTGTCCATGTTCGTGATGGAAATCGGCATGGTGGCGATCACGATCGGCTGGTTCGGTTTCTTCCTGCCGTTCATGCACCGGATCACCAAGAGCCATCTCGCCGCGGGCGTCGCGACGGGCGTCGGCATCGGCGTATTCGTGGCGCCGGGCAATCTGTTCTCCTCCTTCGAGCTGGCCACCGCCTGGCCGCTCTACGTCGCGCAGCTGTGCGTGCTGTGCACCGGCATGAGCCTGCTGCTCAGCAGGATGAAGGGGAACGTGCTGTTCTTCCTGGTCCCGTTCTGGGTGTCGGCGTCCGGCAGCTGGCTGAACCTGTACTACTTCAACACGCCGACCCAGGTGGTGCAGCTGGTGCTGTTCGGCGCGCTGGTCCTGGTGCTCCACCGGACGCTCAGCCGCTCCGCCGGCGGCCTCGATCCACGGTTCACCTTCCCGGAGTACCTGGAGCACGACTACACCGCGGGGATGGGTGCGGTGCCGCCCGGCCACGGCAACCGGAGCGCTGAACTGATGGCCGCGTCGACGCCGTCCGCCGGTGCCGAGTCGGTGGGGAGGCGGCGGTGATGAGCGAATCCCTGCTGTGGCATCAGCGCCGCGATCCGCGCGGCCGCCAGCTGATCCTCTTCCCCTACCTGGGTGGATTCGGCGCCTCCTACAACGCCCTGATTCCGCGGCTCAGCCCGGGCTGGGACGTCTGGAGCGTCAACCCGCCCGGCCATGGTCCGTCCGCCGGCCCGCCGATCGCGCGCCTCGCCCCGCTGGTGGACCGCTACGTCGCCGAGATCGGCCCGATGCTGCGGCCCGGCGCGGTGTTCTTCGGGCACAGCATGGGCGGAATCGTCGCCTACTGCGTGCTCGCCGCGCTCGGCCGGCGGCGCCGCCGGACGCTGCCCGGCGCCCTGGTGTTGTCGGCCTGCCGGGCGCCCCGCGACCTGCCCCCGGGTGCGTGGCAGCAGGCCACCGACGATCAGCTGCTGGATCACCTGATCGGCCTCGGCGCGATACCCGAGCAGATCGCCACGGACCGCTCCCTGGTGGAGTTCTTCCTGCCCGCGTTCCGGGCCGACTACGGCGTCCTGGAGGACGCCCGCGGGCTCCGGCCGGCACCGCTCGACGTGCCCAGCTGGCTGATCCTCGGTGACCGCGATCCGCAGACCCCGGCCGGGACGCCCCGGGCCTGGCAGGACTACCTGGTGCCCCGGCTGCGGCTGCGGGTGCTGGCCGGGGAGGGGCACATGTACGTGCATCACGCCTTCCAGCAGATCGATCGCGTGCTCGGCGAGGCCGGCGGCGATCGGGTCGCGGCAGGTCTGGGGGTGCTCTCGTGAGCGGGCCGGGCAAGAAGACCGCCCCGCCGGCCGCCGCGCCGACGCGGTCGGACGCCGAACTCGCCGAGGCCGAGAACTTCCGCCGGTTCATGATCATCTGGGTGGCCCAGCTGGTCGCCCGGGTGGGAAACGGGCTCACCGCGTTCGGCCTGTCGGTCTACGTCTACGAGCGGACCGGGCTGAGCACCTCGGTGGCGCTGGTCACCATGGCGGCCTTCCTCCCCTCGGTGCTGCTCGCGCCGCTGGGCGGCGTGCTCGCCGACCGCGTCGACCGCCGGCTGCTGATGATCCTCGGCGACACCGCCTCCGCCACCGGCCTGGTCGCGCTGCTGATCGCGTTCGCGACCGGGGAGCCGGGGGTGGGCCTGATCTGCCTGTGCGTCGCGGTCAGCTCGCTGTTCTCCTCGGTGATGGATCCGGCGTACCGGGCCACCGTCTCCGACCTGCTGACACCGAAGCAGTACGCCCGCGCCGGCGGCTTGGTCCAGTTCGCCAGCGCATCCCAGTACCTCATCTCACCGGCGCTGGCCGGCGTCCTGATGGCGTCCTTCGGAATCCAGGTGGTGCTGTCCATCGACGTCAGCACGATGGTGGTCACGATCCTGGCGATGACCGTGGTCTGGCGGGGCATCCGCACCAAGAAGCCGCTCGCCGAGTCGGGCTTCTGGGAGGATTTCCGGTTCGGGTTCGGCTATTTCGCGCAGAACCGCGGTGTCCTGGTCCTGATGCTGGTGGTCACCCTGGTCACCTTCTGCATGGGGTTCCTGCAGACCCTGCTGACCCCGATGCTGCTCGACCTGTCCGACGAGACCACGCTGGGCGTGGTGCGGTCGGTGGCCGCCGTCGGCATGGTGGTCGCCAGCCTCATCATCGGCATCTTCAACATGAGCACCCGGCACGGCGCCTACATGGGCTGGTCGCTCGCCGGTGCGGGCCTGGTGGTGCTGTGCATGGGCGCCACCCCGAACGTGCTGATGATCGGCGTCTTCGCGTTCCTGTTCTTCATGACGCTGCCGCCGCTGAACACCAGCGTGGAGGTCCTGGTCCGGGCGTCCATCCCGAACGAGATCCAGGGCCGGGTCTGGGGAATGATGAGCCTGTTGTCGCAGGTCGGATACCTGATCGCCTACGGCGTCTCCGGGCCGCTGGCCGACTACGTGTTCAACCCGCTGCTGGCTCCGGGGGGTGCCTTGGCCGGCAGCCTCGGGCAGCTGATCGGGGTCGGGGTGTCGCGCGGCATCGGTCTGATGCTGATGCTGGTCGGGGTGCTGCTGGTGCTGATCGCGCTGCTCATCCCGCGGCTGAAGAGCGTCCAGCAGATGGAGGCGGCCTTCGTGGCCCAGACCCGGGAAGCGACGAGCTGACATGTGGATCGTCGTCATCATCGGCATCGGTGTCGTCACCGCGGTCGCCCAGGTCGCCGTCCAGGGATTCCAGGCCGACTCGGTGGAATGGATGCGGATCCTGCTGCTGCACCAATTCGCGGTCTCGCACGGCATCATCGCGGTCGGCGGATTCATCATGAACGTGCTGTATCCGGAACGCAGCGCGGCGCCGCTGGGCTGGCCGAGCGGGCCGTTCCAGGTGAAATACGGGTTCGCCCAGGTCGGGCTCGGCGTGATGGGCGTGATGTCGATCTGGTTCCACGGCAACTTCTGGGTGGGCACCCTCGTCACGTTGTACGTCTACGGCATCAGCGGGCTGTGGACCCACGTCCAGGAGATCGCGCGGAAGCGCAAAGCCACCGGGACCCTCGACGGGGTGGAAGTGTTCAACGTCGTATTGGACGTCGTCTATCACCTGGTGCTGACCTGGATGTCACTTCAGGTCCCGGGCATCTGGGTATTCGAGTAGGGTGCGATAATGAACCTCAAATACGCGCTCAACGATCTCCGGAAGAATAAGGGTGTCAATATCGCCCTGACGATCGTCCTGGTCCTGAGCGCGTTCCTGATGGCCACCGGCTCGATGGTGATGGAGCGCATGTTCGGCTCGGTCAACCAGCTCTTCGAGCAGGCCCAGCCGCCTCATTTCCTGCAGATGCACAAGGGGGAATACGACGAGGCGGCGGTGCGCGGCTTTGCCGACGCGCACCCCGAGGTGACGAAGTGGCAGATCATGCGGATGGTCGGCTTCGACAGCGGCGTGCTGGCCTGGGAGCGGCCCTCGACGGGAGAATCCGGCGATCTCTCCAAGAGCCTCATCGACAATCTCTTCGTGCTCCAGAACGAGGGGTTCGACTTCCTGCTGGACGAATCGGACGGAATTCCGCGGCCGGCCGCGGGTGAGGTCTATGCGCCGGTCGCCTACCAGCAGAACTTCGGTCTTCGCGCCGGCGACGAACTGCGCATACAGACCGGTGGATCGATCATGACCATGACGATCCGGGGATTCGTCCGCGACGCGCAGATGGCGTCCTCGCTGTCGTCGGCGACCCGGTTCGTGGTCTCGGACGCCGATTTCGCCACGCTGTCGGCGAGCGGCGACGGCAGCCCGGAGATCATCGTCGAGTTCCTGCTGACCGATCCGGGACTCGCCGGCAGCCTGCAATCGGCGTACGAATCGACCGCGGGCCTGCCGAAGAACGGGCAGGCGGTCACCTACGAGATGATCCGGATCATCAACGCGATCAGCGACGGCCTGGTCGCCGTGGCGCTGGTCTTCGTGAGCCTGCTGCTGATCGCCATCGCCCTGCTCAACGTCCGCTTCGTCATCCGCGGCACGCTGCAGGACGAGGTGCGCGAGATCGGCGCCATGAAAGCGATCGGCCTGCCCGACTCGACCATCTCCGGGCTGTACCTCTCGAAATACTCCGCGATGACGTTCGGGGCCTGCGTGATCGGCGGGATCGCCGCCATCTTCGCCACCGATGCGCTGACCAGCGGCATTCAGGTGAACTACTCCCGCGCACCGGTGGGCCTGGCCAGCTTCGTCGTGCCGATTCTCGCCCTGTCGGTGGTGTTCGGGCTGGTGATCGGGATCTGCCGCGGGGTGCTGGGTGCGGTGAAGAAGATCCAGGTGGTCAACGCCCTCGTCCACGGCAGCACTCTGAGCGATCGGCAGCAGGTCCGGCAGGTGAAGCGGCAGGCGCGGCGGCTGCGCCGCTCGGGGTTCGCCTCGTTCCGCGGCGGCGACCTGAACCGGCGGCTCGCCCTGATGGACCTCCGCGCGGAACTCGGCCAGTGGATGCTGGTGCCGGTGGTCTTCCTGCTGGCCACCGTCTTGGTGATCCTGCCGACCAACCTGCTCAGCACCTTCCGCAGCCCGAAATTCGTCACCTACATGGGTGCCCCGGAAAGCGACATCCGGGTCGATCTCCAGTTCTCCGACGCCGTCGACCGGCTCCGCGGCGAAGTGATCGCGAAGCTCACGGCCGACGATCGGCTCACCAAGGTTCAGGTCTTCGCGAATCAGGTGGTCGAGACCCAGGGCGAGGACGGATGGGAGAGTTTCCGGGTCGAGGTCGGCGACTATTCCGCCGGGACGGTCGAGTTCCTCGACGGCAGCCGCCCGAACCCCGGGGAGATCGCCTTGTCGGTGCTCAACGCGCGCAAATTCGGCGTCGGCACCGGGGACGCGATCACCGTGCGCAAGGCCGGGACGACGACCCTGCTGCGGGTGAGCGGGATCTATCAGGACGTGACCAGCGGCGGCTACACGGCCAAGCTTCAGGGCACCGCGGAGTCGGGGGCGGCCGGCTACGTGATCTACGCCGACGTCGCGGACGGTGTGGACGCGGACGCGGTCGCCGAACAGTACGGCGGGCTCTTCCCCAAGGCCAGCGTGGTGCCGATGCGGTCCTATGTGGAGCAGACGCTGTCCTATGTCACCGACGCCTTCTTCAGCGCGGCCGCACTGGCGCTGGTGTTCGCGCTCGGGGTGTCGGTGCTCATCACGTTCCTGTACCTGAACCTGCGGTTGTCCCGCGAACGGCGCCGCATGGGCATGCTGTCCGCGCTCGGCTTCTCCGGCGCGGAACTGAGTGCGCAGCTGCGCCTGAAAGCCCTGATCGCGGTGGCCGCCGGCACCGTCGCCGGGGTGGTGGTGTCGGCGACCCTGGGTGAGGCCGCGGTCGGCTGGGCGATCTCGCTGGCCGGGCTGGGGCTGTCCAGGCTGACCTTCATCGTCAATCCCTGGCTGGTCTATCTGGTTTATCCGCTGGGGCTGATCGTCGCCGGCTACGTCAGTGCCGTCATCGTCGCGAGCCGGCTGCGGCGCAACGATACGAGCGTCTGGCTCAGGGCGTGAACACCGAAAGGCGCGCAATGAATGGAGTGACTATGGACACCGGCACGGCCGTGCTGACCGCGGCGGATCTGGAGAAGACGTTCTACTCGACCGATCCGCCCACGCAGGTGCTGTCCGGCATCGACCTGACGGTGAATCGGGGCGATTTCGTCGCGGTGATGGGGGCGTCCGGTTCGGGGAAGTCGACCCTGCTGTACTGCCTGAGCGGGATGGACCGGCCCACCGGCGGCGGCATCTGGTTCGGCGGCCGGGAACTCACCGACCTGTCCGATCGCGAGATGAGCAGGTTGCGGCTGCTGCAGATGGGCTTCGTCTTCCAGCAGGCCTACTTCCTGTCGAATCTGAGCGTGCGGGACAACATTCTGCTGCCCGCGTTGAAGGCCGCCCCGAAGGAGCGCGGGGCCGCCGAGGCGCGCACCGACGAGTTGCTGGAGCGATTCGAGATCACCCACATCGGAGGCCACGGGATCACCCAGGTGTCCGGTGGCCAGCTGCAGCGCGCCTCCATCTGCCGTGCCCTGGTCACCCGGCCGTCCGTGGTGTTCGCCGACGAGCCGACCGGTGCCCTGAACTCGAGCATGACGACCGAGGTGATGGACGCCCTCTCCGGGGTGCATCGCGACGGCGGAACCATCGTGATGGTCACCCACGACCCGTCCTGCGCGGCCCGCGCGGACCGGGTCATCTACCTGCGCGACGGCACCGTGGTGGATGCGCTCGATCTGGGGCTGTGGGAGCCCGACCGGGCCGCCGAGCGCGAGGACCGGCTCTTGGGCTGGCTGCGCGGACAAGGATTCTGACGCCGATTCTTCGGCACGAAACGGGAGAGAGAAGGGGAGGGCAAGCGATGAACGAGGAAGAGTTCAAGGGCATAATCGAGGAATTCACCGAGAAACCGGCCGCCGAGCTGTCGATGGACGACGATCTCGGGGCGGTGGGCGTCGACTCGATCGGGATGTTCGAGTTCCTGCTGAAATTGGAGGGCGTGCTCGGCGAGCACCGCATCGAGGTGACGCCGGAGGTGGAGACCCTGGCCGATCTCTATGACGCGGTGCTCGACGGGATCACTGGGAACGCGGCCTAGGGATCTGCGGAGTCCGACATGGAACGCGCAGTCATCACGGGAATGGGCGTGGTCGCCCCGATCGGCAATTCGCTGGACGAGTTCGAGAAGAACCTCTTCGCCGGACGGCACGGCATCGTGCCGATCGACCGGTTCGATACCGACGACATGGCGGTCAAGGTGTTCGCGCCGGTGCGCGGGCTCGACGCGAGCGCGCTCTCCGGGAATCAGGCCCGGCGGCTCGATCCGTACTGCCTGTTCGGGATTCTCGCCGCCCGGCAGGCGATCGACCAGTCCGGCGTCCGCGGCGTCGTCGACCCGTACCGCTTCGCGGTGTACATGGCCAGCAGCGCGGGCGGGGTCACGACCTTCGAATCCGAATCGGAGAACCTGCGGCAGAACGGGCCGCGGAGGATTTCGCCGATGATGATCCCGAAGTGGATCCCGAACATGGTCGCCGGGGTCGTGTCCATCGACGCCGGCGCGCGCGGGCCCTCGGTCGGGCACAACGCGGCCTGCGCGTCCAGCGCGGTGAGCATCGGCGAAGGGCTGCGGGCGATCCGGCACGGCTACGTCGACGTCGCGGTCTGCGGCGGAGCCGAGGCGGTGGTGCAGAAGGTGGTGATGGCGGGCTTCCAGAACCTCCGTGCTCTGAGTCCGGCCAGCGACCCGGACCGGGCGAGCATCCCGTTCGATCGCGAGCGCCGCGGCTTCGTGATGGGGGAGGGTGCGGCAGCCGTCGTCCTGGAGAGCGCCTCGCACGCGCGAGCCCGGGGCGCGACGATCTACGGCGAGGTGTCGGGCTACGGGATCACCAGCGACGCCTTCCACATCACCGCCCCCTGCGAGGACGGCGCGGCGGTCGACCGGGCTGTGGACGACGCCCTCCAGGAGGCCGGCCCGGCGCGTTCGGACGCCGGCGAAGGCTCCGTCTACGTCAACGCGCACGGGACCGGGACGGTGAAGAACGACCAGCTGGAGGCGGCGGTGATCGCCCGCAAATTCGGCGGCCGGGCACTGGTCTCGGCGACCAAGTCGATGACCGGGCACATGATGGGCGCGGCCGGGGCGGTGGAAGTCGTCGCGTCGGTGCTGGCACTGCGCGCCGGTCTGGTTCCGCCGACCGTGGGCATCCGGGAACTGGACCCGGCCGTCCAGGTAACCGTCGTCCGGGACGTGGCGCGCGCGGCGCCGCTCACCCGTGCGGTGTCGCTGTCGCTGGGGTTCGGCGGGCACAACGTCTGCCTGGTCATCGACCCGGTCGAGGACTGAGGCCGCGGCATGCGGCCCGGCGCCGGGACCGCGTCCGGAACGGGCGGGCTGGTCGACTGCGAGGTCGTCGTCGCCCGCGCGGACCGGGTGGACGCCGCCGGTTTCGAGATGATCCGGAGCGAGCTTCCCGCCGAACGCCGCGCGCGTTGTGCCGGCTACTACCGGGAACGCGACCGCTACTCCAGTGCCGTCGCCTTCGCCCTGCTGCAACAGCTGTGGCGGGAGCGACACCCCGGACGCCTGCCGCCCGTCGAACGCGCCAGGCACGGCAAGCCGCGATTCGCCGCCGGGCCCGGGGTCGAGTTCAACCTGTCCCACGACGCCGCGGTCTGCGTGTGCGCGCTGGCGCGGCGTCCGGTCGGGGTCGACGTGCAGTCCCGGATCCCGTTCGACGCGGACCTGTTCGCCAGGATCGCCGGCCCGGCCGAGCGGGGGCTGCGGGAGCGCTGCGAACACGACGACGATCTCAGCGGGCTGTGGAGCCGGAAGGAGGCGCTGATCAAGCGCAGCGGACTCGGCCTCTCGGCGGTCCTGCCCGAGGTCGACACCCTCGCGGAGCGATCGTTGGTGTCCTTCGTCAGCCCCGAGCTGGACGTGGTGTTCAGCCTCAGCCTGGACGGCGTCACGGAGCGGAGCTTCGCCGGCCGGGTGCGGGTGCGGATCCTGGAGCCGGCCTGGGACACGGCTGTGGCAAGCGCCGACGCCCCGGCCGCCGGCAGCCCGGCCACCGGCGTCCGGTGGTGGGCCCGGTCACTGCCGGTGACGGTGTCCGGATACTCCTGCTCGGCTACGACAGCTCGATGATCCCGTGGGCGGTTCCGTCCAGCTCGATCGCGTCATCGGTCAGCCGCAGCCCGCGTCCGGTGAGCAGCTTCGCGCTGCGACCGCGGAGCGCCGGCAGGGTGACCCGGGACGCCTGCGGACGTGGATTGACCACGACCAGGTGCGAGTCCCCGCGCAGGTAGACGAACGGGTAGCCGGCGCTGAGCACCGTCCGCGGCGCCGACGTCCGGAGTGCCGGAATGCTGCGGCGCAACGCGATCAACTCCCGGACGGTGCTGAGCACCGAGCCGGGCACATCGGTCTGGGCGGCCACCGTCGGCCGGTCGGACGCCGGATCCTGCGGCAGGTACAGCTCGGTCGCAGGCGCGGTCGAGAAGCCTGCGTTGGGCAGGCTGTCATCCCACTGCATCGGGGTACGGCAGCCGGCCCGGTCGAATTTCGGATGCCAGCGGCTGCCCTCCTTCGACTCCAGTCCGGTGACGTAGCGCATCCCGATCTCGTCGCCGTAGTAGATGGACGGGATCGTCCCCCAGGTGAGCAGGAAGGTGAAGGCGGCGGCCAGCTGGTCGGGGTGGCGTCCGGCGCTGGCCAGCCGGGTGAAGTCGTGGTCAGCGCTGGGCAGCACCAGCAGCCGGTCCTCGCCGGCCTCGGCGAGCCGGGACTTCCACAGGTCGAGGAAGTGGCGCAGCGCGGCGACGCCGTCCTGTTCGGAGACGCCGGCGTCGAAGTAGCTGGGCTCGGCGTCCTCCTGCCAGGGCAGCACGCCGGCGACACCGTCGTTGAACAGCGCGCTGTGCTCGGGGTGGATGACCAGGGCGAAGTCGGCGTCGAAACCACCGCGGACGCCGGCGGTCGCGGTGCGGGCCTCGTCGCTCTCCGGCAGCAGCACGCTGCCCGGATAGGTGCTGTGCATCCAGTCGGCGATCTCGCGCCACAGCGCGGTGGTCTCGACCAGATCCGGGTCGTCCTTGATCAGCGAGAAGGCCATGTCGACCCGGAACCCGGCGACGCCCCGGTCGAGCCAGAACCGGATGATCTCGCGCAGCGCCTCGCGGTTCCGCCGCGGCCCGGGCGCGTCCGGCAGCTGACGCCACGGTTCGTCCGGGTCGAGCCGGGCGTAGCCGAAGTTCAGCGCCGGCTGTTCGGGGAAGAAGTTCTTCAGATACCAGCCCGGACGGCTGCCGGGGCTCGGGATGAAGCCCTCGCCCGCGACGTCCGCCCACACGTAGCGGTCGTCGGAGGGATCGTTGCTGGACGCCACGAACCACGGGTGGTCGATCGAGGTGTGCCCGGCGACCAGGTCGAGCAGCACCCGGATGCCGCGGGTCCGGGCGGCGCCGATCAGCGCGATCATGTCGTCGTTGCTGCCGTAGCGCGGCGCGATGGTCAGATAGTCGGAGACGTCGTACCCGGCGTCCCGGAAGGGCGACGCGAAGCACGGGTTGAACCAGATCGTGTCGACGCCCAGCCAGGCCAGATAGTCCAGCCGGTCGATCACCCCGGGCAGATCGCCGATGCCGTCGCCGTTGCTGTCGGCGAAGGACTGCGGGTAGATCTCGTAGATGACTCCGTCGGCCAGCCAGGCGGGCGGACTGTCGAGAGCGGGCAGGTCGGATATGGGCAACGCGATCTCCAGACGGTTGGCTCAGGGGAGTGGCGGACGCCGCCCACGGGACCGGCTGGCCGGATCATCGACGCGCGTCGCCAGCCGTCATTCTGGCACGGTAGGGCCGGCGGCGGGCTTCGGAGTCCGCCGGGCGAAGGCGGGCGCGTGCTCGGGACGCACCCCGATGCCGGCCAGATAGGCAGGGACGACGGTCAGCGCAGGTACCCGCCGCAGCAGCGCGGCGGCACGGGGTGGAACCTCCAGCCGGGCCGCGCCGGCCAGCAACGACTCGATGCCGCGATGGATCAGCAGCTGGGCGGCCTGGGTGGCCCGGGCGGCGAACGATCGACGGCGCTGCACGGCCCGCAGGCCGGCGTCGCGGAGCC
Organism: Micropruina sp.; assembly: GCF_047607385.1. Taxonomy (GTDB): domain Bacteria; phylum Actinomycetota; class Actinomycetes; order Propionibacteriales; family Propionibacteriaceae; genus Micropruina. The sequence goes on from NZ_JASGDE010000126.1 coordinate 15,098, forward strand.
GTCCGTCGCGCAACGGCCGAGCCAGCAGCCGGGCGGCGGCCACGCCGTCCTGAACGGCCAGGTTCACCCCGACGCCGCCGGCCGGCGACATGGCGTGTGCGGCGTCGCCGATGCAGAGCAGCCCGGGCGCCCACCACCGCCGCAGCCGGTTCACCCGGACGTCCAGCAGCTTCACCTGATCCCACTCCAGGCCGGCGGCGGCGTCCGCCAGTTCGGGGGCGGCGCGGGCGACCGCCGCCCGCAGTGCCGCGATGCCCTCGGCCCGCAAGGCGGCGTCGCTGCCCTTGGGGATCAGCCGTGCCGCCTGCACGTAGTCGCGGCGCGGGATCATCACGAACACCGTGCCAGGACCGGTGCGGGGCAGCAGGCTGGAGCCGATCGGCACCCTGGTCGGCAGCCGGAACCACCAGACGTCCAGGTTCACCCGGTGCTCGACCATCGGCAGACCCGCGGCCGCGCGGACGTCGGACGTCCGCCCGTCGCAGGCGATCACCAGGTCGGCGGGCAACTCCTGGTCGCCGTCGACGCCGCGGCAGCGGACGCCGGTGACTCGTCCGCCGGAGCGGAGCAGCCCGGTGCACTCGGTTCCCATCCGCAGGGTGAACGCCGGCTCGTCCCGGCCCGCGTCGGCGAGCACGTTGAGGAAGTCCCACTGCGGGGTCATCGCGATGTAGCGGCGAGCCAGCCGCAACCGGGTCAGGTCGCCGACCACCACCTCGCCGCCGCCGCGTACCGGCAGCCGGATCCGCTCCAGCCGGCTGTACGGCACCTGGTCGAAGGCCGGGCCGAGGCCGAGCTCGTCCAACAGGGTGAGGGTGCTGGGGTGGACGGTGTCGCCGCGGAAGTCGCGGAAGAAGTCGGTGTGCTTCTCCAGCACGGTGACGGGGACGCCGGCGCGGGCCAGCAACAGGCCGCAGACCATCCCGGCCGGACCGCCGCCGACCACGACCACACTGCCAGGCTTCTGCACCTTGCCTCCCCGCTCCACGGTAGGGCCTGCTCCGGACGTCCGGTCAGGTTCGCGGTTCGAGGATGTCGGCCACCGTGTCGATCACCGCGCCGGCGTAGCTGCGTCCATCGGGCAGCTTCGACTCGTAGTCGAAGTAGTGCTGCTTGAGGTTGTGGTGGTAGGGGCCGAGTTCGATCATGGTGATGGTGCCGTCGCGGAGGGCCTGGTTCCAGGGCGACTTGCCGGCGATCGGCCAGCGCCCGGCGAACAGCACCTTGCCGGAGGCCTGCAGGAAGTCCTTGCTGCCGTAGAGATGCCAGAGGTGCCTGACCCGGGCCAGTGCGATGTCGTCGGACAGCATGCCGCCCAGCGACAGCACCGACACCTGCAGGCCCATGGCGTGCAGATACCAGGTGGCGCCGAGGGCGATCTGGGCGCCACCGCTCCAGCCGAACAGCACCACCTCGTCCGGGCTGCCGGGGCGATGGCCGTGCCGCACCAGGGACCGGTGGATCTCGCCGGCGGTGCCCATATTGTAGGTGGGGCCGTAGCGGCGATCGGCGCAGACGAACAGCTGCATCAGGTTGCGCAGGTTGATCAGGCTGGCCAGCAGCGTGTCGGGGTTCTTCAGCCGCAACCGTTCCAGCCAGCGCCACAGCCCGCCCAGCACCCGTTCGGCGGTGAGGCCGCGATTGTCCACCGCGTAGGGGAAGACGTCGTCGATCACCCGGAAGTCGGGCAGCCGGTCGCGCAGGTCCTGGATGAACGGCAGTTCCTCCTCGGGGACGTCCTTGGCCGCGATGGCGCCGATGCCGGAGAGGTAGACCAGGAAGCGTCGCGGTGCGCGGTCCGGTGCGGAGGCGGCCACCTCGGCCGAGGTCGGTGCCGGCCCGGTGACCGGTTCCTCGACCTCGCGGGTGGCCCACCAATGCAGCGACTCCAGCGGAGCCAGCACCATCGCCACCACCAGCAGGGCGAGGATCAGCACGATCAGGTCGCCGACGATCATGGCGACAGCTCCGAGGTGATCATCGGGCGCCCGTTCAGCACGTCGGTGCCGGAGACCCGGAAGGGGCGTCCGGTTCGTCGCTCGAACAGGGCCGCCATGGCCCGGGACAACCACGGCGCGCACAGCGTGGACAGCAGATGCATGAGCAGCCAGGACGCCCCGACCACGGCCAGCGCGGGCCAGCGTCCGATGTCGAAGGTCCCGGTGGTGACGGCCCACAGCACGATGGCGCTCCAGGCCGACAGCAGCCGGCTGATCGCCGGGCCCAGGTAGGGGGTCAGGGTGAGGAATCCCCACACCTGCGGCGCGGTGGCGACCAGGACGCCGGCCAGCACGGTGGGGTAGGGCACCTCGCGTCCGCTGAACAGCGAACCGAGCCCCCACAGCACCAGCGACTCCACGGCGTGCAGCGCGACCAGCCAGGTCGCGCTCAGCAGCAGTCCGGCGGCGAACCGCCAGCCGGTGATCCGGTTCAGCAGCAGCACCACCGCATGCCCGGTCATCAGCGAGATCGCGGCCAGCAATGCGACCCCGACGGCCAGCCAGATCGCGAACGGATGGTCGCGCACCCAGCCCAGCGCCGCGGAGTCGAGCCGGTATGCCCGGCCGATCAACTCGAACATGCCGGACAGGTATCGCCAGACCTGATCCATCCGTGGCGCTCCTCGTCGTGCTCAGGGCGTGCTGGCCCTGCCACGCATGCTAACGGCGGGCTCCGGATCCCGCGGCCCGACCGCTGGTTGGGTTCCGGGGACGTGGGACGACGGGGACGGTTCCTTTCGTCCCGCAGGTACTACGAGTGGGACGCTGGGGACGGTTCCTTTCGTCCCACAGGTATCACCAGTGGGACGAAAGGAACCGTCCCCGATGGACCACAGGTATCACCAGTGGGACGAATAGAACCGTCCCCGGTGGACCGGCGGTCCCCTTCGGTCCGCTCAGGCCAGGTGGTCGAGGCCGATGTCCAGCACCTGCACGCTGTGGGTCAGCCAGCCGACGCTGATCAGGTCCACCCCGGCCTCGGCGATCGGCACCGCGGTCTGCGGGGTGATCCGTCCGGACGCCTCGGTCACCATCCGGCCGTCCACCATGGCCACCGCCTCGCGCAGGACGTCGGGCGTCATGTTGTCGAGCAGCACCACGTCGGCGCCCACCTCGAGCAGTTCGGCCAGCATCTCCAGAGAGTCGACCTCCACCTCGATCTTCACCAGATGGCCGACGTGCGCCCGGGCCGCCTCGACCGCGGCCCGGATGCCGCCGGCGACCGCGATGTGGTTGTCCTTGATCAGCACCGCGTCGTCCAGCCCGAAGCGGTGGTTCGAGCCGCCGCCGCAGACCACCGCGTACTTCTGCAGCGCCCGCAGCCCGGGGATGGTCTTGCGGGTGTCGGCCACCTGGGTGTGGGTGTGCGCGATGGCGTCCGCGATGGTGGCGGTGCCGGTCGCCACCCCGGAGAGATGCCCGAGGAAGTTCAACGCCACCCGCTCGCCGGTGAGCAGCCCCCGCGCCGGTCCGTGCACCGTGGCGATCACGCTCCCGGGTTCGAGGCGCGATCCGTCGGACAAATGAGCGTCGCACGCGATCCGAGAATCGACCAGTTCCCAGGCGAGCTGGGCCAGCGGCAGGCCGGCCAGCACCCCCCGATCGCGGGCGACCAGCTGGACGGTGGCCACGGCGTCCGCGGCGATGATGCTGTCGGTGGTCACGTCGCCGGCCCGGCCCAGATCTTCGGCCAGGGCGGCCCGGACGATCGGCTCGACCAGCAGTCGAGGCAGGGTTCTCATGCGGCGATGCCTTCCACGTCATGGATGCTGACCAGGGTGTGCCGGGGCTCGGCGGCCCGCGGGAAATCGGTGCGGGTGTGCGCGCCCCGCGACTCGGTGCGCTGCAGGGCGGCATGCGTCACCAGGTAGCCGACCAGGCCGGTGTCATCGCTCAGCTGCGGCTGCAGAGCGCGCAGCGCCCGGCGCAGCCCGGCCTCGTCGCGCAGCACCCCGGCGCCGGTGGTGACGATACGACGCACCTGCTCCACCACCGGGTCGGACGCGGACCAGGCCCGCGCGCTCCGGGCCGGGACGGGGACCCGTGCGCCGCCCGTCTCGCCACCATGGACGGACGCCAGCCGCCGGGCCACCCGGCGTCCGCAGACCACCGCTTCGAGCAGCGAATTGGACGCCAGCCGGTTGGCTCCGTGCAGCCCGGTGGACGCCACCTCGCCGGCCGCGAACAGGCCCGGCACGGTGCTCTCACCGTGGGCATCCACCAGCACGCCACCCATGTGGTAGTGCGCGGCCGGACGCACCGGCAGCAGATCGCGGGCCGGGTCCAGTCCGGCAGCGACCGCGGTGGCGTGGATCGACGGGAACAGCTCGGCGAACCGTTCCCCGGGTGCGCTGCGGGCGTCCAGGAAGACCAGATGCCCGGCCTGCAACTGCGCCCACTCGGCGCGGGACACCACGTCGCGGGCGGACAGCGGATCGGCCAGCACCCATTCGCCGCGCTCGTTGACGATGATCGCGCCCTCGCCGCGCACCGCCTCGCTGACCAGCGGCATCGGGTCGACCGCGACGTCCAGGGCGGTGGGATGGAACTGCACCATCTCCAGATCGCGCAGCACCGCACCGGCCCGGAAGGCGAGCGCCAGGCCCTGCCCGCGGGAGCTCAGCGGGTTGGTGGTGTGGCTGAACAGGCCGCCGACGCCGCCGGTGGCGAGCACCACGGCCGGCGTCCGGAGCAGCACGGGGCCGGTCGATGTCTCCACCTCGACGCCGGCGACCCGTCCGCCCTCGACCACGATGCGGCGGGCCGGGGTGTGCTCCCAGATGCTCACCGAGTCGAGCCGGCGGGCGGCGTCCACCACGGTGCGCAGCAGTTCGGCGCCGGTGCCGTCGCCGCCGGCGTGCACGATCCGGCGGCGTCCGTGTGCCCCCTCCAGCCCGAGCCGCAGCGAACCGTCCGGGTTGCGGTCCCAGCGCGTCCCCTGCCGGGCCAGCCACTCGATGGCCTCCGGGCCGGCGGCGGTGATGGACGCGACCACGGCCTGGTCGCACAGCCCGGCCCCGGCCGCCAGGGTGTCGGCGGCATGGTCGGCGGGGGAGTCGTCCGGACCGACCGCGGCGGCCACCCCGCCCTGCGCCCAGCCGGTCGAGGTGCCGGTGCTCAGCGCGCCGGCCGACAGCACCAGGCAGCGGGCCGGGGCGAGCTCGATGGCGCAGCTCAGCCCGGCCAGCCCGCCGCCGACGATCACCGGAGCGTCCACGACGATCTCGGTGCGGACGCCGCTCACTTCGCGCCCACCGCCAGCATCCGCTCCACCGCGGCCCGGGCCCGGTCGGCGACGTCCGGGTCGATGGTGACCTCGTGGGTCATCGTCTCCAGCGCGTGCCGGATCGAGGCCATCGTGTTCCGCTTCATGTGCGGGCACATATTGCAGGGCCGGACGAACTCGACCTCGGGGTACTCCTGGGCCACGTTGTCGCTCATCGAGCACTCGGTGATCAACGCCACCCGCTTCGGACGCCGGTCGGCGACGAAGTCGATCATCTGCGCCGTCGAGCCCGCGTAGTCGGCCTCGTCGACCACCTCGGGCGGGCATTCTGGGTGCGCCAGGACGGTCACGTCGCCGGCGTAGTCGGCCCGGATCTGCCGGATGTCGGCGGGCGTGAACCGCTCGTGCACCTCGCAGGCGCCCGGATGGGTGATCACCATCACCCCGGTCTGCCGGGCCACGTTCGCGGCCAGGAACTGGTCGGGGATCATGATCACCTCGGGCACGCCCAGGCTCTCGATCACCCGCACCGCGTTGCCCGAGGTGCAGCAGATGTCGCTCTCGGCCTTCACCGCGGCCGAGGTGTTCACGTAGGTGACCACCGGGACGCCGGGGTGCAGCCGGCGCAGTTCGCGGACGTCCGCGGCGGTGATCGACTCGGCCAGCGAGCAGCCCGACCGCAGATCGGGGATCAGCACCGTCTTGGACGGGTTCAGCAGCTTGGCCGTCTCGGCCATGAAGTGCACCCCGGCCAGCACGATCACGTCAGCCTCCACCTCGGTGGCCTCGCGGGCCAGCGCCAGCGAGTCGCCGACGATGTCGGAAACCCCGTGGAAGATCTCCGGACGCATGTAGTTGTGGGCCAGGATCACGGCGTTGCGCTCGGCCTTGAGCCGGATGATCGCGTCCACGTCGTCGGCCATCGTCGCCCACTCGACAGCCGGGACGACGTGGTCGACGCGGCGGAACAGATCCTCGGCGCTGATCAGGGTGGTGGTGCTCATCGGGCTCCTCCTCGTTGGATACCCTTATGCTACATCTGAGCAAAAGGCGGTGCAATTTGGCCCGCTGTCGTCCGCGCCGACCTCGGGGTCAACTGCTCCGCGCCCTGAGGGCCGCGCCGATGGTGCCGATAGGTGGTGGAAACGTCATCGAGGCCGGCTCGAACCTGATTGTTGTGGTTATGGGGGTCGCTCGAAAGGGCTGCCCGACCTGGAGCCGGTTTCTGGTGGATATGACCTACCCCCTCGGGGTATTCACATCAACCAAAAAGTGGCTTCGGCTGGCGAGTAGGCTGTTGCCATACCCCTCAGGGGTATTCGTATCCACCGGAAAGTGGTTCGAGACCGGTTCCGGCTGTCTCGGAGCGTGGGAGGGGGGTCAGGCGCCCGGGACGCCCAGCCGGCGCAACTCCGTCCGGACCAGGTCGGCGTCCCCGACCGGGGAGCAGTGGATGCCGTGCAGCCCGAGCTCCCGGGCGGCCTCGACGTTGTCCAGCCGGTCGTCGACGAAGACCGCGGCCTCGGGGGCCACCCCGAGCACCTCGATGACGTGCTCGAAGTAGGCCGGATCGGGCTTGGCGGTGCCCAGTTCGTAGGAGTAGAAGGAGTGGTCGAAGTAGTCCCGATAGGGCAGGGTGCGTCGCATCCACTCGCCGCGGTAGCTGTGCTGGTTGGTGGCCAGCGCGGTGATCACCCCGGCGCGCCGGACGTCGGTCACCAACTGGAGCATCGGACGGTACAGGTCGACCGCCTGCCAGGTCTGGATCACCTGCTCCCAGCGCAGCGGCAGGCCGCGGCTCTCCAGCAGCTCGACCACCACCTCGGCGAGGTCGATGCTGCCGTCCAGGGCGGCCAGTTCACGCTGGAACAGCTCCTCGACGAAGTCCGGCCCGCCGCCCAGTTCGGACATCTCGTCGGTCCAGCCCGGCACCGGCTGCTGCAGGACGCCGTCGGCGTCCATCAGCAGCGCCCGGATCGGCACCCGGCCCGGTGCGGTGGTCACGGTATCGGTGGTTGGCTGGCTCACGACGGATGTTCCTCCTTGTGCAGTGGTGCCGGACGGGGTCGCTGCGGGTCCGGAGCCGGTGCGCGGCTGCGGTCACCCCGTCGACGCGGGACCCGATTCGATCTTCGCATGCGCTGGCGGCCGGGCCGGCGGATGCCCGAAAGCTCCGTCGGCAAGGCGTCCGGACGGCACCCGTGGCACGGCGCCCGGAGCGAGGGTCAGCGGGACCGGGGCGTGGGCAGCTTGGTCCCGGCCGCCTGCCGTTCCTGGAGCACCTCGCGGCGGAAACGGTAGAGCCGGGCCGGACGCCCCCCGGTGTCGGCGACGCCGCCGGTCTCCTCGACCAACTGCTGCTGCTCGACCAGCCGGCGGAAGTTCTGGGTGTGCACGCCCTGCCCGGCCAGTGCCTCGACACAGGCCTGCAGCTGGCTCAGGGTGAACTGGGCGGGCATCAGTTCGAAGACCACCGGCCGGTACTGGATCTTGGCCCGCAGCCGGGCGATCCCGGTGGCCAGCACCCGACGATGATCGCCGTCCAGCCGCCGCCCCGGCACCAGGTCGGGACGCCGCCAGTCGTCCGGCGACTCGGGCACCAGGCCGGCCTCGTACAGCACCTCGTAGCGTTGCAGCGCCAGATCGGGCTGCCAGGGCCGTCCGTCCAGCCCGAAGGCGATCGCGCAGCGCTGCCGGCGTCCGCGCTGTTGCCGGTACCAGGGCAGCAGCGCCGGGGCGACCGTCGAGGCCAGCAGCGGTTCCGCGTCGCGCTGATCCTCCCAGGGGAACAGCGAATACCAGCTCTGCCAGCGTCCGGTCCGGGCGCGCAGCCCACGGACCAGGCCCAGGTAGGAGACCGAGATGGTGCGGGTGCCGGTGCCGTCCCGGTCCCGGTCGGCGAAGGTGTACAGCTGCTCCAGGTAGCCCACGTTGAGGCCGGTCTGCTCCTCCACCCAGGCCCGGACGGCGGTCTGCAACGAGCGGTGCCCGGGCAGTACCGGGCCGGCCGGGAGTCGGGCGGCGTCCGGCAGGGTGAGGACGCAGGGTTCGCCGTCCACCAGGGCCACGATCACGGCGAGCACCTCGGCCGCGATCGGCTCGCTGGTCATCGGCACTCCTGGTCGGACGGGGTCCGAGCAGGATACAGGGCCGCTCTCCGGGACATCGGCGGTTGGGTGATGTTCGGTGGTCGAGGCATCCCGGACCGAGGTCCGTGGGCCGGTCCGCAGGGCTGTGTCGCAACCGCCGGAACGGCGCTTCCGATGAAATTCCGGACCGTCCGACCGGGCCGGCAACGGCGCCGTCCGCATCCGGGAAACCGTAACGTGACTAGGAAAAACGATTGAGGTCGCGGCTCGTCCGGCGGCGTGGTCGGCGGGTCGGCGAGGCGCTGCCCGTGCCGATCCTGTGAGTTCCCCAAGGTCTTCCCGGAAGCCCTTGGTTCTCCTCCGCGGCCCGTCTAGAGTCACTCGCAAGGAGCCCGGGAAGGGCACTCAAGAGCCGGCAGCGGGTGGCAGGTCGGCCGCGTCCCATTGCGATGCACCCGTCCCTTCCTGGGCTCGCCAACGTCTCAGGGCGAGCCGCGCGAGACCGGGCCGGTGCCGCAGACGCTCAGCCTCAGGCGATGCCCAGATACTCCTCCAGGGTGAGGTTGCTGTTGGCGCCGAAGTCCTTGGCCGGCGTCCCGATGTAGCGGTAGTGCCAGGGCTCGAACGCGTAGCCGGTGATCTTCTCCTTGCCGTTGGGGTAGCGCAGGATGAAGCCGTAGCGCCAGGCGTTCGCCCACAGCCACTTTCCGGCCTTGGTGTTCCGGACGCCGACGCCCCAGGTGACGCCGTCCCACAGATCCACGGCGAGCCCGGTCTGGTGCTCGCTGCGACCCGGGGCGGCGTTGTAGCGCCGGGCCATGGTCTCGCTGCCGTACTCCCGGATCTTGCTGCGCAGGATCTGGGCCTGGGTGGCATAGCTGCGGTAGCCGCTGCGCACCAGCAGCCGGACGCCCTTGGCCCGGGCGGCCGCGATCATCCGGGTCAGCGCGCGCTGGGTCTCCCGGGTCAGCCCGTACGGCGAGGTGACGCTGCCGCGCCGGTAGCCGGCGTTGATCGGATGCTTCTTGGAGATCACCGGAATGCCCCGCACGGTGAACGGCCGGTTGCGCTGCGCGCTGGTCCGGCGGTCCTGCGCCGGCGCGGCGGGCGGCTGGGTGCTGGGCCGGGCGGAACCGGGCGACGACGAACCAGGCGACGACGGGCCGGCCGACGACGGGCTGGGCGAGGTGGACGGCGCGGCGGCGGACGCCGGCGCCGAGGTGGCCGGAGCACCGGCCGTCGTGGA
>NZ_JASGDE010000127.1:0-22446 GCF_047607385.1 Micropruina sp.
GGATCGTCCACCGCGACGATCCCGACCCGACAGTGGGTCAGCCGAGCCGGTGAGGGCTCACTTGGTGATGGTGATGGTGTTCCAGACCTCGTCTTGGACCGGGGAGGGCTGGTAGCCCTGCACGCCCTTGCCGAAGGCCAGCGACGGCGGGGCGTGGGTCAGCGGGACGCCGGGGACGAAGTCGGCGATCATCTTGTTGATCTCCTCGTACTTCGCCTTCTGCGCCGCCGCGTCGCCCATCTCGCGGGCCTCCTTCAGCGCCGCGAACAGCTTCTGGTTGTCGAAGCCCCACTCGTTGGCCTTGGTGCCGAAGAAGACGCCGATGAAGTTGTCCGGGTCGTTGTAGTCGCCGGTCCAGCCGAGCAGGTGAATGCCGTGCTTATCGGTTCCCTTGTCGCCCTGGATCAGGTCGAGGTAGTCGGGGCTCCACTTGCTGGCCACCGGATTGACCTTGATGCCGACCGCTTCGAGCTGCGCCTTCAGCGAGGTGTAGATGTCCTCCGGCGACGGCATGTAGGGCCGCGAGACGCCGGTCGGGTAGTTGAAGGTCAGGGTCAGGTTCTCCTGGCCGGCCTCCTTGAGCAGCGCCTTGGCCTTGTCCGGGTTGTAGGCGTACTTCTCGACGTTGCCGTTCCAGCCGGTCACGTTCTCGGGCATGAAGTTGATCGCGGCGACGGTGCCCTCGGGCATCACCTGCTTGATCAGGGCGTCCTTGTCGATCGCGTAGGCGATGGCCTGCCGCACCTTGAGGTCGGAGAGCTCCTTGATCTTCTGGTTCATGCCCAGGTAGAGGATGTTGAAGGCGGGACGCTGCAGGATCTGCAGCCCGGCCTGCTTGAGCCCGGGCTGATCGGCGGGGGCCACCAGGTCGTAGCCGTCGATGTTGCCGGCCTGCAGTTCCTGGGTGCGCGCCTTGGCGTCCGAGATGGTGCGGATGATGACGGTGGAGACCTTGGCCTTCTCACCCCAGTAGTTGTCGTTGCGCTTCAGGATGACCTGCTGGCCGCGTTCCCACTTCTCGAAGACGAACGGGCCGGTGCCGGTCGGATGCGCGGTGGCGTACTCGGAGAACCGCGGATCGCTCTCCTTGCCGGTGGTGTTGTCGGCGTTGTACTTCTTCATCGCCGTCGGCGACTGCATGGAGAACGACGGCAGCGTCATGGCGTCCAGGAAATGCACGAACGGGCTGTTCAGGTTGATCGTCGCCTCGGTGGCCTTGCTGCTCTGGCAGCTCTTGTAGAGCGCCTGGTCGGCCTTTGCGCCGGTCTTGAAGCCGCGCATCAGCTTGCCGTAGTAGTAGGTGATGTTCTCGGACTGGTTGATGCCGGTCCAGTTGAACCAGCGGTCGAAGTTCGCGCAGACCGCCTCACCGTTGAAGTCGGTGCCGTCGGAGAACTTCACCCCTTCACGCAGGGTGAAGGTGAACGACTTGTTGTCGGCCGACGCCTTCCAGGCGGTGGCCAGCAGCGGCTCGAGTTCGGTGGTGCCCGGCTTGGTGCCGATCAGGCCCTCGAACTGCTGGCGGGCGATCCGGAAGGTCTCACCGTCACTGGCCATCGCCGGGTCGAGCATCACCGGATCCGAGGAGGCCGCGAAGACGAAGGTGTCCTTGGTGCCGCCGCTGGCGCCGCCGGCGTCCGGACTGCTGCTCTGACGTTGGCTCTGCGCGCAGCCGCCGAACCCGGCGAGCAACGTGACCGCGGCGGCCACGGCCATCCCGCGACGCGCGGTGATCCGCATAGTCACTTCTCCCATCCTTCCCGACGACGCCTTGCCGCCGCGTGGGGGACGTTAGCGGTCGCGGGTCGGCGCCGGGAGTGAATCGGGAAGAGTGTTCCCAAGCTGTGATGTCGTGGGGACGCGGCGGATCAGCCGAACCAGCGCAGCAATTCCTCGGCGGTGCCGCCCTTCTCGAACAGGCCGGTGACATGGTCGGCAGCCTGCTTCACCTCGTCCGGCGCGCCGCCGAGGGCGACCCCGCGTCCGGCCCAACGCAGCATCTCGATGTCGTTGCGACCGTCGCCGATGGCCAGCACGTCGGCGGCATCAACACCCAGATCGGCGCAGGCTGCGGCCAGGCCGTAGGACTTGTCCACGCCGGGCGCGATGTCGAGCCAGGCGGTGTAGCCGATGAAGTAGCTGACCCCCTCCAGGCCCAGCCGGTGCGCCAGAGCGATGAAGTCGGCCTCGGACGCGTTCGGGTCGCGGACGACGACGCGGGTGACCAGCTCGGAGACCAGCTCGTCACGGTCCACCACGATGAGCTCGCCGGTCAGCTCGCCCTCGGGGAACAGCCGGTTGACGTTGAAACCCTCCTTGCCGACCTCGACGGCCAGCATCGCCTCGGGATGCTCCTCCAGCACCCGGTCGACGACCGTGGTCGGGTCGAAGGTGACCTTCTCCAGCACCTGCATCGGCGGGTAGTTCACCCGGACGGCGCCGTTGGAGCAGACGTGCTGCCCGGGCGGCAGGTCCAGCGCCTCCACCAGCAGCTTGGTTCCGGCCCAGCCCCGTCCGGTGGTCAGCACGATCGGGACCCCGGCGTCCACCACCTTCGAGACGGCGGTGGGAATCCAGTCGGGCATCACCCGGACCTCGTCGATCAGCGTGCCGTCGATGTCCAGCGCCACCAGGCGCGGTCGCCATGCCATGTGCTCACTCCCCTTCTGGTTCAGGCTTTCAGGGCAGCGAGCGAAGGGCAAACCGGGCGTCCAGGCGGCTCGCTCGCCCAGCCGCCCCTAGGTTTCGTCAACTAGCGACCGATTACCGGGCCGTCCGAGGCGGACGAGGCTGGACGTCCGCCACTCGGTCGCGAGTTGACGACGCCGGGCACTTGTTCTCAGGACCGGCACATCTCAACCGACCGGGGTCAGGAACTCCCGTCCACCCAGGTAGGGACGCAGCGCCTGCGGGATGCGCACCGAACCATCGGCCTGCTGATGGTTCTCCAGCAGCAGGATGATCATCCGGGTCATCGCGCACAGCGTCCCGTTCAGCGTCGCCACCGCCTCGGTTCCGGCGTCGGTGCGCATCCGGATGTTCAGCCGGCGGGCCTGGAAGGTGGTGCAGTTCGAGGTGGAGGTGATCTCGCGGTACTTGCCCTGGCTGGGGATCCAGCCGTAGCAGTCGTACTTGCGCGCCGCGCTCAGCCCGAGGTCGCCGGAGGCCACCTCCAGCACCTGGAACGGCAGTTCCAGAGCGGTGATGAATTCCTTCTCGAACTCCAGCAGCTTGCGGTGCAGGGCGTCCGCCTCGTCCGGGTGGCAGTAGACGAACATCTCCACCTTGTCGAACCAGTGCACCCGGAAGATGCCCCTGGTGTCCTTGCCGTAGCTGCCCGCCTCGCGCCGGTAGCAGGGCGAATACCCGGCGTACAGCCGGGGCAGCGTCGCGGCGTCCAGGATCTCGTCGCTGTGGTAGGCGGCCAGCGCCACCTCGGACGTCCCGACCAGGTACAGGTCGTCGGCCGGCAGGTGGTAGACGTCCTGCGCGGCCTGGCCCAGGAACCCGGTGCCCTCCATCGCCGACGGCTTGACCAGCGCCGGCGGCAGGATCGGCGTGAACCCCCACTCGGTGGCCTTGTTCAGAGCCAGGTTGATCAGCGCCAACTCCAGCATCGCCCCTTGTCCGGTGAGGAAGTAGAAGCGTGCCCCGGAAACCTTCGCGCCGCGCTGCATGTCGATCGCGCCGAGCAGCTCACCCAGCTCCAGGTGGTCGCGCGGGGCGAAGCCCTCGGCCTCGAAGTCGCGCGGGGCGCCGTGCTCGGAAACCACCACGAAGTCGTCCTCGCCGCCACGCGGGACGTCGTCGAAGACCGGGTTCGGCAGTGCCAGCATCAACTCGTCGAACCGGGCGCCGGCCTCGGCGGCCGCCGCGTCGGCGGCCTTCACCCGCTCGGCCAGCCCCTTCGTCCGCGCGATCAGCGCCGCCCTCTCCTCGCCCTTGGCGCGCGCCACGTCCTTGCCCAGCGACTTCTGCTCGGCCCGCAGCGACTCGAAGGACGCGATCGCGGAACGGCGTGCCGCGTCGGCCTCGATCAGCCGATCCACCAACGCGGGAGACTCGCCGCGCGCCTCCTGGGCGGCTCGCAGGCGGTCGGGTTCGGTGCGCAACAGTTTCGGGTCGATCACCCGATCAGCCTATCGGCCGGCGCCGGATCCCCCGTCCCCTGCCGGACCGATGCCACAATGACACATGCGTAGCCGCCGTCCGGGTCTCGGCCCCCTCGCGACGATCGCCTTCGGGCTGGGCTTCGCGATCTGGACGGCACTGATGACGTCCGGCGCACTGGCCGGCCTCGATCTCGTGCAGGCCCCCGCGCCGCATTGGCAGCAGCCGATCATCCAGATCGCCGTGGCGGTGGCGATCTTCTTCCACCCCGCGGTGGTCAACTGCGTCCTGGCCGGCATCGCCATCTGGGCGTTCCGGCGCCGGCTGCGCAACCTGACCGTCGGCATCGTGCTGGCCATCGCGCTCGGCTGGGGCGGTCACGAGCTGGCCAAGACGTTGATCGGACGGCTCCGTCCACCCGAGACGTTGACCGAGGTGATCGGCAACAACGGCTTCGCCTACCCGTCCGGGCACATGGTGGGCATCGTCACCGCGGCCCTGGTGGTGATCGCCACGACCACGACCACCAAACAGCCCCGCGCGGTGATCGAGTTCTGGCGCTGGCTGGGGCTGGCACTGATCCTGCTGATCGCCGCGGACCGCTGGGTGCTGCACGCGCACTGGGTCAGCGACCTGGTCGGCGGCGTGCTGTTCGGCGGATTCACCGCGAGCCTGGCGTTGTCCCTGGCCCGGGTGCACATGCAGCCGGAACGACCGACCCGGGCGGCCGCGCTGGCGGCCAAGACCCCGAAGCACTGCGCCATCGTGGTCAACCCGACCAAGATTCCGGACTGGGCAGCCTTCCGCCGGCACGTCGAGACCGGCTGCCGGGACAACGGCTGGACGCCGCTGTTCCTGGAGACCACCCCCGACGACCCCGGACGCGGCATGGCCCGGGCAGCGCTGAAGGCCGAGGTCGACCTGGTGATGGCCGCCGGCGGCGACGGCACGGTGCGGGTGGTCTGCTCCGAACTGGCCGGGACGGGCGTCCCACTGGGGCTGCTGCCCGCCGGCACCGGCAACCTGCTGGCCCGCAACCTGGGCATCCCGCTGGACGAGGCGGAGGCGCTCGAGGTGATCCTGAACGGACGCCGGGACCTGATCGACCTGGTCGAGGTGGTGATCGACGACGACGATCCGGAACACATCGCGGTGATGGCCGGGATGGGCCTGGACGCCCGGATCATGGGCGGCACCGACGAGGGCCTGAAGAAGATCATCGGCCCGGCCGCCTACGTGGTGGCCGCCGGCGACGCGGCCAGCCTGCCGTCCTTCGACGTGACCATCGCGATGGACGACGGTGAGCCGCTGGAACGGCACGCCGGCCTGGTCATCGTCGGCAACGTCGGGCAGCTGCAGGGCAACGTCCAGCTGCTTCCGGACGCCCAGTTCGACGACGGCCTGCTGGACCTGTTCGTCGCCTCCCCGGGCAACGTCGCCGACTGGCTGCGGATCACCACCAGCGTGCTGCTGCCGGTGCCGGAGGCGTCCGAGATCGACCGCGCCCAGGGCCGCAGCGTGCTGATCGAGGCGTCCGAACCGGTCGAATACCAGCTGGACGGGGACGCCGCCGGGGAGTGCCGCCGGATGCGGGCCACCGTGGTGCCGCAGACCCTGGCGGTGATGGTGCCGCGGCGCTGAGCTACCCCGGGGTCGGTCGCACCACCGGGGTGCGCGGCGACCAGGGCACCGCGCCGAGGTCACGGACGCCGTCCGGCAGGTCGTCGACCGCCCGGCTGGACACCCACAGGCAGTGCCCGTCTGCGTCGCTGAGCAACTCGTCGAAACCGGGTCCGCGACCGACCAGCGGCGCGATCGCGGCGACGGACGGGGCCAGCACGATGCTGCGCAGCGTCGGGTCGGAGCCGTCCCGGTGCTCGTCGAAGCCGCCCGGGCGTCCGACCACCAGGAACCGGGTGATGGAGCCCGACAGGTCGTCGATCTCCCGCTCGACCACATGCACGAACGGGTGATCGACCTCGGCCCCCGACGACGCGATCGCGATCGCCGGCACCCCCGCGGCCCGCAACTGCTCCAGCGCATCCGTGGTGGACGCGCAGGGCTGCGGCAGCAGACCCCAGCGCCGGATGAAGTTGCCGCACTGGGCGAGCGCCTGCGGATGGCTGAACACGGTCGCACCGCGCAGCTCGGCGAGCACCACCGGCGCCGCGGCGTAGGCGTCGAACCGGACGGCGACGTCCACCACCCCGCCGGCGACCAGCGGCACGTCGGAGCCGAGCAGGGCCCGCACCGACCGCGACACCAGGCCGGAGGCCGAACTGGTGATCGGCAGCACGCCCAGCCCGCCGTCGCGGGTGGCCTCCAGGACGTCGTCGAAGGAGTCCACCGCCTCCACCAGCACGTCGTGCTCGCCGGCCCCGGCCAGCCCGACCGCGAACTGCCGGGCGGCGTTCTCGGAGAAGGTGCCGGGCGGGCCCAGGTAGCGCAGCGCCAGCCCGCGTGCCCGCACCGGACGGGACACGCCGTGCGGCCAGGCGTAGGCGACCTCGACGGCCCGGCGGAGGCGTTCGATGGTCTCGTCCAGGTCGAGGTCGACACGGATCTCGGTGCGGATCACCACCGCCCGCTGGCCGGTCCGCACCGCCTCGGAGACCAGATAGGCGGCCCCGACGCCGCGCTGCTCGCGGACCACCGAGGCCACCCCGTCGCCGGCCACCGACTCGGGCACCAGGAAACGGATGTCGCGGCGCAGGTAGGCCAGCCAGGAGTCCAGCGCCACCTCCAGTTCGGCGTCCGAGAGCACCTCGACGTGCCCGATCCCGAACCGGGTGCGGACGGCCTTGTTGCGGCGTCCGAGCCGTTTGGCGTTCCGGACGCCGGCGCCGTGCAGCAGCGCCGCCTCACCGCGCGGCCCGACCAGCAACTCCTCCAGCACCAGATGCACCGGGGTGAGATCGACCAGCCGGCCGACCCGCAGCTTGTCCGGACGCCCGGTCGGGTAGAGCCCGACCAGGCCGCCCAGCCGGCGCACCCGGGCCAGCGTGGCCCGCTTCGACTGCCCGGCGGCCAGGGTGGCGGCGGCGGTGTTCCGGACGGTGTCGAAGAGGGCGCCGCTGAACCGGTCGCGGGTGGCGGCGATCCGCTCGACCAGGCCGTCCTTGCTGGTCGCGGCGGCCCGCACCGAGGCGGCGGCGGCGGCCAGTTCGGACGCGGCCGTCGCACCGTCCACACTGGCCTGGACGTGCGCCAGGGTGAGCTCCTGGTTCTCCTCCAGCAGGCTGACCGCCAGCCCGAGCAGCGCCTCGAACAGCGGCGTCCGGGCCGCCCACAGCTCGTCGGTGAGGTCGAGTCCGCTGTCGGCGACCGCGGTGACGAAGCCGAGCAGCGCCTGGTGGGCCAGCGCCAGCACGTAGGTCATGATCCGGTCGTGGCGTTCCGGCGACAGCACCGTGTAGATGCCGCCGCGTCCGGTGATCGCGTCGGCCAGCCAGCCGGTCGCCACCCCGCGCACCTCGGTGGCGCACACCGTCTGGCCGTCCAGCGACCGGGTCGCGGTGTCCATCAGCGGGTGCAGCGCGACCGCCGTCCGGTTCGGCACCGCGGCCAGCACGTCCATCGTCCAGCTGAAGCCCGAGCCGACCATGATGATCGGGGCGTCGGACGGCACCACGGCGTCCACGTCGGCCAACACGCCGGCGGCGGCGGCGTCCGGCACCGCCACGCAGATGATGAAGCCCGGCTCGGTCACCTCGGCGGCGACCTGGTCGAGGGTTCCGGTGGCGACCGGGGCGTCGGCGTAGGCGCCCGCGGCGCCCTCCAGCAGCTGGGCGGAGGCGGCGGTGTCGACCAGCACCACCTGGTGCCAGGGCAGGTCGGCGAACAGATGGTCGGACAGCCAGCGCCCCATGCCGGCGGCGGCGCCGACCACGAGCAGCCTGCTGGGGCCGTCCGGCGGCGCTGACTGGGTCACCGGCTCAGTCTAGGGAACCGCTTCAGCCGGTCGCGACGATGGACGCGGCGGCGCGGTCCATCGCCGCGAAGTGCTGCGATGCGCCCGGATGGTTCGGCCGGATCTCGACGAGGGCGAAGTGCCGTCCGTTCGGCAAGGCCACCAGCAGCATCGACAACTCCGCCCGTTCGACGGTGCCGTCGCCGAGCCCTCCGGTCACCGTGGCGTGCGACCAGCGGGCCGGGAACGACCCGATCGCGGTCTCCGGGTCGCTGCGCAGGTCGGCGACCTGCAGGTCGGACAGGGCGTTGTAGACGCGGCGTCCGAACTCGGCGAGCACGCCGCGTCCGGTGGCGTCCAGATCGCCGGCCACCACGGTCTTCGGCTCCAGATCGGCGACCAGGACGCCGACCGGCAGGTTCTTGTTCTGGCGCCAGCCCGGGTCGTCGGCCACCGCGCCGAGGGTGACCTCGGTGAACAGGCCCGTGGTGGAGGTGGGCTGGGCGAACGTGAACGGCTTGCCCGGCAACTGCCCGGACAGGTACGGCGCGACGGTCAGCCGCCGGGTCAGCGAGTCGACGTCCACCCACCGGGCCGGACGGCTGGGCAGGATCGACGCCGGTCCCGGGGTCGGGGCGGCCACGGTCGGCGCCGGCAGCACGGGCCCCCGGACGGCACCCAGCACGCCCAGCGCCACGGTGATCGCCAGCACGGCGGCAGCCGCCCAGGCCAGGACGCGTCCGGCCCTGCCCCAGCTTGCTGTCGCGTTCATCCGGGGACTCAGGGCGTCGCCGGGCGTCCGCGGAACCGGCGCCAGCCGGCCCGGAACAGTCGCAGCGACGGCAGTTCACCGCCCTCGGAACGCCACCACCAGATCACCCAGACGATGGCGATGATCTGTGCGGCGGTGCACAGGATGTCGCGCATCACGAAGCCGGCCACGAAGACTCCGGGGCCGAACTCGATCACCCGTCCGGTGACGTAGGCCATCGACAGCCAGGCCCCGCGCCACATGGTGATGGCGTCCAGCCGGTTGGCGGCCATCAGCGCCAGCGGCACCCAGGTGATCAGGTCGTACCAGCTCAACGTGTAGGGGGACGTGATCAGCCAGGCGGCGGTCAGCAGGGCGGCGGTGCGGACGGTGATGGTCAACGGATCACGACGCGGGTCGGTGCCGGCCGGCGCCCCGGGAGCGGTCACCCAGGGCAGCACCCGGGACAGCATCCAGGCCACGCTGACCAGGCCGATCATGCCCAGCGTGCTCATCACCCGGCGGGACGCGGCGTCCCCGATGGTGAGCTTGCCGAGCTCGTGCAGCCACTCCGTCCAGGAGCCGGCCGAGACGTAGGAGGTGTTGCGGGCGGCGGCGAACAGCGCCTCGGGCGCGAACAGTCCGTAGCCCAGACCGATGGTCACCGCGGCCGCCAGGCAGAGCTGGATCAGCTTGCGCGGCTGATGCCGATAGCCCCACACCATGGCCAGCCCGTAGTAGACCAGCGACACCTTGACGCACCCGGCCAGCCCGATGCCGACGCCGGCCAGCCAGGCGTTGCGGCGCATGAACCACAGCCCGGCCACCGCGAACATCAGGGTCAGCGGCTCGTTGTGGGCCTGGGCGCAGATCGACCAGATCATGATCGGGTTCAAGATGGTGAACAGCACCGCCCGGGTCTGGAACGCCGGGTCGCCGTGCGCCAGCTTGACCGCGATGAAGGCCACCACCAGGAACGGCACCAGGGCGAACATCTGCAGCCAGAACACCACCTGGTGCATGCTCTCGCCGCCCAGCGTTGCGGCCAGCCACTGGCTGAACGAGGCGATCGGCCCGTAGACCGACGGGGTGTCCTGCCAGGGGGCCTCCACCCAGCGCATCACCGGGTCGAACTCCTGCCGGATGATGTTGGCCGGGGTGATGTCGTACGGGTTCCAGCCCAGCACCATCAGGCGTCCGTAGGCGGCGTACATCAGCGCATCGGCCGAAGTCAGCGGCGGAACCAAGGAGGTGACGGTGCACAATGCGGCGCCCAGCAGGAACAGCCGGTGCACGTTGGGACGCCAACCGCCGTCCACCGCGCGGTAGCAGACCCACAACCCCACCGAACCGGCGGCGATCGCCACCCACAAGGACAGCACCGCGACCCACTCGTTGAGCGAGACGATGCCGGCCGGCAGGTACCACGGGGGCATCAGGCTGCTGCGCGGACCGAGCCGCAGCGCCACCGCGGAGGGGCCCATGAACGCGACGACGATGGTGACCAGCGTGGCGGCGACCATCAGTCCGAGGCCCAGTCGTGCGTTGCTGGTCCACTTCTGATCGAAGATCGCGCGGGCCCGGGCGACCGGCGCGTTCGGCATCGGGGGGCTCCTCGGGGTAGACAGCAGGGCCGAGACTATCGGCCGGGCCGCGCCACACCCCAGTGGATGCGTCGGGTCGAGATCATCATGTTATCGAGGACGGACGCGCCCGGTTCGTGGGGCGCTCGTCAATCAGCGACCGATTCTGGGACCGTTGCGCCTTGGCAGGCGAGACGACTGCCGAATCGGTCGCTATTCCACGGGCAGCGGGGACGCCTGCGCTACGGTGCGGCGATGGACGCCGGAACGAACCTGCTGGACGGCTGGCCGGCGGAGTTGCCGGAGCCGGTGTCGCTGGAACCGTTGGGCGGCGGCTGGGTGGGCAGCACCCGGTTGGCGACCCTGACAGACGGACGCCGGGTGGTGGTCAAGGACTGTCCCTATCCGGCGGCGGGCGAGGCCGACGGGCTGGCGGCGTTGCGGACGGCCGGGGTGCCGACGCCGGACGTCCTGGCGGCGTCCGGAACCCGGTTGGTGCTGGAGTATCTGGACGGCACTCCGGACTGGGCGGCGATGGGCACCGCGATCGCCCGGATGCATCGCTGCACCGGTCCCCGCTACGGCTGGCACCAGGACAACCGGGCCGGACGGTTCCTGCAACCCAATGCCTGGTCGGACGACTGGCCGAGCTTCTTCGCCGAGCACCGCGTCCGCACCCATCTGGACGATCCGTCGGTTCCGCGCGAGCTGGCCCGGCGGCTGCAACGGGCGTGTGACGGGGCGGTGCAGGCGAGGCTGCCCAGCCGTCCGGTGCCGTCGCTGACCCACGGCGACCTGTGGACCGGCAACACCGTCGCCGGGCGTTGGGTGATCGACCCGGAGGTGTCGTTCACCGACCGCGAGCTCGACCTGGTGCACATGCTCGGCCCCAGCCGGAACCCATTCCCGCCCGAGTTCTGGGAGGCGTACGAACACGAGTGGCCGATACCGGACGACCTCGACGAGCGCCGGCTGGTGCTCGGGCTGCACCACCGGCTGCTCGGCGTCCGGCACTTCGGCGACCGCAGCGTCCCCGCGCTGATCGCCGACCTGGACGCCCTGGGCTGGTAGAGCCGCTACTTCAGCAGCTTCGACAGCCGGCGGTCGGCGAGCGGTTTGCCGCCGGTCTGGCACCCGGGGCAGTACTGCAGGGACGAATCCGCGAACGAGACCTCAGCGATCGGCGTCCCGCAGACGTCGCAGGGCTCCCCGGTGCGGCCGTGCACCCGCAGCCCGATCTTCTTCTCGCCCTTCAGTTCCTTCGCCGCGCGTCCGACGGAGCGCTCGATGGCGTCATTGAGTTCGCCCTTGATGGCGGCGAACAGCCGGGCGTGTTCCTCGTCCGAGAGCGCGTTGGACGGCTTGAACGGGCTCAGCTTCGCGGCATGGAGGATCTCGTCGCTGTAGGCGTTGCCGATGCCGGCGATCACCCGCTGGTCGCGCAGCACTCCCTTGAGCTGGGCGCGTCCGGCTTTGGCCAGGATGGCGGCCAGGGCGTCGGAGTCGAACTCGTCGGCCAGCGGATCGGGCCCGAGACTGGCCAGCATCGGCACGTCCTGCGGGTCGCCGACCACGTAGACGGCCAGCTTGCGCTGGGTGCCCATCTCGGTCAGGTCGAAACCGGAACCGTCGGCCAGCACCACCCGCAGGCTGAGCGGTCCCCGTCCGGGCCGGGCCGGCTTGGCCGGCATGGCGTCCCTCCACTGCAGCCAACCGGCCCTGGCCAGGTGGAACACCAACCAGCTGCCGGAGACGTCGATGGCGATGAATTTGCCGTAGCGGCGCACCTCGCTGACCTCGCCGCCGTGCAGGGCGGACAGCGGCAGCTGGAAGGTCTTCAGCGCGCTGAACGCCAGCAGTTCGGTGCGGGCGATGGTGGCGCCGGTCAGCTTGTCGGTCAGGAACGACCGCAGCGCTTCCACCTCGGGTAGTTCAGGCACCGGCGTCCCCCGTTCCCCAGCCGATCGAACCCTGCTCGATCGAACCCCACCCGATCGAACCCTGCTCGGTCAGTTCTCGTTCGGCGGCCCAGTCCGGGCCGGGCAGCGCCAGCGCCTCGTCCAGGCTGGACAGGTACTCGTCGCGGTCGATCTCGATCACCCCGAGCGAACCGAGGTGCTCGGTGCGCCACTGGACGTCGATCAACCGCTCGGGGTTGCCGTCGCGGCGCATCGCGCGGGCCAGCCGGAGCAGCGCCACCTTGGACGCGTCGCGCCCGATCTCCGCGTCGTGGAACATCGACTCGCCGGCGAACAACCCGCCGATCGACACCCCGTAAAGGCCGCCGGCGAGCCGGCCGTCCGGCGTCCAGGTCTCCACGCTGTGCACCACGCCCCGCTCGTGCAGCACGGTGAACGCGTCGATGATGTCGTCGTCGATCCAGCCGTGCGGACGGGACGGGTCGGCGCACCGCGCCAGCACCCGGTCGAACGCGGCGTCCACCGTTGTCAGATACCGTTTCGCCGACTGCCGCAGGGAGCGGGTGACGCGCAGCCCGTCCGGCAGCAGGACGCCGCGACGCATCGGCGACCACCAGCCCATCCGGGCCGGGAACCAGGAGTTGTGCAGGGGCATCGGGAACACGCCGCAGCGGTAGGCCAGCACCACCAGATCGGGGTCGAGCTCGTCGGAGAGCCCGATCAGATCCTGCGCCGGCCAGTCCCGCGACGGTCCGAAGATGCCCGGGCGACTCATTGCACGATTGTGCCATCCGGCGCCGACGATTCCGGGGACGTCAGCGGGTGACCCCCGATGGTGACCCCGGCAGCCGTGAGTAGGGTGGACGGCGCAGTCCGCGACGCCAGGAGTCACCGCATGTCCGATCAGGAACCCAGTTCCTCGCAGGAACCCAGCAAGACCCTCGCTCAGCGTGCTCCCGAGGTGGCCGGCAATGTGCTGCGGCAGATCCTCGAGTTCGCGATCGACGGCAATATGACCATCCCGGGCGCCAAGGACGCCGCGGCCCGGTCGCTGCAGACCCGCGGCGACCACGAGGCCGCGGTGGACTGGCTGATCCGGCAGCACGTCGGCCTGGCCGGGGCTCAGGGGTTCCTGACCAATCTGGGCGGCCTGCTCGCCCTGCCGGTGGCGCTGCCGACCAACCTGGCCGGCCTGGCCATCATCCAGATGCGGATGATCGCGGCCATCGCGCACCTGCGCGGCTACGACGTCAACGACCGCCGGGTGCGGTCGGCGCTGACCCTGGCCATGCTGGGCGAGGACGAGGTGCGCAAGCAGGTGTCGTCCGGGAAGCTGGCCAGCACGCCCATGGGCATCGCGACCGCGCCGGTCTTCGACCCCGCCCTGGAGCATTCGGTCAGCGAGCGCGTCTTCGGCGGACTGGGCGCCAAGATGGCCGGCAAGCATGTCGTGGTGCAGGTGGCCAAGCGGATCCCGCTGGTCGGCGGCGGCGTCGGGGCGGCCGCCGACGGCTACTTCACCTACGCGCTCGGCCAGTACGCGCGGCGCGAGTTCATCCGTCGCCGCGGCTGAGCCTAAGCCGAGGGAGCGCTGATCGTCCGCTGGTTGAGCTTGTCGAAACCCCTTGCCAGAAAGGTCTCGACAAGCTCGACCGACGATGAATCAACGCTTCCTCAGCGCGGACGTTCCCGGCACCAGACCTCGTCGTCGAGCGGATCCGGACCGATCCGGCGACGGACGGGCGGCGCCCCGGTGACCGGCTGATCGTGGTCGATCTCGGTCTGCAACACCCCCTCGCCACGGGTCAGGTCGGGTAGGCCTCGCGCGAACTCGAGCAGTCGCCGGGTCGGCAGGGTGCCCGACAGCACCAGCCGGTCGTCGTGTTGGGCCGTGTCGGCGATCCGACCCTCGTCCTGGCCCAGGGTGGCGGTGACCGCGGCCAGTGCGGACGCCGGAATGTCGAGGGTGAACCGTTCGACGGGTTCACAGACCACCGTGCCTGCGACGGCGAGCGCCTGGTGCACCAGCATCGGTGCCAGGTTCCGGAAGTCCGCGCCGACCGTCGACATGCTCTTGCTGAACTTCTGGTGGGCGTGGCTCTGCCGCGGGTAGTACCCGGTGTGGGTGATGGTGACCACGGCGTCCGGTATCGCCCAGCCGTGCCGGCCCTGGGCCAGCCCGGTCCGGACGCCTTCCCAGGCGGCCTCGAAGAACGCTGGCGGCATCGAGCCAAGTTCCGCCTCCAGGCGTCGCAGCAGCCCCGACCCCGGTGGTGCCGACTCGACCCGGACGCCGAGCGTCGCCAGGTACGGCGTGGCCCGCTCGGTGATCAGCTGCACCGCGGCACCGGCGCCGGCCACCCGCTCGACGTGCACGATGGTGGTGTCGCTGAACCGGGTCGGGACGCCGAACTGCTCGGCCAGCAGGCTGCCGACCACCTCCTTCTGCACCTCCCCGTACAGCGACACCGCCAGTTCGCCCCGATCGGGATCGACCCGCAGGTTGATCAGCGGATCGGACTGCGCCAGCTCGGACAGCGCCCGGTTGAGCGCTCCTCGCTGGCTCGGGTCAACCGGTTCGACGATCGCCTCCAGGCCGGGTGCCGGGAACTCGCGGGTCACCCGTCCGGCGATCGGGGTGCCGATCCAGTCGCCGATCCGCAACGCGTCCGGACCCTGGATGGCCGCCACCTCGCCGGCTCCGACCCGGGTGGCCGGGACGAAACCCTCGGGTGCCGCCCGGCGCAGCGCGGTGATCCGCCGCGGGCGCTCGCCGCCGACCGAAACCCCTTGCCGCAGCTCCAACTCGCCGGCGAAGACCCGCGCCCAGGCCGTCCGCCGGCCCCCGTCGTGGTCGATCTTGAAGACCAGCGCCGACGACTCGGGAGCGGCCGGACGCGCCCAAGACAGCAGCGCCGACAACCCGTCCAGCAGATCGTGGACGCCGGCCCCGGTCAGCGCCGAACCGGCCAGCACCGGCACCAGGACGCCGCGTCCGATCAGCCGCCGGGTGAGCCCGGCGAGCCGCCGCTGGGTGAGCCGGTCGCCGTTCACCACATCGGCGAGCAAGCCGTCGTCGTGCCGGGTGAGCACCTCGATCACCGTGTCGGACGCCAACGGCACCGGCGCCGCGCCGGCGTCCGGACGCCCTTCGGCCTCGGTGCCGGACAGCATCACCACGTCGGGACCGGCAGCGCCGGCGAGCCGTCGGCGCACCTCGCCGACGACCCGGGAACTGTCGGCGCCGGCCCGGTCGATCTTGTTGACGAAGACCAGGGTCGGCACGCTCAGCCGGCGCAGCGCCCGCCACAGCACGACGGTCTGCGGCTGGACGCCCTCGACGGCCGACACCACCAGGATCGCGGCGTCCAGCACGGCGAGGCTGCGCTCCACCTCGGCGACGAAGTCGGAATGGCCGGGGGTGTCGATCAGATTCACCTGGACGCCGCCGCGGACGAACGCCGCCACATTGGTGCGAATGGTGATGCCCCGGCGGCGCTCCAACTCCATCGAGTCGGTGCGGGTGGTGCCGAGGTCGACGCGGCCGAGGTGGCCGATCGTGCCGGATTCGAACAGCAGCCGTTCGGTCAGGCTGGTCTTGCCGGCGTCAACGTGGGCGAGAATCCCCAGGTTGAGAAAGTGCATGTGGGTACTCCAGGACGGGTCGGACGATCAGGGCATGGACGACCCGTGCTCCCATGATCAGACCTCCTTTCCCGTACCCGGTTTCAGTACCCGGACGCCTTTCGACGTCCGCGGCCAGCATCGCAGGCGCCCGCTCCCAATACAAGGCACTACCCGGCCCCACCGAGGTCTAGTCCTCGGCGTGCTCCAGGTAGGCGCCGCCGGCGAACGTCAACCGCTGACGAGTCACCCGGTCACGAAGAGCCTCCAGGTCTCCGCAACTCGTCGCCGAGGCATGCGTTCCTGTCGCAGGCCAATCGATGCCGATCTCGATCGGGAACGTCGCCGGCCACGGCAACCGCAGATCGACCTCGCGCCGAAGCAGATCGTCGCTGGCGACACCATGGCCACCGATCACCTCGATCGGAAGTGGCCCGTCCGGGTCGCGAGCCCACATCCGTCCCGCAGTCGGAGGCCCCTCTTGATCGTCCTCGGTGTACTGGAAGAAGTCGCCCAACCTGATATCGCCCGGAGGAGCCAGGATGATCGTCAGCCGACACCGGATTCCCTGCGCGTCGACCGTCCCCGCAGAGAGGAAGATGACCAGGTCATCGCGGTCGACCAGCACAGCGTCCAGGCAGTCGGTGGTGAACTCGCGCATTCCTACACTCCCCTACGTGTCGTAGCAGCGATGATCTTCATCACCACTGCCGCCGCAACGCGGCTTGGTCGGGCCCCATTCGATGCAGCATTTCGCTACGGTAGCCAACGTCACTGCTCCACACCGACCACCTCCGATATCAGCCAAAAGACATCACTGCACCGCGGCCCGTAGCCGGTCGGCCAGCTCGGCGACCGCGGCTCGCAGTTCGGGTCCTTCTTCGACCCGGAACGGGAACGGAACCTGGGCCAGCCACTCCCCCGCGTACATCTGCGGGTTGCTGGTGGTCCCGGTCAGCACGCATTCGTCGCCGTCGGGTTCCAGGCGTCCCATCGGCGCTCGCAGCCAGGGCCGGACCTGCTCGGCGGGCGCCCGGAACCGCACCCGGGTGGAGAGCTCCCAGCCCTCGCCCAGGCTGCGCTCCAGGACGGCGACGGCGTCCAGGTCGGCGGGCACTTCGGACGCCGCGGTGAGCAGCTCGGCCGCTCCGATCCGGTCCAGCCGGTAGGTGCGCAGCTCGCCCGACGGGATCCGGCACAGCAGGTACCACAGCCCGTAGCGCACCACGACGGCCCACGGGTCGACCTCACTGGTCCACTCGTGCCCGGCCGCGCTGCGATAGGAGATCCGGACCCGGCGCGCCGAGGCGACGGCCTCGACCAGGGCAGAAGCGATCCCGACCTCCGGACGCGGCGCGAGCGAGGGCGCGGCCGCGATGTGCTGCCAGAACTGGCCGGCGGGACGTCCGACCGATTCGGGCAGCGCCCGCAACAGCTTGGCCACCCCCGAGCCGGCCAGGCTGTCCGGCGCCGGCGCCCCGGCCGGCGAATCGAGCACGGCCATCACCACGGCGAGCGCTTCGGGGCCGCTGAACACCACCGGTGGCAGCCGGACGCCCCGTCCGATCCGGTAGCCGCCGTAGCGGCCGGTGGTCGCGCTCACCGGAATGCCGGCGTCGCGCAGCGTGCCGACGTAGCGGCGGACGGCGCGCTCGGTGACGCCGAGCCGGTCGGCTAGTTCGACGGCGCGGATGCCGGGCCGCTGGTGGATCAGGTCCAGCGTGCGCAGCGCGCGGGCGGTGGGGCTGGCGTCCATGCCGGTCATCGTAGGCAGATTGCGGACGCAGAGCGTCCGGATAGACGCCTAGCGTGGCCGCAATCGATCCGAAGGAGAACGCAGTGAGCGACATCGTGTTGATCGGCGGGCTGTGGCTGGCGCCGGACGTCTGGACCGGCGTGACGACCGAGCTCGCCCGGCTGGGCCGCCGCGGCGTCCCGGTGAGCCTGCCCGGCCAGGTCGGCGAGGGGCAGGTCAAGGGCAACCCGGCCACCCTCGACGATCAGGTGGACGCCGCGCTCGCGGCGGTGGACGGCTGTGCGGAGCCTCCGCTGGTGGTCGGTCACTCGGCCGCGGCGTCCCTGGCCTGGATCGCGGCCGACCGCCGTCCGGTGGCCGGCGTGGCACTGATCGGCGGCGTCCCGGTGGCCGACGGCGAGGCGTACGCCGACTTCCTGCCGATCGTGGACGGCGCGATGCCGTTCCCCGGCTGGCCGGCCTTCGAGGGCCCGGACGCCGCCGACCTCGACCCGGCGACCCGGGAGCGGCTGGCGGCGGCGATGATCCCGGTGCCCGAGGGTGTGGCGCTGGGCACCGTCCGGCTGCGGAACGAGGCGCGCTACGACGTCCCGGTCACGCTGATCTGCCCCGAGTTCAGCCCGGACGAGGCGCGCGCCTGGCTCGCCGCCGGCGACCTGCCGGAACTCGCGAAGGTGCACAACCTGACACTCGTCGATCTCGACTCCGGGCACTGGCCGATGGTCACCCGGCCGGCCGAACTGGCCGCCCTGCTGGGGAAGTGCTGATTGACTGCCTCACGGGTCGCGGAACACCCCGTGATCACCGACGCGGCGCCCCCTGCAGCGCAGCTCTGAGTCGACCGTGACGAGTTCGAAGGTGGCCCGACCATCGGGGCTGGCGAAGCTCCACGTCATCTCGAGAACCCCGCGGGCGTGCCGCACCGCCATCACCCGCAATGACGAGGGCCATGCCCGCGACGGGTCCTCCGCGTACGCGGCGCACGCCGGCGCGAACTTCTCCCTGACCACCTGCTTGAAGGTGGCGGCGTGCTCAGGCTTCAGCCGGCGATAGTCGGAGTCGAAGCCGGGTGTGGTCTCGAATTTCACTGTGCGCGGTCGGCGTCGAGCGAGTCCAGGTGGCCGAGGAAGTCGTCGGCCGACTCGTGCGTGGTCACCCGTCCCTGGGCGACGTGATCGTCGACCTCGCGCTCACGCTGCTGCCACTCCGGGCGCCAGAACCAGGCCTGATCGACCGGGACGGCGAGCGTCGGCCGAAGCTCCAGCACGCCGTCCGCCCGCTCGGTGACCTCGACCTGCGCGCCTGGCTGGTCCAGGTGGAGCCGACGTCGCAGTTCCGGAGGCAGGTTGATCACCCCGCGCCGCTGGACGCCCACGTATCCATGCCAGAGAGCCGTCATGACAACCAGTATGCGACGATGCGGCAATACCGTAAAGCTGCACCGCACTCACCTGGCCGGGCGCACGACAGTCGAGCCGGACGTTCACGGCCGCTTGCCCGTCCGGCCACAGCGGCGGCACAGCGGGGGACGATGAATTAAGCACCATGACCACCAGCACCGCACCGTCCGTCCTCGCTCTGCCCACCATCGACCTCGACGAGTTGATCCGTCGCGGCAGCCTGCTCGCCCGCGTCGACCGCAAATACGCGTTGAGTGCGGCGGACGCCGCGATGGCGCTCGAACTGGTGGATCCCGGGACGACCCGGGTGCTGGCGATCGACGGCGTGCAGAACCTGGGCTACACCTCGGTGTACCTGGACTCTGCCGGGCTGGACTCCTTCCTGCTGGCGGCCCGGGAGCGGCGGCGCAGGTTCAAGGTGCGCACCCGGCGCTACGAGTCCAACGGCGCGTCCTTCCTGGAGGTGAAGACCCGCTTCCGGGACCGCACCGTCAAGCATCGGCTGCCCGGCGAGCACCTGCAGGACGGACGCCTCGACGACACCGGGGTGGCCTTCGTGGCCGACACGCTGCGTGGCGCCGGGATCCGTGACGTGACGGTGCGCGCGCTGCGTGCCTCGCTGCGGGTGGACTACCGCCGGGTCACCCTGTTCCACGAGCCGACGGCGTCCCGGGTGACCATCGACTCCGGGCTGACCTGGTGGGACGTCCGCACCGGCGGCTGGTTGAGCCGTCCGGAGTTGGCGATCATCGAGACCAAATCGGCCGGACGTCCGGCCGGCATGGACCGGTTGCTGTGGTCGCTGGACCACCGGCCCGACCGGATCTCCAAATACGCCACCGCACTGGCCGCGATGCATCCGCACCTGCCGTCCAATAAGTGGCGACGAACCTTGAAGGCACATTTCTGAGCGGTCCCACCGGGGCGTCGCGGTGGCAGAACTGCCACCTATTCGGCCACCGCGACGCTGTGCCATCCTCCCTTTCGCCACGGAGAGGAAGGTGTCACCCATGTCCCGATTCCGCCGAGCAGCCGCCGCCGTCGCGCTGGCCGCCCTCACATTCATCGCCGTCAGTCCCGCCACCGCCTCCGCGGCGGTGCCGGAGCATCGTCGCGGCGCGACCCAACGCAGCTACGTGGCGCTGGGCGACTCCTTCGCCGCGGGGGTCGGCGCGGCACCGGCCCTGGACGGCTGCGGCAGTTCCGCGATGGCCTACCCGCGGCTGCTCGCCAAGCTGACCCGGACCAAGCTCACCCTGGCCGCCTGCGGCGGGGCCACCATGGCCGACGTGGCCACCGAGCAGTTGGACGCCCTTGCCCCGTCCACCGACTACGTCACCCTGCAGGCCGGCGGCAACGACATCGGCTTCGTCCCTGTCTTCGGGCTCTGCGCCCAACCCGACAACGACGCCCAATGCGCCGCCGCACTCGGCCAATCGAAGGCCTACCTGGACTCCGGCTTCACCGACAACGCACGTACCCTGATGGCCGCCGTCCGAGCCCGGGCGCCGAAGGCGAAACTGATCGTGGTCGGCTATCCGCGACTGTTCAACGGCACCGACTGCAGCCAGCTGGTCGCCTACAGCGCCGCCGAGCAACAGCTGATGAACGCCACCATCGACCTGCTGAACACCCGGCTCGCCCAGGCCGCGGCACAGGTCGGCGCGTCTTTCGCCAACCCGACCTCGGCGTTCCGCGGGCACGCCTGGTGCGGGCGCCCGTCCTGGATCACCGGCCCGGAGAATCCGGTGGCCTTCCACCCCAATGCGCTGGGCCAACTGCTCGGCTACCTGCCGGTGGTCGCCCGGAAACTCCTCTGACGCCGGCCTTACCGGCCGCGAGCACCGCGGCCGGTAGGGTGCCGCCATGCCGGAACCCCGTTATCGTGTCGCGATCGTCGGCGCTGGGCCGTCCGGCCTGTTCGCAGCCCAGTTCCTGACCGCCCGCGACGATGTCGAGGTCGACATCTTCGACCGGCTGCCGACGCCGTACGGGCTGCTTCGCTACGGCGTGGCGCCCGACCACACCTCGATCAAATCGGTCGCCAACGCGCTGGCCCGGGTTTTCAACAGCCCGGCGGTGCGCTTCCTCGGCCTGGTCTCGTTCGGACGCGACGTGACCCGCGAGGAGCTGCTGGCCAGCTACGACGCGGTGATCTACGCGGTCGGTGCCAGCGAGGACCTGCGGATGGGCGTCCCGGGCGAGGACGCCGCGGGCAGCCGGTCGGCGCGTGAGTTCGTGGCCTGGTACTCGGGGCATCCGGACGCCGAACCGCAGTCGCTGCACGGCGTGACCCAGGCGGTGGCGATCGGCGTCGGGAACGTCGCGGTCGACGTCGCCCGGATCCTGGCCAAGGAGCCGCTGGCCCTCGACCTCACCGACATGCCCGAGGACGTGCTGGCCGAGCTGCGCCGCGCCACCCTCACCGACGTCTGGGTGATCGGACGCCGCGGACCGCAGCACGCCAGCTTCACCACCACCGAACTGCGCGAGCTGTGCCGCACCCCCGGCGTCCAGGTCAGCGTCGAGGAGTCGGCCTTCGACGGCATCGACGAGGCCGCGCTGGACCGACGCACCCGGGCCAACGTGGCGGTGCTGCGCGAGGCGTCCGAGACCGTGGTGGCCGATCCGCGGGTGCGGCTGCACTTCCTGTTCTGGCGGCGTCCGGTGGCGCTGCACGGCGACCCGGTCAGCGGGCTGCTGATCGAGCGGACCGGCCTGGACGCCGAGGGCCGGGTGACCGGCACCGGGGTCACCGAGGAGCTCGACGTACAGCTGGTGCTGCGCGCCATCGGCTACCGCGCCGTCCGGCTGCCCGGAGTGCCGTTCGACGAGCCGCTCGGGGTGATCCCGTCCACGCAGGGGCGGGTGCTGGACGGCGCCGCCGTGGCGCCCCGGGAGTACGTGGTCGGCTGGATCAAACGGGGCCCGATCGGCGTGATCGGCACCAACAAATCGGACGCCCGGGAGACCGTCGAACACGTGCTCGCCGACCTCGACGGACTCGGCCCGCTGCCGACCAGAGTCGACGTCGTGGAGGCCTTGACCGCGCGCGGGCTGGCCCCGTCCAGCTTCGACGACTGGCGCCGGATCGAGGCCGCCGAGGCCAACCGAGGCGCCTCCCACGAGCGGGAACGGATGAAGATCGAGGCCTGGCACGAGCTGTTGGACCTGGTCCAGCGGGAGCGTCCGGGCGGTCCGATCCCGCCGGCCTGAGCGACGCACGCCCGAGTTACCCACAGATTCAAAACTCGTCGGCGGAATCGTCCCGAATCGCCCTTACCGTGTCGGCATGCATCACCTGCGCGTCATCGTCACCGTCGTTCTGGTCGCACTGGCCGGCTGCACCGGCGAGCTGCCGCCGGCGCCGACCCCGGCCGCGCCGGCCGCTAC
>NZ_JASGDE010000128.1:0-6535 GCF_047607385.1 Micropruina sp.
AGGCACCCTTGGTGTGCTTGTCATAGCCAAGATGGTCAGTGATCTCGCCCTCCAGCGCCGATTCGAGCACCAGCCGGGTCAGCTCGGCCAGCAGACCACCCTCACCATCAACCGGAAGCCCCTGGCGCTGCGCCTCACCCACCAGCTGCGCGACCAGCCCCCGATCCACCACCGGCCCTGCCCCTGTCGTCGCCACGCTCGACTCGACCCCCTCCACCACGGCCACCGGGACCGTCTCAACCTGCTTGCTCATCGTGTTCCTCCTTGATCGGAGTTACACCGTTGAAAGTACAGTCCCGTCGCCGGCACATCCGGGGCACAGAAGTGCGTTTCCCTGTCTAGCGGGGGCGTCGAGTGCGTCGTGATCGATTCGAACTCAAGCAAGTCATGGAAGACCGTCTATTCGAGGTCTCTGACCAACAAGATCACCAAGCATATTCCGCTGAAATGTACGGAGTCTTCGTCGAGCTCATTCGCCGTCACTACGAGCGTCAGCCCAAAGGCGGAGTTCAAAGCGTGGATTTTCGCGAAGATGGAGGCCAGCGTGGGTGTTGATCTGACTTGGAGTTGGTCTGCTTCCGGAACGTCCGAGTCCGGACCGGTCAAGGTGCCCAGAGGCTGGAAATACACCTGCAAGTTCGGCACCTACCTCGTTCGGGTCAATGGGCACACCAAGAGGTACTGGCCCGGTGGTCAGGTGACCACGAAGTACTGGAGCTTCACCGCCCCTCAGGAGGAGAAAGGCTGGAAGTGGACCAAGGTTCGCGTTAAGTGAGCCGTCCGCCAACTCGTCGATCGTGCTACCGATGTCGCGTCCGGCGCTGATGGCGATCGTGATCCTCAGCTTCCAGGGCTCCTGGAACGAACTGAACCACTTCATCGTCTCGACCCAGTCGCCGGAGCTGACCACGCTGACCCGCGGGGTGGCGTCGCTGGCGTCCGGGCAGCTGTCGTCGGGCAACCAGTTCCCGATCAAGCTGGCCGCGGCCACCCTGATGACCATCCCGGTGGCGGTGATGTTCTTCCTGTTCTCGCGCCGGATCATGAACAGCACCTCGGGCGCGGTGAAGGACTGGGCTTCACCTCCGCCGCACGGTCAGTTGCCGAACGGGTCCCGGGCGGCCATGGACGTGTCCGCCGGCGGCCAGGGCTCGTCCAGTTCCTCGTCGGCCCAGACCGTGAGCCGGCGCAGCCAGGGGGCGCCGTAGCTGGTCACCATGGCCAGGTCGGTGGCGTCGCGACCCCGTCCGATCGGCAGGTGGCCCTTGCGCCGGGCGTTGTGCCGCGGGTCGAAGGTCCACCAGCGATCGCCCAGGTAGACCTCCACCCAGGCGTGGAAGTCCATCGGGGTGGGTAGCACCGGCACGTCCATGTCGGGCAGGTAGCCGCTGACGTAGCGGGCCGGGATGTTCAGCGCCCGGCACAGGCTGATCATCAGGTGGGCGAAATCGCGGCACACCCCGTAGCCGGCGTCGAAGGAGTCCTTCGCCGTCCACCACGAGCCGGTGCTGCCGGTGCGGTACTCCAGGTGGTTCCAGACCCAGCCCTGAATCCGGGTGACCAGTTCGAAGTCGCGCGGGTAGTCGCCGAACAGCTGCCAGGCCGACGAGCTCAGCATGTCGGACTGGCAGTACCGGCTGGGCAGGGTGAACGCCAGGGTCTCGTCCGGCAGTTCCTCGGGTCGCAGCACCGGGGCCGACGGGTCGGCGGCGTCCAGTTCGTCGGGCACCTCGACCACGGCGTAGTACGACACCAGAGACTCCCCGGCCGGCAGCATCACCCGGCGGATCTCGTTGCCGTACAGGTCGGTGAAGCGCCGGGTCGGCATCACCGGATCGGTGGTCCACAGTTCGCGCAGCACACCGCCCTCACCGGCCGGACGGACCAGGAAGTTGGCGGGCGTGGCGGACTGCGCGACGTGGTTGAACTCGCAACCGATGCGCAGCGTGCGCACGGATCGGACCTGCGACACTCGGGCTCCCTTCGTGGTGAGGCCGCAAACCTATCCCACCCGACGGCGGCTTCCCGCGCCTGTTTCCCGATCGTCACCCGAAGGGGGGTATGCAGCGATATCCACCAATCTAGGATCTGAACTAGAAAGGACAATCCAGCAGCAGAGAGACGCATCAGGCCACCGCCGCGAGGGTGGCGGCGTGCGGCGCCAGCCGCCGGATCGAGCGGGCGTTGCGCCACCGCACCAGGGCCGGGCTGATCCGCAGCCGGTCGGCCGCCTCGTGACTGGGCAACCCCATCCCGTAGACGGCGTAGAGACAGGCGCCGGCGTCGCGATCGATCAGGCCGAGCCGGGTGGCCGCGCGGACCAGGCCGGGGACGTCCAACGCCGTCGGCGTGCTGCGCTCGGGCAGCCCGGCCAGGCCGAGCAGCGGACGCGGATCGTCGCCGGCCCGCACCGCCCGCCGGGTGTCCAGGGCCAGGTTCGCCACGATCCGGGTGGGCCGGTTCCCCAGCGGGTAGCCGACGATCTGCAACCAGCACTCCGCGACGTAGTCACCGGCCCCGTGCCGGGCGTCGCGGGCGGCCATCCGCACCAGCATCCCGAGCATCGACTGCAGCACCACGCGTCCGGCCAACTGGTCGCCACCGGCCTGCAGCCGCAGCAGCGCCCCCAGCCGGGCGTCCGGATCGTCGGGGACGCCGGCGAGCACGGCGCCCAGGGTGGACGCCGGCGTCGGCCAGTCGGACGGCACCGGCAGCGCCTGCAACCGACTCCATTCGGCATTCAACGAACGAAGGCAGGGGTCGTGCGAGGGACTCATGCCGTCACCCTCGCCGGGAGGTGTTGTCAGCGGTGTTGTCCGGCCGCTGAGCGGTGTTTCCGCTCGAATGCCACAATTCGATAACCATTCGCCCGCCGCGGCGCGGGCCGATGAGGCATCGAAGGCCCACGGGCCTTACACTTGACACGTCACCATCGGGTGTTTGGTTGCCCTCTCAACCATCTCGTTCGCCCAGGGGGCTGCTTGGACGGTCCAGCAGCCTCCTGGAGCCCTTTACCAGAGGCTGTCGGCCGGTCCGCAACGGAGCGCGATCGGGACTCCAGTCAGACCCGACTCAGATCAGACCAGACCAGACCCGGTCAGCGGGCGTAGTCGATCAGGGTGCGCTCCAGGAAGTCCTTCAGGTCACCGGTCTCGCCGTCGCGTCCGCCGCGGCCCACCACCAGCGGTGGCGGGGTCGGGGACAGTTTGACGCCGGTGAACCGGGCCAGCCGGCCGCCGGTGGTGAGCAGCTGGAAGAACCGGCCGTCCGGGGCGATCGCCAGGGTCTGGCCCTTGTTGATGTACCAGCCCACCTGGTCGCTCTTCACCCGGGAGCCGTCCATCAGCAGCGCCCGCAGCGGCTCGGGCCGCAGCCCGCGTTCGGCAGCGGTGGCGACGAACTCGTCGACCAGGACCTGGGCGGCTATCGATTCGTTGCGCAGCGCCGCCGCGGCGAGTTCCTCACGTCGTCGGGCGTCCTCGTGGCGACTGCTCTGGGCCATGGCGGTCACCCTACCCGCACCGGACGCCGGGCGCCCCGGGCCGGCGCGGTGAACGCGGCACTAGCGGACCCGATTCCGGCCGTGATTGTCTGAGCCATGAGCTTCAGCGTTGCGGCCCAGCAGGCCTCGTCCCCGTTCGTTCTCGGTCTCGATGTCGGCAGCACCGGCACCCGCGGCGGCCTGTACGACGCCACCGGACTGCCGGTGCGGGGTTGCCGGCTCAAGATTCCGCACGCCTTCACCACCGGCAGCGACGGCACCGCGGTGATCGACGCCGACCAGATCGCCGACGAGCTGCGGCAGATCGTCGAGTTCGTGGCCGCCGCCGGCGGTGTACCGGTCGCCGGCGTCGCCCTGGACACCTTCGCCTCCTCGCTGGTCGGGGTGGACGCCGACGGCAACGCGGTCACCCCCTGCTACACCTACGCCGACTCCCGCTGCTCGGCCCAGGTCGACGAGCTGCGTTCGGTGCTGGACGAGGACGCCACCCAGCAGCGCACCGGCACCCGGCAGCACACCGGCTATCTGCCGCCGCGCTTCCAGTGGCTGCGGCAGACCGATCCGGACACCTTCGGACGGGTCCGGCGCTGGATGTCGCTGGGCGAATACGCCTACCTGAAACTGATCGGCACGACCGCGGCCGGCACCTCCACCGCCGCCTGGACCGGCATGCTGAACCGCGCCGAGGGCAGCTGGGACGCCGAGCTGTGCGCGCTGGTCGGGGTGGACGCCGACCAGTTCTCGCCGATCGCCCATCCCAGCCAGCCGCTCACCCCGGTCCTCCCCGCCCTGCACCCGAACCTGGCCGACGCCGTCTGGTTCCCGCCGATCGCGGACGGCTTCGCGTCCTCGCTGGGCGCCGGCGGCACCGACTCCAGTTCGATCGTGGCCGCGGCGGCGACGTCCGGGGCGATGCGGGTGCTGGTCGAGGGCCTGGTCGACGACCTGCCGCGGGGGCTGTGGTGCTACCGGGTGGACGAGCACCGCTCGCTGCTGGGCGGCGCCCTGAACGACGTCGGACGCGCGGTCGCCTGGCTGCAGGCCACCCTGCGGCTGCCCGAGGATCCCGAGCTGCTGGACGCCGCGCTGCGCGCCGAACCGTCCGCGCTCACCCCGCTGGTGCTGCCCTGGTTCACCGGTGAACGCTCCACCGGCTGGGTGGGACAGGCCCGGGCCGAGTTCCACCGGGTCTCGGCCGGCACCACCGCCACCGATCTGTACCGGGCCACCATCGAGGGCGTCGCGCTGTCCTACCAGCGGATGCTGGCCCAGCTCACCGGCGCGGCCGGCGGCGCCCAGCGGGTGCTGGCCACCGGCAGCGTCACCACCGAGGTCCCCGGGCTGCTGCAGGTGCTGGCCGACGCCACCGAGGTGGACGTGCTGCCGATCACCATCCGGCGCTCCACCTTGCACGGCACCGCCATGCACGCCCTCGAGGTGCTGGCGCCGGCCACCGAGTTCGCCCCGGTCGAGCACGGCGAGGTGGTCCGTCCGGTGCCCGGCCGCGAGGCCCACTACCGGCAACGGGTGGCCGCCTTCGCCGAGCTGTACGACAAGGTCGTCGCCCGCTGAGGGGCTCGCCATGACACCGATCAGCCTGAGTTTCCTGGGTGGCGCCGGCACCGTCACCGGTTCCAAGCATCTGCTCACCATCGGCACCCGGCGGGTGCTGGTCGACGCGGGCATGTTCCAGGGCGAGAAGAAGTGGCGCGAGTTGAACTGGGCCGAGTTCCCGGTGCCGCCCGGCAGCCTGGACGCCGTCATCCTCACCCACGCCCACATGGACCACTGCGGCTACCTGCCGGCGCTGGTTGCGGGCGGTTTCACCGGCCCGGTGTGGTGCACCGAGGCGACCGCCCGGCTGGCCGAGATCGTGCTGATGGACGCCGGGCACCTGCAGGAACGCGAGGCCCAGTACGCCGCCGAGGGCGGCTACTCCAAGCATGAGCAGCCGTTGCCGCTGTACACCGTCGCGGACGTGGAGCGGACGCTGCCGCTGCTGCGCCCGGTGCCCTACGACACCGACCTCGACCTGGGGGACGGGTTGATGCTGCGACTGACAAAGGCCGGCCACATCCTCGGTTCGGCCAGCGTGACCCTGCGGCACGGGGACGCCTCGCTGCTGGTCTCCGGTGATCTGGGACGCCACGACCACCCGCTGCTGGAGTCGCGGGAGGTCCCGCCGGGCGCCGGCTACGTGCTGATCGAATCCACCTACGGCGACCGGGAGCATCCCGACCCGCAGGACAACCCGCACGAGATCCTGGCCGACGCGGTGCGGCGCACCATCGCCCGCGGCGGCACCGTGCTGGTGCCGGCGTTCGCGGTGGACCGCACCCCGGTGGTGCTGAAGGCGCTGGCCCAGTTGCGCCGGGCCGGCCGCATCCCTGACGTCCCGATCTTCGTCAACTCTCCGATGGGGGTGGCCGCGCTGGCCGTCTACCGCGAGGCCGGACGCACCGGCGGGCTGCGCCCCGACCTGCGGCTGGACGAGTTCATGGACCTGCCCAACCTGCGCGAGGTGACCGATGCCGAGGAGTCCAAGCGGCTGAACCGTCCGGAGCGGCCGTGCATCATCGTGTCGTCGTCGGGGATGGCGACCGGCGGCCGGGTGCTGCATCACTTGGAACATCTGCTGCCCGATTCCCGCAACGCGGTGGTGTTCACCGGCTACCAGGGGGTCGGCACCCGCGGCCGCACCCTGCTCGAGGGCGCCACCGAGATGAAATTCCGCGGCCGCTTCGTCCCGGTGCGGGCCGAGATCGTCCAGGACGGCGAGTTCTCGGTGCACGCCGACGGCTCCGACCTGATCGACTGGCTGGCCGCCCTCTCACCGGCGCCACGCACCGTCTTCTGCGTGCACGGCGAGGCGGATTCGGCGGCCCGGCTGGCCGAACGGATCCATCGCGAGCTCGGGCTCACCGCCGTGGTGCCCCGCTACCGCGAGGTGGTGACGATCGAGCCCAGCACCGGGCTGGCGCCGGCGCAGCCCGTCCCGCCACCGGCCGGCCTGACCCGGGCGGCAGCCGGCCT
>NZ_JASGDE010000129.1:0-17655 GCF_047607385.1 Micropruina sp.
CCGGCCAGCAACGTGCCGATGGTGAAGCTGCGGCCCGGGCAGAAGCCGCCGCAGTTCGTCATCTTCTCCTTCGACGGCGCCGGCAGCCACCAGAAATGGCGGGAGTTCCGGGCTGCTGCGAAGCCGACCGACTCCCGATTCGTCGGCTTCCTGTCCGGCATCTACCTGCTCACCGACCACAACCGGCGCAAATACACCGGGCCCGGGCATGCGCCGGGAGCGGCGTCGATCGGCTTCGGTGGGACCAAGGCCGACGTGGTCACCCTGATCGACGACCTGAACCGGGCCTACGCCGCGGGCGACGAGATCGGCACCCATTACAACGGCCACTTCTGTGCGGGTTCGGGGCGGTCCGGAAAGGACTGGTCGACCGCCGACTGGGACTCCGAACTCGGCCAGTTCATGAACTTCCTCACCCAGTACAAGCAGCTCAACGGGTGGGGTGCCGAGGTGCCCGAACTGCGGGTGAAGCCGGGCGACATCAAGGGTGGCCGGACGCCCTGTCTGGAGGGCAAGCTGGCCGCGATGGTGCCGGTCTGGAAGAAGTACGGCATGACCTACGACTCGTCGATCAACCTGGGCGCCGGGCTCAGCTGGCCCGTCCGGTTGCGGGGGATCTGGGAGTTCCAGATGCCCTACATCTATTCGCCCGGGTTCAAGCGGATGACGATGGCGATGGACTACAACATGTGGGCGGTGTTCAACGGCGCGAAGAACCAGCCCGGACGGGCGCCGGAACTGCGGCAGAAGGTGCGCAAGACCTACGAGTTCATGTACCGGCAGGCCTACCGCGGCAATCGTGCGCCGGTGCTGATCGCGAACCACTTCAACAGCTGGAACGGCGACTCCTTCAATCCGCCGGCGAAGGATTTCATGACCAGTGTCTGCGGCAATCCGGACACCTACTGCACCACCTATCAAGACGTCATCGCCTGGATGGAATTGCAGGATCCGGCGGTGCTCAAGGCGCTGCAGGCCAAACCGCCGGTGGCGACCAGGGCATCCTGAGCCCGTACCCTTGACCGGTGGGTTTTCTGCTGGGGGCCGAGGCGCTGCATCTGGAGTATCCGACCCGGGTCGTGCTCGACTCGGTGACCCTGGGGGTGAACGAGGGTGACCGGATCGGCGTGGTCGGACGCAACGGCGACGGCAAGTCGTCACTGCTGGGGTTGCTGGCCGGTTCGATCCAGCCCAGTGCCGGGCAGGTGCGCCGGCGCGGCGGCGTCCGGATGGGGGTGCTCAGCCAGGCCGACACGCTGCCGGACGGCGCGACCGTGCGGCAGGCCGTCGTCGGCGACGCGCCCGAGCACGTCTGGGCGTCCGACCCGAAGATCCGCGACGTGCTGAGCGGCCTGGTCGCCGACCTCGACTTCGACGCCACCGTGGACGCCCTGAGCGGCGGTCAGCGGCGGCGGGTCGCACTGGCCGCGCTGCTGGTCGGGGACTGGGACGTGGTCGCGCTCGACGAGCCGACCAACCACCTCGACGTGGAGGGCATCACCTGGCTGGCCGGCCACCTGAAGAGCCGCTGGCCGCGCAACGCCGGCGGACTGCTGCTGGTCACCCACGACCGCTGGTTCCTGGACGAGGTCGCCACCGCCACCTGGGAGGTGCACGACCGGATCGTCGAACCGTTCGAGGGCGGTTACGCCGCCTACGTGCTGCAGCGGGTGGAACGCGACCGGCAGGCCGCGGCTGCCGAGGTCAAGCGGCAGAACCTGATGCGCAAGGAGCTGGCCTGGCTGCGTCGCGGCGCGCCGGCCCGGACGTCCAAGCCGAAATTCCGGATCGACGCGGCCAACCAGCTGATCGAGGACGTGCCGCCGCCGCGGGATCGGCTGGAACTCAACCGGCTGGCCACCGCCCGGCTCGGCAAGGACGTCGTCGACCTGATCGACGCCGGCGTCCGGTTCGGCGACAACGAGGTGCTGCGCGGCGTGGAATGGCGGATCGCCCCCGGTGAGCGGACCGCGATCCTGGGCGCCAACGGCGCCGGCAAGTCGACCCTGCTCGGGCTGGTCGCCGGGACGGTGCGGCCGACGTCCGGACGGGTGAAGCGTGGGAAGACCGTGAAGCTGGCGGTGCTCGACCAGCAGTTCGACGCGCTGACCGAGATCGCCGGCGACCGGGTCCGCGAGGTGCTGGCCCGGACCCGGACCAGCTACGTCGTCGACGGCAAGGAACTCACCCCGGCCCAGCTGCTGGAGCGGCTCGGCTTCGCCCGCGAACATCTCTCGGCCCGGGTGGGGGAGCTGTCCGGCGGCCAGAAGCGGCGGCTGCAGCTGCTGCTGGTGCTGCTGTCGGAACCGAACGTGCTGATCCTGGACGAGCCGTCGAACGACGTGGACACCGACATGCTGGCCGCGATGGAGGATCTGCTCGACTCGTGGCCGGGCACCCTGCTGGTGGTGTCGCATGACCGCTACCTGGTGGAACGGGTCACCGACCAGCAGTTCGCCATCGTCGACGGGCATCTGAGGCACCTGCCCGGCGGGGTGGACGAGTACCTGCGGCTGCGGGCCGGGCAGGCGGCGTCCGGCTGGTCGGGTTCGTCCGGCTCGTCCGGCGAGGGGGTCTCGGCACGCTCGACCAGCGGTGCGGCTGAGCTG
Organism: Micropruina sp.; assembly: GCF_047607385.1. Lineage (GTDB taxonomy): Bacteria > Actinomycetota > Actinomycetes > Propionibacteriales > Propionibacteriaceae > Micropruina. Next base: position 2,610 of record NZ_JASGDE010000129.1, read on the forward strand.
TCCGGCGCGGAGCTGCGGGCGGTGCAGAAGGAGCTGGCGTCCGTGGAGCGCCGGATCGCCCGGCTGACCGACGACATCCACGCCGCACAGACCGCGCTGGCCGAGCACGATCACACCGACTACGTCGGCCTGGCCGCCAAGATGGCGACGATCGAAACCCAGCAGACGCAGGTCGCCGAACTCGAGGAACGCTGGCTGGAGCTGTCCGAACAGGTCGAGTGACGAGGCTGGCCGACGGTACCTACCACCAGGTTGCCCAGGTGGTTGGCGACCAGGTGTTCGAGGTCGATACGCCGTTCTCGGTGAGCTTCGGCCCGGCGTCCCTCGTCGGCTGACGGCGCACGGTGCGTTCGGCCCGGCGGTGAATCTCGGGGCGGCGTCCATGGCTGCCCCGGGCAGAAGGGAACACTGGTGCCATGACAGATGCCCGCCTGGTCGATTGGCTGCTGGACTCCGACCCCGCGCTGCGCTGGCAGGTCGAGCGGGACGTCGTGGGTGCGTCCGAGGACGTCTGGCAGGCCACCCGGGCCCGGATCGCCACGGAGGGGTTCGGCGCGGAACTGCTGGCCCGTCAGGACCCGGACGGGCAGTGGGCGGGTGGAGCCTTCTTCCCGGCGGGTTGGGACTGGGACAGCGGTGAGCCGCAGCCGTGGACGGCGACCACCTGGGTGCTGAAGGATCTGCGCGAGTGGGGGCTGGACGCCTCGGTATTGGGCGACACCGCCGACAAGCTCGCCGCCGCGCGGTGGGAGTACGACGACCTGCCGTACTGGGGTGGCGAGGTGGACTGCTGCATCAACTCCTGGACGCTGTCCAACGGGCTGTGGCTCGGCGCGGATGTCGACGGCATCGTGGACTGGTTCCTCGAACACCAGCTCGCCGACGGCGGGTGGAACTGCGAATGGGTCGAGGGGGCGACCGTGTCGTCCTACTACTCCACGCTGAACGCGCTGATCGGGTTGCTGGACTACCAGCTGGCTACCGGTGACGCCGACCGGGTTGGTCAGGCCCGGCGTGCCGGCGAGGAGTACCTGCTGCGCCGCGACCTGTTCCGCCGGCTGTCGACCGGGGAGCCGTTCAACGAGCACGTGTTCAGCCTGGCCCACCCGCGCCGCGCCTACTACAACGTGCTGGCCGCCGCCGACTACCTGCGGGCCGCCGCCCTCGCGGACGGCACCCCACCCGATCAGCGGATGGCCGAGGCGATCGAACGGATCCGGGCGCAGCGGCAACCCGACGGCAGCTGGCTGCAGGGCCACCGGCTGGCCGGCCAGGTCTGGTTCCACGTCGACGTCCCGGCCGGTGAGCCGTCCAGGTGGGTGACCCTGCGAGCGCTGCGGGTGCTGTCCTGGTGGGACGCCAGCCGCTGACGGCGTCCGTTCCTGGTTCGACGTTGCCCTGCTTCAGCGTCTTTCACTGGGTTCAAACCTGGTGAAAGACGCCGAAGCAGGGCAACGTGGCGGGGTCGGGCCTGCCGGGTCGGACCTGCCGGGTCGGACGTGCGGGTCAGGCCGCCCGGAACAGCGCCGGGCGGAGCAGGCGTTCGAGTCGCGCGGGATGGAACACCTCCGGATACGTCCACCGCACCACCCACCAGCCGGCGGCGCGGAGTTGAGCCTCGCGACGCTTCTCGCGCATCACGACGTCGGCGGCGGTCTCGCCGGGACGGAGCAGGTCGCCGTACTTCACCTTGCCGTCGAACTCGCCCAACACCCGCAACTCGGGCCAGGCGAAGTCGGCCCGATAGGTCGTTCCACCGACCGTGACCTCGAACTGCAATTCCGGCGCGGGCAGTCCCAGGCGCCAGATCGCCACTCGGCTCAGCGACTCACCGGCCGACTCGCTGCGGGCATCGGCCAACTCCGCCATGGTGCGGGCCCGCTTGATCCCGTGCCGCCGATTCACCTGGAGTCGTGCCTCCAGTTGCTCGTGACTCAACCCGCGCCGCAGAGCGGCATCGGCGGCCGCGACGGCGAAGCCGAGGTCTCCGCAGCGGCCGACGTCCACGACCGTGCGCGCTACCACGGTTCGAGTGAGTCCGTCCACTACCTCGATGTCGTCGTCGGGCAGCGGCGTCCGGTAACGATGCAGGTAGGGGCCGACGGAGGTTCCGCCCTTGCCGGGTTTGGTCACCGTGACCCGTGCCAGCGTCCTGGTGTCCCCGGGTAGCTCGTGGAGCCAGAGCGCCGAGGTGTGGCTCAGCACATGCCCCGGGCTCAACCGCGGCATCGTGGCGTCGATCAACTGCCGATGGTCGGCGTCGGCGTCCACGGCGACGAACGCGCCACGCCGCACTCGGGTGAGTTGCTGCTCTCGGACCAGTCGGCGAATGGCGCCCGAGCCGGTGCCTTCGGCGTTCAGGTCGCGGGTGAGGCGTACAGACATGCCGACGAGTTCAGCACCTCCGAACCGCCGATCGGAGGTTATCCACAGAGGATCCGGATCGAATTTTCCTTGTCCACAATCTCGTCCGCGACTCACAGCGGTCGTCGCGTGACATTGCCCTGCTTCAGCGTCTTTCACCGGGTTCAAACCGTGGAGAGGACGCCAAAGCAGGGCAATGTCGGTCGGAGGGGCTGGCGTGGGGGCGACCGGGCCCATCAGCCCTTGCGGCGCAGCAGGATCACCCCGTCGTCCAGCATCGCTTCCTGGCCGTCGGGGCCGGTGGCCGGACGCCGGCGCACCTCGGCCAGCACCGTCGTCCACTCGGCGGGGTCGAGGGCGAGCGCCTCGACCTCGTCGGCCGGGGCGGCGAAGAGGTGGTGATGATCGGGCGGAAGGTCGGCCCAGGGCGGGGGCGCGGCGTGCGAGACCACCAGTAGATGGCCACCGTCGCGTACCTTCTCGGACGCCTTGCGCAGGGCCGCGGTCCGGTCGAACTCCACCGGTGAGTGCAGGAAGCTGGCGGTGACCAGGTCGTAGCTGTCGTCGTCGGTCCAGGTGGCCAGGTCGGCGGCGACGAACCGGACCTGCTCGGACAGTCCGGCGGCCGTGGCCGCTTCGCCCGCCCGGCGGATAGCCGTCGGCGAGATGTCCACGGCGGTGACCTGCCAGCCGCGCCGGGCCAGCCAGATGGCGTCTGCTCCCTCGCCGCAGCCGAACTCCAGCGCGGTGCCGACCGCCAACTGCTCCGCCAGCGCGGCGAAGCTGTGGTTGACCCGGCCCGACCAGATCGGTTCGGCGCCGCCGTAGCGCTCCTCCCAGAAGTCGACGGGGGCCACCTCGGGCCAGTCGGTGGCCTGCACGGCCCGGTCGAAGTCCCACTCCACCAGGGCCCCGTTCAGGGCGGCGCCGGCCATGGTGCCGGCTCCGATCGACATCGGCACATTGGCCATCGGACTGGCCACGTTGCCGGTCGCCCAGATGCGGTCGTTGCTGGTCTTGCCGGCCTGATCGACGGCCAGGAAACTGCCGAACGGGGTCTCGGTGCGGGCCAGGTCGAGGCCGGCCAGGAAGTCCTCGTGGGTGCGCGGCTGGGACGCGGTGAACAGCGCGTCGACGGGATGGCTGCCGCCGTCGGCGGTGCGGACCGCCTCGATCGCGTCACCGTCCCCGACGATCTCGGTGACCGCCGCATCGACCAGCCGGACGCCCCGCGACCGCAGCCGGTGCCGGGTCGCCTCGTCCACCTCCACCCCGGCGGTGAACACGGTGACCCGGTCGCTCAGCTGCCGGACCAACTGGGCCTGATGGACGGCCATCGGCGAGGTGAGCAGCACCCCGAGGCTGCGATCCCGCACCTCCCAGCCGTGGCAGTACGGGCAGTGCAGCACGGTGCTTCCCCACCGCGACGCCAGCCCCGGAACGGCCGGCAGCTCATCGGTCAGCCCGGTCGCCACCAGCACCGCCCGAGCCTGGTGCGAGGCCCCGTCCGCCGCCACCACCCGCACTCCGGGCTCGGTGAGCTCGACGCGGTTCACCGCGCCGTCGATCACCCGGACGCCGAACTCGGCCACCTCGGCCCGGCCCCGGGCGAGCAACTCGGCGGGCGCCGTCCCCTCGTTGCCCAGCACGCCGTGCATATGTGCCGCGAACCGGTTGCGCGGGCTCCCGGCGTCGATCACCAGCACCCGGCGCCGCGAGCGCCCCAGCATCAGGGCGGCGGCCAGCCCTGCCGGGCCGCCGCCGATCACCACCACGTCCCACTCGGAATCGGTCATGCCCCAAGGTTTGCCGCGCCGTGGCAGAATCGCAAACAAGTTTGCCGAATCTGCAAGGAGATCCAGGATGGTCGAGGTGCTCGGACAGGTCGGTGCCCGGCTGCGGGCAGCCCGCAAGGCCCGCGGCTGGACGCTGGACGAGCTCGCCGGCAGGGCGTCCGTCTCGGCCAGCACCTTGTCCCGGCTGGAATCCGGCAAGCGCCAGGCCACCCTGGAGCTGCTGGTGCCGCTGACCCGGCAGCTCGGCATCCGGGTGGACGACCTGATCGCCGACGAGACCCCCGATCCGCGGGTGCGGCGTCCGGCGGTGCGCCGCGACGGCATGCTGATCGTTCCCTTGGCTCCCGAGGGCTCACCGATCCACACCTACAAGATCACCTACCCGCCGGTGGTCGAGCCCCCCGATCTGCGGGTCCATGACGGCTACGAGTGGCTCTACGTGCTGTCCGGACGGCTGCGGCTTCGGCTGGGCGAGCAGGATCTCGTCCTGACCCGGGGTGAGGCGGCCGAGTTCGACACCCGCACCCCGCATGCGATGAGCGCCGCGGGCGGACGTCCGGCCCAAGTGATCAGCATCTTCAACGAAACCGGCATGCGGATGCACACCCATTCGGAAGGCACCGCGCGGGAGGTGCCGTGGCAAGCACGGGATGACGCACGAACCTGTCGAGAGAACGCACCCGGTCGTCCTGTCGATCGCACCCCGGTCGTCCCGGCGAACGGAACGCCGGATCTCCGTGCGAGACCCAGCGGTCCGGACGGCGCGCACGGGTCGTGACCGCACGGCTCAGCGCGGACGGTGTCCGACCCCGGCGAGCGCATCGGCGGCGCGGACCAGGGCCAGATGCGAGAAGGCCTGCGGGAAATTGCCCACCTGGCGGTTCCCGACCGGGTCGTATTCCTCCGACAGCAGCCCTACGTCGTTGGCGAACGAACACAGCCGTTGCATCAGCGCCTCGGCGTCCTGGGTCCGTCCCGAGGTGGCGTACTGCTCGACCAGCCAGAACGAGCAGGCCAGGAACGGGTGGTCGCCGCCGGGCAGCCCGTCCACGCCGCTGCCGGTGCGGTAGCGCAGCACCAGCCCGTCGCGGATCAGGGTCTGCTCGATCCGCGCCACGGTGGCCAGCATCCGGGGGTCGTCCGGCGCGCAGTAGCCGACCTGGGGCAACAGCAGCAGGGACGCGTCCACCTCCTCGGTGCCGTAGTACTGGACGAAGTGGCCGTTCGCGACGCCGTGGGCGTCGATCTCGTCGCGGGCCCGCTGCCGCAGCGCCCGCCAGTGTCGGACGGGGCCGTCCAGCCCGTGCTCCTCGACCGCCCGGACGGCCCGGTCGAAAGTGGCCCACATCATCACCCGGGAGTGGGTGAAGTGCTGCGGTTCGCCGCGGATCTCCCAGATGCCGTTGTCCGGCCGGTCGAACTGCGCGGCCGCGTAGCGCACCAGCTGCTTCTCCAACGGCCAGGAGAAGGACGACTCGGTCAGCCCGGCCTGGCGGCCCGCGGAGAGCGTCACGATCACCTCGCCGACCACGTCCGCCTGGTACTGCAGCGCCGCGCCGTTGCCGACCCGGACCGGACGCGAATCCGCGTATCCGGGCAGCTGCGGCAGCTCGTGCTCGGGCAGGTTCCGCTCCCCGGCCAGGCCGTACATGATCTGCAGATCCGCCGGATCGCCGGCGACAGCGCGCAGCAACCAGGTCCGCCAGTGCTCGGCGAGCCTCAGGAAGCCGTGTTCCAGCAACGCCTCCAGGGTCAGCGCGGCGTCCCGCAGCCAGACGAACCGGTAGTCCCAGTTGCGGACGCCGCCGAAGTCCTCCGGCAGGGACGTGGTCGCCGCGGCCGCGATCCCACCGGTGTCGTGGTTGGTCAGCGCCCGCAGCACCAGCAGTGACCGCACCACCTCGGCGCTGTGGCTGCCGCCGTGCTCGATCCGGTCGGCCCAAGCCTGCCACCAGGTCCGGGTGGAGCCCAGTGCGGCATCGGTGTCCAGGGCGTCCGGGACCGGCCGGAAGGAGGGGAACCAGGTCAGCGCCAGCTCGATCCGCTCGCCGGCGTCCACCCGGACCCGGGCGTGGTGCCGATGGCCCTCGGCGTGCAGCCGGACGCCGCGCAGCACCACCGCGTCCGGCCCGGCCATCGCGATCAGCTCGGGTGTTCCGGTGCGTCCGGTCTGGCGGACCCAGGGCAGTGCCCGGGCGTAGTCGAACCGGAGCCGCAGGTCGACGTCGAAGTCGACCGTGCCGGAGACGCCGATCACCCGGCGGACCAGGTCGGTCCGGTCGATCGCCGCCCGCTGGTCGAGGCCGACCGGCATGAAGTCGTGCACCTCCGCCACCCCGGTCGCGGTCTCCCACCGGGTCACCAGGATGAAGGTGTCGCCGTCGTAGTGCCGCTCCACCCGGGCCGCGGCATCGGCGGGCCGCAGCCGCCACACCCCGGCGTCGGCGTCCCCGAGCAGCGCGGCGAACACCGACGGCGAGTCCAGCCGGGGCAGGCACAGCCATTCCACGTCGCCCTCGCGGGAGACCAGCGCCGCGGTGCGGCAGTTGCTGAGCAGGGCCAGGTCTTCGATCAGAGTCACCACGTCTCGATCCTGGCACCGCGTCCAAGCGGCGGTCAGCCGTTGCCCACTCAGCTGCTGGAAGTTAGCCTACCCTTAGTTATGGGTACCAACTTTGAGACGGTCGAAGGCGCCGCGACGACCCGCGTCGGTGGCCGGCCGCGGCAGGTCGACGTGGCTGACATCGTCCGGGCCGGACGCGAACTGGGCCTGCGCGACCTGAGCCTGAATGCGGTGGCGGCTCGGCTGGGTGTCACCGCGACGGCGCTGTACCGGCATGTCGACGGGCGCTGGGGGCTGGAGCGGCTGGTGGGCGAGAGCCTTCTGGACGATCTGGTGCTGGTCGACGATCCGGCGCACGACACCCTGCGGCATCTGCTGTCGTTCGGCCTGCAGCTGCGCACCTTCATCGTGCACCGGCCCGGCTTGGCGGGCTATCTGCAGACGCTGTTCCCACGCGGCGCGAGCGGACGCCGGCTGATGGCCGACGAACTGGCCGCGCTGGTTCGGCGCGGCTACGCCGAGGACGCCGCGATCGTGCTGAGTTCGGCCGTGGCGTCCCTGGCGATCGGCTACGCGGCGGCCGAGGAGGCACAACGCGACCGCGCCGACGGGTTGGACGGCCAGCGCGACGACGCGCTCGCCGGGTTGCGGGTCGACGAGCGGCTGGCGCCCGGGCACGCCGACCTGCCGGTCGTCGAATCGGAGGAGTACGTCCGGCTGATGCTGACCGCCGCGATCGGCGGCCTGCTCGCCGCCGCACCACCCGGACGACCGGTCCGGCAGATCGTCGCCGAACTACGCGCGGCAGGAGAGGGAGCCTGATGGCCAAGCGAGGATTCCAGGGCGCGGTGCTGCGCGGCTTCGGGGCACGCGATCACCAGGCGACGGTGACCGGCACCGAGTTCCTGGCCCCGAAATTCCTGCGGGTGCGGATGGTGTCGCCGACGCTGTTCTCCGATGCCGTGGCGGCGCCGACCGCCTGGCTGCGGTTCTGGTTCCCCGATCCGGACGGCGGCGAGGTCGAACACCAGCGCGCCTACACGATCAGCGAGGCCGACCCGGCGTCCGGTGCCTTCGCGATCGACGTGGTGCTGCATCAGCCCGCCGGTCCCGCCTCGGCGTGGGCGCTCGCCGCGCAGCCCGGCACGACGATCGCGCTGACCAACCTCGGGTCGTCCAAATTCGAACTGCCCGACGAGCTGCCGGCCGGCTACCTGCTGATCGGCGATTCGGCGTCCATGCCCGGGATCGCCGGCATCCTGCGGACCGTTCCGCCCGAGCTGCCCATCGAGCTGTACCTGGAGGAGCACGACCCGGACGACCGGCTGATCCCGCTGCCCGAGCATCCCCGGCTGCGCACCCACTGGGTGCCGCGGCGCGGGCCGGGTTCGCTGGCGGCCGCGATCGAGGCCCGGGACTGGTCGAACTGGTACGCCTGGGCGGCGCCCGAGTCGGCGTCCCTGAAGCAGCTGCGGGTCCGGTTGCGCGACGAGTTCGGCTTCCCGAAGTCCGAGGTGCACCAGCAGGCGTACTGGATCGAGGGACGCGCGATGGGCACCCTGCGCGGCCCGGCCAAGCCCGAGCCGATCTCGGTTCCCGAGCCGGAAGCGGCGGCGTCCGAGCCCGAACCGGAGCTGTCCGAGCCGGCCCCGGTGAGTCGGGGCAGTTGGCGCGCCCAGGCGGCCGGACGGCTGCTGGCGCCGCTGCGCGCCACGCTGATCGTCGCAGGGGTCGTCCGCGGACTGATCACCCTGGTGGAACTGGCGCCGTTCTTCCTGCTCGCCGAGCTGGGCCGGCTGCTGCTGGTCGGCGCGGAGTCCGGGCAGTTGTGGGCTGTCGGGCTCTGGGCGGTCGGTCTGATGGCCACCGGTGCGCTGCTCTCGTCCGCCCTGCTGCTCTGGCTGCACTGGGTGGACGCCCGGTTCGAACGCGAGCTGCGTGAGCGGCTGCTCGGCAAGCTGGCCCGGCTGCCGCTGGGCTGGTTCGACACCCGCGGCTCGGGCCAGGTCAAGCAGCTGGTCCAGGACGACACCCTGGCCCTGCACTACCTGGTCACCCACGCCGTCCCGGACGCCGTCGCCGCCGTGGTGGCGCCGGTGGTGGTGCTGGTCTACCTGTTCGCCGTGGACTGGCGGATCTCGCTGCTGCTCTTCCTGCCGGTGCTGGTCTACGTGGTCACCATGTGGGCGATGGTCGTCCAGTCCGGTCAGAAGACGTCGCAGGCGCTGCGCTGGGCCGAGCGGATGAACGGCGAGGCCGGCGGCTACATCGAGGGACAGCCGGTGGTGCGGGTGTTCGGCGGTGCGGCGGCGTCCACCTTCCGGGCCCGGCTCGGCGAATACCTCGGCTTCCTGAACGACTGGCAGCGGCCGTTCATCCGGCAGAAGACGCTGATGGATCTGGCCACCCGGCCCACCACGTCCCTGTTGCTGATCGTGCTGCTCGGCGCGGCGCTGGTCAGCGGCGGCAGCATGCAGCCGGCGGCGCTGCTGCCGTTCCTGCTGCTCGGAACCACTTTCGGAGCCCGGCTGCTCGGCATCGGCTACGGACTGTCCGGGCTGCGCACCGGCCTGCTGGCGGCCCGCCGGGTCCAGGTCGTCCTGGACGAGCCGGTGCTGGAGACCCTCCCCGGCTCGGCAGCGCCGGACGTCCCGGACGGCCGGGTCGAGTTCGACCGCGTCGGATTCTCCTACCGTCCCGGGGTGCCGGTGCTGCAGGATGTCACGCTCACCCTGGAGCCGGGCACGGTCACCGCGCTGGTCGGGCCGTCCGGATCGGGCAAATCCACCCTGGCCGCGCTGCTGGCCCGGTTCCACGACGTGGAGACCGGGGCGATCCGGGTCGGCGGCCGCGACGTCCGGGAACTCACCGCCGACGAGCTGTACACCCGGGTCGGCTTCGTCTTCCAGCATGCCGAACTGGTCCGCGGCACGGTGCGGGAGAACATCGCGCTGGCTCGTCCGGACGCCACCGACGCCGAGGTCGAACAGGCGGCGCGGGCGGCGCAGCTGCACGACCGGATCGTCCGGCTGCCGGAGGGTTACGACACGGTCCTCGGCCCGGACGCCGCCCTGTCCGGCGGCGAGCGGCAGCGGCTGACCATCGCCCGGGCGATCCTGGCCGACACCCCGGTGCTGGTGCTGGACGAGGCGACCGCCTTCGCCGACCCCGAGTCGGAGTACCTGGTGCAACGTGCCCTGGACCGGCTCACCGCCGGCCGCACCGTGCTGCTCATCGCGCACCGGCTGCACACCGTCACCGGGGTCGACCGGATCGTGGTGCTCGACCACGGACGCGTCGCCGACACCGGCAGCCACGACGAACTGCTGGCGCTGGACGGCCGCTACCGGCGGCTCTGGGACGCCGACGCCACCCGCGTCCTGCTGGGTGCTGGACGTCTCGGCACCGGCAGTCAGGGCACCGGCAGTCCGGGCAGCGGCAGTCTGGGCACCGGCAGTCCGGGCACCGAAGGTCTGGGCAGCGGAAGTCTGGGCGCCGGAACCGAGGAGGCCCGATGATCCGCACTCTGCTCGCCCTGCTGCCGGACGGCAGCCGCGGCCGGGTCGTGAAGCACCTGGTGTTGACCGTGCTCAGCGTGGTGCTGCGCGCCGCCGGCGCGGTGCTGCTGGTGCCGCTGCTGGCCGCGCTGTTCGGCCCCGAACCGGCGCGGGCCTGGACCTGGGTCGGCCTGCTGGTGCTGGTCACCCTGGCCGGCTGGGCCGTCGACTGGGTGGTGGCCGGGCTCAGCTTCGACCTCGGCTTCGGGCTGCTCGACACCGGGCAGCACGCCGTCGCCGACCGGGTCGCGCGGGTGCGGCTGAGCTGGTTCAACGGCGACAACACCGCCACCACCCGGCAGGCCATCGCCAGCACCGGCCCGGAACTGGTCGGGCTGATCGTCTACATGGTGACCCCGCTGATCAGCGCCGTGCTGCTGCCGCTGGCGATCGCCGTCGCGGTCACCCCGATCGCCTGGCAGCTGGGAGTCGCGGCGCTGGCCGGCGTCCCGGTGCTGCTCGGCGCCTACGCGGCGTCCGGACGCCTCGGCCGCAGCGCCGACCGGGCCGCCGCCGACGCCAACAGCGCGCTCACTGAGCGGATCGTGGAGTTCGCCCGCACCCAGCACGCGCTGCGCGCCGCCCGGCGGGTCGACCCGGAACGCAGCCATGTCGGCGCGGCGCTGGCTGCCCAGCACGGCGCCACCCTGCGACTGCTGCTGATGCAGATCCCGGGCCAGCTGGTCTTCAGCCTGGCCAGTCAGCTGGCCCTGATCGTCCTGGCCGGCAGCACCGTCGCCCTGGCCGGCGCGGGGGTGGTCACCACCCCGGAGGCGATCGGGCTGATCGTGGTGATCGTGCGCTACCTGGAGCCGTTCACCATCCTCGCCGAACTCAGCGGCGGGGTGGAGACCTCGGCGATCACGCTGCGCCGGATCGGTGCGGTGCTGAACGCGCCCGTCGTCCCGGTCGGCACCCGGCGCGACGGCCCGGTCACCCCACCCCGGATCACGCTGCGCGGCGTCGGCTTCCGCTACCACCCGGACGCGCCGGCGGTCCTGGACGGACTCGACCTGGACCTCGAACCCGGCAGCACCACGGCCATCGTCGGCCCGTCCGGCTCGGGCAAGAGCACCGTGCTGGCACTGCTGGCCGGCCTGCACCATCCGAGCGAGGGCAGCGTCCACTTCGACGGTCTGGACGCCGCCGGCCTGGACGCCGAGACGCGGCGGGCGCTGGTCAGCGTGGTGTTCCAGCAGCCGTACCTGTTCGACGGCAGCATCCGCGAGAACACCCTGGTCGGCGATCCGGACGCCCCGGCCGAGGCGGTCGCCGAAGCCTGGCGACTGGCCCGGGTGGACGCCGTCGTCAGGCAGCTTCCCGACGGTGTGGACGCCCGGGTCGGGGAGGCCGGCGGCACGCTGTCCGGTGGGGAGCGGCAGCGGGTCTCCATCGCCCGCGCCCTGCTCAAGCCGGCGCCGGTGCTGTTGGTGGACGAGGCCACCAGCGCCTTGGACACCGAGAACGAAGCGGCGATCAGCGGCGCGCTGAGCGGCGACCGGACGCCGCGCACCCGGGTCATCGTGGCGCACCGGCTGGCCAGCATCCGCAACGCCGACCGGGTCCTGTTCCTGGGGGACGGCCGCATCGTCGAGGACGGCAGCATCGCCGACCTGTTGGCGTCCGACGGCAGGTTCGCCGAGTTCTGGCGGCAGCAGCAGGCGTCCGGCGGTTGGCGGATTCGGGCCTCCGCTGGTTGAGCTTGCCGAACCCACCGCCTGGTCGGGTGGTCGTGGTTGCTTTTCTGGTTGCGGCCCAGCCGGCAGCTGATCAGTCCGCGCGAATCACCTGCGGCAGAACAAAAGTTCGGGTAGCTTAACTTTCGTGTCAACGATCACCCGGACGTCCCCGCCGCCTGCCCGGCGCCGGCTGCGCTGGCTGCTCGGTCCGGCGTTCGTCGCCGCGATCGCCTACGTCGATCCGGGCAACGTCGCCGCCAACCTGACCGCCGGCGCGCAGTACGGCTACCTGCTGGTCTGGGTGCTGGTGGTGGCCAACGGGATGGCGGTGCTGATCCAGTACCTGTCGGCGAAGCTCGGCCTGGTCACCGGACGGAGCCTGCCGGAGTTGCTCGGCGAACGGCTGCGGCGTGGCCCGCGGCTGCTGTTCTGGGCGCAGGCCGAGCTGGTCGCGGCGGCCACCGACCTGGCCGAGGTGATCGGCGGTGCGCTGGCCCTCTACATCCTGTTCGGGGTGCCGCTGCCGCTGGGCGGGCTGATCGTCGGGGTGATCTCGATGGCGCTGCTGGCCGTCCAGACCCGCGGCGGGCAGCGCACCTTCGAGTTCATGGTGATGGGACTGCTGGCGGTGATCACCGTCGGTTTCGGCGCCGGGGTGCTGGTCAGCGGGGTCGACTGGGGCGCCGCCCTGGCCGGGGTCGTGCCGCGCTTCGAGGGCACCCAGACGGTGCTGCTGGCCGCCGGCATGCTGGGCGCCACGGTGATGCCGCACGCCATCTACCTGCACTCCTCGCTGGCCCGGGACCGGCACGGCGTCCAGGGCGACGGCGGGATGCCGCGACTGCTGCGCGCCACCCGCTGGGACGTGGTGCTGTCACTGACCGTGGCCGGCACGGTCAACATCGCGATGCTGCTGCTGGCGGCCGCCAGCCTGGACGGGGTGGCCGGCACCGACAGCATCGAGGGTGCCCATGCCGCCATCTCCGCCGCGCTCGGGCCGGCGATCGGGGTGACCTTCGGGATCGGCCTGCTGGCCTCCGGACTGGCCTCGACCTCGGTCGGCTGCTACGCCGGCGCGGCGATCATGAAGGGCCTGCTCAGGGTCCGCGTCCCGCTGCTGGTGCGCCGCGCGGTCACCCTGATCCCGGCACTGGTGGTGCTCACCCTGGGCGTGGATCCGACCTGGTCGCTGGTGCTCAGCCAGGTGCTGCTGTCGATCGGCATCCCGTTCGCCGCGATCCCGCTGGTGCTGCTGACCAGTGACCGTTCCGTGATGGGCCGGTTCGCCAACGGACGCCGGCTGCGGGCCATCGCCTGGACGGCGGTGTCGCTGATCGTGGCCCTCAATCTCGCGCTGCTGGGACTTACCCTGTGGGGATGACCGGTGTCGAGCAGCTCACCCCCATCGCCCAGGACTACCTGAAGGTGATCTGGTCGGCGACCGAGTGGGGCGATCCGCCGATCACCACCAAGGGCCTGGCCACCCGGCTCGGAACCACCCAGGCGAATGTCTCCGACACGGTGAAACGCCTGGCCGCACAGGGTTTGGTGACGTATGAGTCGTACCGGCCGGTGCGGCTCACCGAACGCGGCGAGCGGCTGGCGGTGGCCATGGTGCGCCGGCACCGGCTGATCGAAGCCTTCCTGGTCGGCGTCCTCGGCTACCGCTGGGACGAGGTGCACGACGAGGCCGAGGCGTTGGAGCATGCGGCGTCCGAGACGCTGATCGACCGGATCGACGCCCTGCTCGGGCACCCGGTCGCCGACCCGCACGGCGACCCGATCCCGGCCGCCGACGGCGCGCTGCGGCGTCCGCCCGCCGTCCGGCTGCGGGAGACCAGCGGGTTGCGCCGGATCGTCCGGGTCTCGGACGCCGACCCGGACGTGCTGGCCCGCTGCCAGGCGCTCGGCATCGTGCCCGGCGCCGAGGTGGACGCCGCCGCCGCGCCGGACGAGATCGCCGCCGCGGTCTGGGTGACGGGGGAATCTGCCGACCCGGGCGTGCCGGGCGCCGACCCGGAGTAGCGTGGAATAGATCAATCGATGAATGTCGAGGAGGCCATTCATGTCTGATCAGTCGATGCTCACCCGATTCGAGACCGGCGCCGGCTTCATCGCCGCGCTCGACCAGAGCGGCGGTTCCACGCCCAAGGCGCTGCGCAACTACGGCATCGACGAGTCGCAGTACTCGTCCGAGGCCGAGATGTTCGACCTGATCCACGCCGCACGGGTGCGGATCATCACCAGCCCGGTGTTCACCAGCGAACACATTCTCGGCGCGATCCTGTTCGAGGGCACCCTGGCCCGGCAGATCGACGGCCTGAACGCCGCCGAGTACCTGTGGCAGCGCAAGGGCATCCTGCCGATCTTGAAGATCGACAAGGGGCTGGCCGAGCGGGCCGACGGCGTCCAGTTGATGAAGGGCATCCCCGGCCTGGACGAGCGGCTGGCCAGCGCCGTGCGGGCCGGCGTGTTCGGCACCAAGGAGCGCTCGGTGATCCATGCCGCGGATGCCGCCGGCATCGCCCAGGCGGTCGCGCAGCAGTTCGAGCTCGGCGCGCGGGTGGTGGACGCCGGGCTGATGCCGATCCTGGAGCCGGAGATCACCATCACCATCCCCGACAAGGAGGCGGCCGAGGACCTGCTGAAGGCCGCCATCTTCGAGGGCCTGGAGAAGCTGGGGGACCGCCGGGTCTCCTTCAAGCTGACCATCCCCAGCGTGGACGGCTTCTACAGCGACCTGATCGCGCACCCGAAGGTGGTCCGGGTGGTCGCGCTGTCCGGCGGCTACAGCCGCGACGAGGCCAACGAGCGGCTGGCCCGCAACCCCGGCCTGATCGCCAGCTTCAGCCGGGCCCTGCTCGACGGGCTGACCGCCCAGCAGAACGACGCGCAGTTCGACGCCACGCTGAAATCGTCGATCGCGTCGATCTACGCGGCGTCGATGACCTGAGCGAGCCAAGCGATGCAGTCAGGACGGCCCGGCCAGCCCTTCAACGCGCCGGACTTCGACGACTGCGCGTCCCGTGTGGACGGCCCGGTCCTGCTGCCGCGGGACCGGGCCGTCCTGCGCTGGCAGTCGCTGTC
>NZ_JASGDE010000130.1:0-11576 GCF_047607385.1 Micropruina sp.
CAACGACACGGTGTCGACGTTGGTGTCGGATTGGCAGGGTACGACGCATCATCAGATCAACAACGCGACGGGGGCGTTGTCGACGTCGTGGCAGGACCCGTATGGGAATCCGCGTGGCACGCCGCCGGCGGTGTGGGCGGGTGAGCGTGGTTTCGTTGGTGGCACCAAGGACGCGACCGGTCTGACCCGGATCGGTGCTCGTGATTACGATCCGGCTCTGCAGCGTTTCATCACCGTCGACCCCATCCAGGACCTGGCCGACCCGTTGCAGTGGAACCCGTACCTGTACGCGAACAACACACCGGTGACGAAGGCAGACCCGACCGGGCTGTTCATGTGCATCGACAGCTGCGATTGGGATCGTCGACGCTTCGACCCCGCTGTGATCGCGAGGGAGACGAAGCATCGGACTGGAAAATGGCCCAAGGGGACGCCGAAGAAATACAAGAAGCACGGATACTTAGCTCGACCCAAGGCTGCATTCCGCGGCAAGAATCCCTACAGTGATCAAGTCAAGTCCGCGCCAGCTTCCAAAACGTCCAAAGTTTGGGGAAAGGTAGACAGCTATATGACAGGGGAGTTGAATCGAAACGTCCACGCCGCAAAGGATCGGCTCAATCCGACCCAGCTTGGGGTGAACGCAGACGCCAATTGGGCCGCTCTGCTAAGAGGTGGAATGCTCTTCTTCTTCAAAATGATGGAGAAGGGTGGCTGGGATCACAAGTGGCCAGCAGACAGCATGATCGAGGCCGAGCTTGGCCGACCGATTGTGAACGATGACCGCTATCTGCCGGTTCCGGGAAAGCAGGCGCGTCTTTATCGAGACGTTTGGTCGAACATTCACTATGGTTACGTCGCAAAGCAGACGGTCGGCAAGGATTTCAGCGACCTCGGAAACCGCGCTTTCGGCGGCACTGACGACGCGGGTGATCGAATTAGCATCGAAATTGGATACGAACTGGCGGATAGGTATCCCAATGGGAACGTTCCCAGCGGTGCAATCACTAAAGCTATCCTAGCTCGTTTCGATGAATACTCGACAACCAATAAGGTGAGGTAGGCGGATGAGTCACAAGCGCAGCCACTTCTTATTAAAGGCGTTAATGGTCAGCTATGCGACATGGGTGGCTGCGACCGGCTACTGGTGGTGGGTGCGGCTAACCGTTTCGCAAGAAGCTGGACATGTGATATTCATACCCGATCCGTTCTTCATTGCAGCCGCGATCGTGATGCTCGTGGGTTCGGTAGTTGTGCCTATGTGGGCAGTCGGGCATGCGGTATTTTCGAAGAGTGAGAGCAGTAGTATCCGTTGGGCAGTTGCCATTCTCGGCGTTCTACCTCTGGCTCAGGCAATATATTTCTGGGCGCCGATTGTTGCCTAATCTCACGAAATCGCCGGCGCGTCGACCCCGGCTCGCATGGGGAGCTTCGTGACGCAAATTGGGGGCGCTCTGGCATGAATAAGCGAAGTGTATCGGAAGCTCGCCACTTTGTGGTCGTGCTGGCCTGTCAGTTGGTATGGCTGGCTGCGACGCTCTGGTGGTGGTTTCGCCTCTATTCGCCGAGAGTTCCCGAACCGCCCCTTCCTGACAACTCGGATGCCGCGCTTTTCGATCTGTGGGTACACCTGATTGCTGCTTTTGTAATGGGAGTCGGATGTCCTGTGTTGCCCATATTAACGGTCGTTTACGTGTGGGGGTATCCGCTGAGGTCGCGTTGGAAGGGCCGCGATTCTCTCCTTGGGTGGCCTGGCGACGGCGCAACTCCTATTTCTGATTGCTCGTCTTGTCGGGTGGGTATACCTCTGATGGTTGACTCTCTACACTCGCTGGGGGTCAACGCAAGGGAGTGCTTGATGCCCAGATTCACGGTCGACCCCTATGCGGTGGCCAGCGCCATCTCAACCTACCTTGAACGTCATAATGTCAACCACTTCGATGATTGACATTTGTCTTAAAGGCCATCTGGTTAACCTCGATGAGTACGCGACGAACCAATAAGGCGAAGTGGGTTGATGAATCACAAGCGTAGCCACTTCCTTTTGAGGGCGCTCGTGGTCGGCTATGCGACATGGGCGGCCGCGACCGGCTACTGATGGTGGGTGCGACCCACCGTGTCGCAAGAAGATGGACATGTGATATTCATACCCGTGGCTGGTGCGGCTATGTCGGTGAAGCCGCGCCCAGGAGCCCCTGGATTTCTGGGGTTCTAGCCGTTTTATAGGCAGCGCGGAAGAAGCTGAGAACGGTGAGAAGATTGCCCGCTTCCTCGATACCAGCAAGGTTCATTGACGGATTGAAAGCGTGGTTCACACGCACGTCTAAAGGTCGACTCTGGTTCATATGGGCCCAGTCCGGATGGGTTCCCTATCTGGGTAGCGGGATATTCGTGGCGCCAATACTTGCGTCCATTTTCCCAGCTATGAGCGGTCCGTGGGTGGTCTACCTGACTGGGCTATTTGCGTTCGGCATCTTTATCGATGGGATAGTGGTATTCTTGGTCGACCGGCGTCACAAGAGGAGATCTCGTACTGATCCCGTTTCGCGAAATGGGTGACGGTGGGCGTGAGTAAGGGCGACGGGTGTATGCTGGAGGTGATCCGATCGCATTTCGACGAGTGCGGAGATAGGGAGTTGGCGACCTGATGAATGCGGTCAAGGGCGGGCGAAGTGACGCGGGTGACTGGCTCAGTGTGCGAATAGGCTATGAACTGGCCGACAGGTATCCTGGGGGAAAGGTTCCTGGTGGTGCAATAACTCAGGCAATACTCGACCATCTCCCTGAATATCAAGCGACCGATAAGGTTCGACAGTGAGATCGCCGGCTGCTCAGTCGCGGAGCCCACACCTGGGGGCTCTTCACTGGACTCAGATTTGTTGGCTCTTCTGCGTCCTCTACTTCTGGACGAAGAAGCTGGAACTAATCGGGCCGATGGAACGGCAGATTCCGATACTGTCTCTGGTGGGGCTGTACGTGGGTATTTTCCTCGGTTCGATCGTTATACCATTGTGGGTGATCGCAGTGTTTCCGAGTGTACGCTCATGCCTGATGGTTCAACGAATATCGATCCTGGCTGTCTGTGGGTTGTCACTCGTCCATCTGGCCATTCTGGTTCTTATTCTGACCGGGGTTTACCTCGGATTCTAGGAGGATGGGTGTGTGGCCCAAAGGGTTGAATGTAGCCGCGGTCTCGCAAGAGTCCTCCAATTTGCCCCGTACGGTCTCTATGTCACTCGCAATAGCGTAAGTCTGGTCGCGGGTTCGAAACTATGCCCCGAACGGGGCTGCTCCGGAGGCGCGATAACTGAGGCTATTCGGGCCCGGCTGGACGAGTACATTCGCGCGGGCAAGACGAGGGAGTGAATGAATGCGAAAGGACCCCGGATATTCGATCACCCTCGCGTTGCTTTTCAGTCAGCTATTGTGGATATCGGCCACCGCGTATTGGTGGTACATTCGACTGAGGGAATTTCAATTGGATAGATATCCCTATCTGATTCCGGATGCCGTGTTCATTGGCTCCGCCACCATCATGCTAATCGGGTGTGCGCCATTGACGATGTGGACTGTGTTCCATATCTGGAGGAGGAGGAATGATCGAGGGGGCGCGTTCTGGCTGATCTCAGTCTTCGGCTTAGTGCTGATTGCGCAGCTCGCCTATCTTGTCGCTACGACGTTCTGAGAGACTTGACGTGCGACCTTCAGGCGTCCTGCCTGGTGTATCAAGCGACCGATAGAGTCGACAATGGGCCCGCTCGAGGGTCGCGCCCAAGAACCGCTGGATTTCTGGGCCGTAGCCGTGATAGGCAGCGCGGAAGGAGCTAAGAACGGTGAGAAGATTGCCCGATTCCTCGATACCGTCAAGGTTCGTTGACGGATTGAAAGCGTGGTTCACATCCACGTCCAAAGGTCGATTCTGGTTCGTATGGACTCAGTCCGGATAGGTCCCCTATCTGGGTGGCGGGATATTCGTTGGGCCAATACTCGCGTCCACTTTCCCAGCTATAGGCGGCCCGTGGGTGGTCTACTTGACTGGACTATTTGCGTTCGGCATCTTTATCGATGGGATAGTGGTAGTCTTGGTTGACCGGCGTCACAAGAGGAGATCTCGTACTGATCCCATCTTGCGAAATAGGTGACGGTGTGTGGGTGCGTTGGCGATGGCCTAAAGATCTGAGGCTTTAAGTGGGGCGTTTGATGGGCTACTTGCAGCGGAAGTTCATTGCGAGAAGGCGTAGCGTGCTCGGGCTCTGGTACTCCGAGTTCGCTATGGGCCCCCCTCGCAGGCGTGATCTTCCCCGTCGGTGTTGTCCTACTCTTAGCCAAAGTTATTCCCGTTCCAGTCGAGATTCAGAGGGGTGCCGCTATTGTAATAGCGTTTGGCGTGCTGGTCTTTGTCGTGGACAGCGCCATCTCAACCTACCTTGAGTGAATGTATGACCCGTCCAGCAAGACGTTTCTCACGGGACGCCCGGGCCGCCGCCTCGGTTTGCGAGCCTTAGGCCATGAGTGACTGGCCTCTACTATGGGACTAAGCGGGAGAAATGGTATTGTAGCCCGGATGCGACAACTTCACCCCGACACTCCATGGATCGGCGACGACGAGGTCGTTGATGACGAACTGGTCTTCGCGATGACGAGGGACGAGTTGGCCGTGCTGGCCGGGGCCATCAATGAAGCACTCGAAGCTGTTGACGAGTGGGAGTTCGACACCCGGCTCGGCGTGACCCAGGCACAGGCCAGAGAGCTGCGAGATCGACTCAACGACGTCCTGCGTGCGGCCTATCGACCTGAGTAGCGCTCAGTTGGTTTGGGCGAGTCTGCGGGCTTGGTGGCGTAGGAGGGCGCCTTCGATGAGGGCGCGGATGCTGTTGCGTTCGTCGGGGTGGAGTTGGTCAAGTGCGGCAAGGTAAAGCCGCAGGCTTCGTCTTGGGGCCGCGTTCGTCGGGGTCGAAGACGAGTTCGTCGGCGGAGACGGCGAGGACGCGGAGCATATCGAGGGTGGGCTGGTTGGTGTCGGCTTCGTAGCGCCGCAGCTGGGTGACGTAACCCCGACGTGTCGGCGAGTGTCTGTTGGGTCCTGCCGCGTTGTTTGCGGACCGCAGCGACGCGGTGGGCGAAGTCTGCGGCGGCGAGACGCTCCAGCAGGCTGGTGACGGGCAACGGCGTCAGGATCGATCAGGGCTCCCCGGGTCGCCGCGACTGTCGCAGCAGGTCGACCATGTTGTCGTCCGCAACGGGGAAAGGTCATTGGGCCAGACGGGAAGCCCATCGTCGGGTCGCAGAGTGAGAACCCGCAGGCCCACATACCTCTGACAGAGTGGATGTCATGGTCAAGTTGGAGTGCGCCATGAGCATGCCGATCCGTTTCCCCGAGATGCGGCTGCAGGCCGTTGCAGCACTGCGTTCGCTAAGCGACGTCCGACACCAGCAGGCCAGATGGGGTCGTGTCGATGAGGGCGTGAACTACTACGAAGACTTCAGTTTGATAGTCCACGTCCTTTACGACGACTGCGCTGTTCTACCTGAGCCGGAAGCGGCGGTGGGTGCGATCATCCATTCGGCGGAGGTGCTCGCGTTCGCCGAGTTGGAGCTCGTGCTGGGGCCAATGCTTGACGAGCTAGGTGACGCGGCCGACGAGGTCTATGGGACAGATCCGCGCTGGCCCGCTGTTGTGAGAGCCGCTGGCCAGGCCCTGCTTGTCATGAAGCGGGTCGATGAAGGGGCTGCGTCGTGAGGCGATCGTGCTGGTCGACGCCGGCAAGTAAGACTCCCTCTTCGGCCGAGTTGGGTCCGGCAGCCAGGTCGTTGCTGTCGGACCACTTCGATGACGTGATTGCGCGCAACGACAACATCGCGCGGACCTCCACGAACGAGCACGGCACGTTCCAGATCCGCGACCCGCTCTTCTCTGGGCCGGATGGCTTCCTGAAGTTCGAGTCGACTTGGCAGGTCACGGTCTCCGGCTTCCGATTGACGACCGCAATCCCGAGGGGAGGCCCGTGATGAGCGAGCTCATGGAGGTTCCTCGGCTCTCCGAACTCGACGGGCTTCCCGTCGACGTTGTGCCCGGAGACGAGCCGGGGGTCGTCAGCGTGACCAGTTGGGCCGACGACGGCTCGGTGGTCACCCTCACTTGGGACGAGACGGCAGGCTCTGTTCACGTGCGCTGGCTGGAGGCCGAGGAAGAGCGGTTGCTCGTCGAGCGAGAGACGGCGTCGAAGATATCCGTTCGTGAAAACCACGGTCAGATCGAGTTCTGGGTCTGGTCCGATGCTGGAGGGCTTGGCGGGCAGCTCGTCATTCGGGTGGGCGATCACGTCAGCGTTTCCGACGCACTGCTGCGGAAATAGCCGACTCTGCTGGTCTGCGCGAGCCTGCGGGCTTGGGGGCGCAGGAGGGCGTCTTCGATGGGGGCGCGGATGCTGTTGGTGAGTGGCAACACCCTAGGGGGTGGTTCCGACATTTTCTCTGAACCCAGCACGACCGAGAGGAGAGTCGGTCGGGGTCCTGGGTGAGGACCGGGGCGCTCGACAGTGAACAGAAAGATGCCTCACCAATAGATGTTCAACTAGGGCATGACACGCTATAATCGAACACATGATGGAGGGTGGAGCGTTGGGTCAAGCCGCTTCGGCGGTCGACCGGCTGCGCGGAGCCGGGGAGCTTCGCAAGCTCGCGGACGCCGAAGAACTCCATGCCGTCTACGAGCTCGCGGTGGCCCACGAGTGGACGACCGACGACGAGTTCGACGTGGTCGGGGAGCGTCCGGTGCGTCTCGGCGCCGACGGTACCCGGCTGGTGGGGGAGTTCCTGCCGTTGGAGATCGCCGCCGCGACCGGGCGGTCGGTCACCGCTGCGACCTGGCTGATCCGCGATGTGCTCAACCTGCATGCGCGACACCCACACCTGTGGAACGCCGTGACCAGCGGAAGCGTCGCGACCTACCGAGGCTTCCAACTCGTCCAGTTGTGCGCGAGCTACGACCTGACGCTGGATCAGGCGCTGCGGGTCGACGATCGGCTGAAAGGCAAGTACGGACGGATCGCCTGGCCCCGGCTGATCCGGCTGGCCCGCGGGCTGATCGCCCAGGTGGCCGCCGACAAGGTCGAAGAAGCCACCAGGAAGGCCCGCGCCACCCGATTCGCCAACACGGCCGCGACGGGCGATCCTGCGGTGTCGGAGGTGTGGGCCCGCGTCGACACCACCGATGCGCAGCAGTTGGAATCCACCATCCGGGCCATCGCGAAGACGCTGAGGCGGCTCGGCGACGCCGACCCGCTCGACGTCCGCAGGGCGAAAGCCCTGGGCATTCTCGCCACGCCGGCGCGTGCCCAGGCGCTGTTGGGCGGCGCTGACGACGAGCGGCACCTACCGCGCACAGCGGTGTACCTGCACTTGACCCCTGAGATGATCACCGGAACCAGCGACAGTTCGCCGGACGCGCCGGTAGCTCGTTCCGAAACGCTCGGTCCGGTCACCAAGGCGCAGCTGGCCGAACTGTTCGGCACGCATCGCGTCACCATCACGCCCGTGCTGCACGTCGGCACCGATGAGGCTGTCGACAACTACGAGATTCCCCGGCGAGTCCGCGCGTCGGTGGTGCTGCGCGACGGCTGCGAGGTCTTTCCCTACTCGTCCCGTCCGGCCCGCAGGCTCGATCTGGACCACACCGTTCCCTTCGTTCCGGGCGGCGCCGGCCAGACCAGGCCCGGCAATCTTGGCCCGCTCAGCCGCCGCGTCCATCGGGCCAAGACCGCGGGGCGCTGGCGGTTGCGGCAGCCGCGCAGCGGGGTGTTCTGGTGGCGATCCCCGACCGGGCAGGAGTACCGCGTGACCCCGTGGGGAACCAGCGATCTCCACGACTGGTCGCCAGGGGAGAAGATCCTCAGCTGGCTGGTCGACTCGCGACCTCGCTGAGCGAGCGCGCCGCGGGTTCTGTCCGAGCGGCGTTCTAGAGTGTCCGACGTGCCCGATCCCGATGCGCTGCTGGCCGCCCTCGACCCCGAACAGCGGGCCGTGGCGACCACCTTCGGCGTGCCGGTCGCGGTGATCGCCGGCGCCGGAACCGGCAAGACCCGCGCGATCACCCACCGGATCGCCTACGGCTGTGCGATCGGCGCCTACGACCCGTTCGCGGTGCTGGCGGTCACCTTCACCACCCGCGCCGCCGGCGAGCTGCGCGGACGGCTGCGCGGACTCGGCTTCCCGCGGGTGCAGGCCCGCACCTTCCACTCCGCGGCGCTGCGCCAAGCCCAGTACTTCTGGCCGAACGCGATGGGCAGCGAGCTGCCCCGGGTCAGCGACGCCCGCGCCGGCATGATGGCCGAGGCCGCCGGACGCCAACTCGGCCATCGCGCCGAATCCGGCACCCTGCGCGACCTGCTCACCGAGGTCAGCTGGGCGAAGGTGAGCAACGTGCCGCCCGCCGACTATGCCGAACTGGCCGCCGAGCAGGGCCGCGAGGTCTCCGGGGTGGACGCCACCGGCGTCGGCCGCATCTACGCCCGCTACGAGCAGGTGAAGAGCGACCGCGGGGTGATCGACTTCGACGACGTGCTGCTCTGCGCGGTGGCGCTGCTCTCCGACCACGACGACGTCCGAGCCCAGGTGCGGCGCACCTACCGGCACCTGGTGGTCGACGAGTACCAGGACGTCAGCCCGCTGCAGCAGAAGCTGCTCGAACTGTGGCAGGCCGAGCGTCCCGACCTGTGCGTGGTCGGCGACCCGGCGCAGACCATCCACTCCTTCGCCGGCGCCCGCTCCAGCTACCTGACCCGGTTCCCGATCCGGCACCCGGACGCCGAAGTGATCCGGCTGGTCCGCGACTACCGCTCCACCGACCAGGTGGTCGAGCTGGCCAACAAGGTGCTGCACACTCGCGGGCCGGGCGAGGGCGTCCGGCTGATCGCCCAGGCCGGAACCGGCCCGCAGGCCCGATTCAGCCAGGCGGCCACCGAAGCCGACGAGGCCGCACAGGTGGCGCGCTGGCTGGCCGGACTGATCCGCGACGGCGTCCCACCCGGCGAACTCGCCGTGCTCTACCGGATCCACGCCCAGTCCCCGGCCTACGAGGCCGCGCTCTCCTCCGCGGGGGTGCCGTTCACGCTGCGGGCGTCCGAGGGGTTCTTCCAGCGCGGCGAAGTCCGTTCCGCGATCGTCGCGCTCAAAGGACAGCTAGCCGCCGACACCGGCGACCTGGTCACCGCCGTCCGCGGGGTGCTGGCCGGGCAGGGCTGGACGGCCGAACCGCCGTCCGGTCAGGGCCAGGCCCGAGAACGCTGGGAGTCGCTGGCCGCCTTGCTCGGCCTCGCCCAGGAGTACGCGGCCGAACACCCCGAGGCCGGGCTGGCCGAGCTGCTCACCGAGATCGACGAACGCGCCCGGGCCGAACACGCCCCGGCCGGAGCCGGGGTGACACTGTCCACCCTGCACGCCGCCAAGGGCCTGGAGTGGGAGGGTGTGGCGCTGGTCGGCGTCCAGGAAGGCACGCTGCCGTTCGCGCTCGCCCAGTCGCCCGAGCAGATCGCCGAAGAACGCCGGCTGCTCTACGTCGGCATCACCCGCGCCAAGCGACACCTGTCCATCTCCTGGGCCGAGTCCCGCAACGGCGGCGGAGCTCGCCGCAAACCGTCCCGCTTCCTGGACGGCATCCGCCCCGACACCGGCCCCTCCCGGCCGGCCTCCGGTGGAGGTCGCAAGAAGCGCAGCAAGCTCAGCATGACCTGCCGGGTCTGCGGTGAGCCGCTGGCCGCCGGCGCCGAGCTGAAGCTGGGACGCCACGCCGATTGCCCGTCCAACTACGACGAACACACCTGGGAACTGCTGCGCGAATGGCGCCGGCAAGAGGCCGCATCGGTGGGCCTGCCCGCCTTCTGCGTGTTCACCGACGCCACCCTGATGGCGATCGCCGAGGCGCGTCCGAGCACCGAGAAGGAGCTGCTGGCGATCGCCGGCGTGGGTCGTTCCAAGGCCGACAAGTACGCCGAGTCGGTGTTCGCGATCCTGGATGAGAGCTCCTAGTCGTACCAACCGGGCAGCAGCTCGGCGAGCACACCGCGGAACCGGGCGGTGACGTCCAATTGCGCCAGCACGGCGATGCCGCCCAGCCAGACCCGGTGGATCAGCGCGTACACCGGGGGAATGGTGAGCCGCATGGCGACCCCGTGACGGTCGGAGCTGCTGCGGATGTGCAGGAAC
The DNA here is from genome assembly GCF_047607385.1 of Micropruina sp. GTDB lineage: Bacteria > Actinomycetota > Actinomycetes > Propionibacteriales > Propionibacteriaceae > Micropruina. Next base: position 10,201 of record NZ_JASGDE010000130.1, read on the forward strand.
TGGGCCCGCATCCATTCCCGGTCGAAGTGGAACTCCTCGACCCGGGCCGGCTCGACGAACGGCTCCAGGTAGCCGAGCAGCTCGCGGGCGTCGACGTCGCGGGCGATGAACCCCTCATCAGCCAGCCCGGCGGTCATCGCGTCGGCGTCGTCGTCGATGGCGAGCCGGATCAGCCGTCCCATCGCGGACGGCAGCCCCTCCGGCAGCCGGGCGACCAGGCCGAAGTCGACCACGCCGAGGCGTCCGTCCGGCAGCACCAGGTAGTTGCCCGGATGCGGGTCGGCGTGCAGCAGGCCGGCGCGGGCCGGTCCGGCGAACAGGAAGCGGACGTAGGCCAGGCCGACCCGGTTACGCTCCTCGGCCGGGTCATCGGCGACAGAGGAGAGCTTGCGGCCGTCCAGCCAGTCGGTGATCAGCACCCGGGTGGTCGCCTCGTGCACGCCCGGGACGGCGAACTCCGGGTCGCCGGCGAAGGCGGCCGCGGCCCGCGCCTGGCTGTCCGCCTCCAGCGTGTAGTCGACCTCCTCGGAGATCCGTTCGGCCAGCTCCCGGCTGATCGTCACCACGTCCACGCCGCCGGCCAGCGGAGCCACCACGCCGGCCAGCCGCTCGATCTGCCGCAGATCGGAACGCAGCGCCTGATCGGCGCCCGGGTACTGGATCTTCACGGCCACCGGACGCCCGTCGGTGAGCACCGCCCGGTGTACCTGCCCGATGGACGCCGCAGCCGCCGGCCGCAGGTCGAAGGACGCGAACCGGTCCCGCCAGCGCGGCCCCAACTCGTTGCGCAGCACCGCCTGCACCCGCGACGATGGCAACGGGGGAGCGCTGTCCTGCAGCTTGGCCAGGTGCTGCCGGTACGGCCGGGCGATCTCCTCGGGCAGGAACGCCTCGAACATGCTGAGCGCCTGGCCGAACTTCATCGCCCCGCCCTTGAGCTCGCCCAACACCGCGAACAGCTGCTCGGCGGCGGCACCGCGCAGTTCGGCGTCCACCACGTCGGCGTCCGCACCCAACAGCCGGCGGCCCAGCCCGACCACCTGGCGTCCGGCGGCGCCCAGCGGCAGCGACAACATCCGGGACGCCCGGGCCAGCGACGAAGTCGGTAGCTGCCGGTCGTCGTCGGGATCGTCGGGCTGCATGGCGCCTATTGTGCCAACCGGTGCCGAATCAGCGCGGCGTCCGGCAGGCGCAGCCGGGATGGGCCCGCAGCGGCCGGACCCGCAGCGCACGGTCGGCGTCCGGGATCAGCACGCTGCCGAGGGCGTCCGGGAGTCCGCCGGCCAGCCAGCAACCCACCTGCAGGGCCGCGGTGCCGGCCGCCCAGTGCAGGTCGGGCGCTGGGGCCGCGGTGCGCCGGGGCCGGCTGAGCTGGG
>NZ_JASGDE010000131.1:0-15762 GCF_047607385.1 Micropruina sp.
CGCGATCCGGTGCGCGACGCCCGGGGCGTCCGGACGGAACGGCAGCGCCACCAGGGCGCGCTCGCCGGGTCGCAGGCCGGCCAGCACGGCATCGGCCCAGTCCGGGCCGGACCCGTGCCAGGTCTCCAGCACCGTGCCGGCCACCGTCCGGTCGCCGGTGAACAGCGGCCCGGCGGCCAGGCCCGCCCACGGGTCGCCGGCGGACGGCTCGGGCCGGGTCAACTCACTCACGGCGAGTTCGGTCACAGCGACGCACCGCCGTCCACGAAGACCTGTTGCAGGGTGACCTGGCGGGCGGCGTCGGAGAGCAGGAAGCAGACCACCGCGGCGACGTCGGCGGGGGCGCCGATCCGGCCCAGCGGAATGCCCACCCGGTAGGCGGCAGGATCGCCCCCGACCGCATGGGCGGCGCCGGCCTCCGGGTCGGGCCACAGGTCGCGCTGCATGGCGGTGTCGGTGGAGCCGGGCTCGACCACGTTGCAGCGGATGCCGCGGGCGGCCAGCTCCAGCCCGGCGCAGCGGGTCAGCGCCGAGGTGGCCGCCTTGGACGCCGCGTAGGCGAGCATGCCGAGTCGCGGCACCCGGGCGGCGTTCGAGCTGATCACCACGACCGCGCCGCCGTCGCGGAGCCGGGGCGCACCCTCCTGCAGCAGCTGGAACACCCCGGTGGTGTTGACCGCGAAGTGCCGCTGCCAGGCTTCCTCGGTGGTGTCGGCCAGCCCGCCCGGTTCCAGCACGCCGGCGGCGCTGACCAGGCCGTCCAGCGGCCCGTCCGCCGCGACCCGGTGCAGGGCGACGGCCAACACCGCCCGGTCGGCGACGTCCACGGCCAGGGTCAGCGGTTCCGAGGCGCCGGACGCCCGGACCGCCTCGGCGGTCGCCCGCAGGCCCGCCGCGTCCCGGTCGAGCAGGCCGAGCCGCACGCCCTGGTCGGCGAGCTGCACCGCCACGGCACGGCCGATGCCGCCGGCGGCTCCGGTCACCACGACGGTGCGCTGACGAGGGGAGGTCATATGCTGATGGTAAGGCAAGCCTTACCTACCTTCCGAGTCCGCCTGCTGCGCGGGACGCCGCCGTTCCTCATCGACGCCGGGTAGGGTCGCAACCGCCATGCCCGCTTCCGCTCCGTCCTCCCCCGGCGTCCCGCCGGCCTCGGGATCCGCCTGGCGGGTCGTCCTGATCGACGACCACCCGGTGTTCGCCGAGGCGCTGGCCGCCGCGCTGCGCGGCGAGCCCGGGTTCGACCAGATCCAGGTCACCGGCGACCCCGACCGGGCGATCGACCTGCTCCGCGACAGCACCGCGATCGCGGTGGTCGACGTCCGGCTCGGCGAGGTGGACGGGCTGTCGCTGCTGGCCCGGCTGGAACAGGCCGCGCCGGAGGTCCGGGCGGTGATCCTGACCGGCCACCTGCAGCGCGACGTGGTGATCCGGGCCCGCAACCTGGGCGCCTGGGGAGTGCTGCCCAAGGGCATCGGGCTGGACGAGCTGCTCATCGCGCTGCGCCGGGTGATGGCCGGCGAGCGGCTGTTCACCACCGGTGCGGCCGCCCACGCCCCGGAAGGACCGTTGAGCGCCCGGGAGATCGAGATCCTGCAGCTGCTGGCCAACGGCGCCGACGTCCGGGCCGTCGGCAATCGGCTCGGGCTGAGCACCCACACGGTGCGTGACTACGTGAAAAGCGCCCGGGAGCGGCTTGGCGTGCACACCCAGCTGGCGGCCGTGCTGAAGGCGGCCAGCCTCGACCTGCTCGACCTGCCCCGGCAATGACCGGCCCGGAACAGCGGGACGCCGGCGAACCGGCGCGGCACCGGGTGCGGCGTCCGGTCCGGGTGCGGCGGGCGGTGCGGCAGCACGTGCTGAGCGTGCTGGCGGTGATGCTGGTGGTCGCCGGGGTGGTCACCTGGCAGGTCGACCGGCGGGCCACCGGCCAGGCCGAGGAGGCCGCGGTCGGCCACGTCCGTTCGGTCGCGCTCGGGCTGGCCCTGCCGCTGACCTCCCAGGATCTGGCCGAGGACGCCGACTGGCGCGACCGGCTGGCTGCCGCCGTCGATCCCCAGCTGCGCGACGGCACGATCGTCGCGGTGCACGTCTGGGAGCGGCTGGACGCCAGCACCGGACGCTTCCTCTGGTCGACCTCGGACCGGACCGGCACCCGGCTCCCGCTGGGCGGCGCCGCGGTGGCCCTGGACACCGACCAGGCGGTGGTGGACCGGCTCTCCGACGGCAGCGAGTCCGAGGGCCCGGCACTGCCCAATCTGTACGAGATCTACCTGCCGTTCGCCGACGGCACCGGCACCCGCTACGTGCTCGAGGTGTACAAGCCGTTCGTCGAGTTCGACCAGACCCGGTTCCGGCTGTTGCGCGACTGGCTACCGGTTTCACTGCTCGGGGTGTTGATCGTGGGGCTGGTCACGCTGCCGCTGAGCCTGCGGCTGACCCGGGCCGTGGCGGCCGCCGAGCGGGAGCGGACGCTGTTCGCCGACCGCGCGCTGCGGGCCCGGGCCGACGAGCACCGCAGGATCTCCGAGGTGCTGCACGAGCGCACCGTGCAGGACCTCTCCGCGATCCGGCTCTGGCTGGACGCGGCGCGCCGGCGTCCGGCCCCGCCGGAGATCAGCGCCACCCTGGACCGGGCCAGCGACCTGCTGGCCCACGACGTGCACGAGCTGCGCGAACTGCTCGGCGGCGGCGAGGGCACCGAGTGGCGCGACGACGACCTGGCCCCCGCGCTGGCCGGCTGGTTGAGCGAACTGCCCGGCGGCGCCGGCGTCCGCACCGAACTGCCGGCCGATCCGCTGCCGCTGCACGATCCGGCGGTGGCGGTGGCCTTCCGGGTGGTCAAGGAGGCGGTGCGCAACGCCGTCAAGCACGCCGGCGCCGACACCGTCACGGTCACCGTGCGCGGCAAGCCGTCCGGTCTGGTCGCCGAGATCGGCGACGACGGGGTGGGCATCGACCCGCAGGCGCCGGCCGGGCTCGGCCTGCGGCTGATCCGGCACGTCGCCGCGGACGCCGGCGGCCGGGTGCGGATCGCCGCCCGGCCCGGCGGCGGCACCCTGGTCCGGCTGGAACTGCCGCGCACCACCGCGACGTAGCGGATCCGGGACCCCTCAATTTTAGGGGGTGCTCCCTGGTCAACAGATGATGCTTAGGTATTCCTAACCTAACCATCATCGCCGTCCGTGGCCGACGTCCGAAACGCGCCCGGGGCGATCCCCTCAAGGAGAGACATGCAGCACGACAGCGCGCGCAAACGATGCGCCCGCGGCCTCGGCGCCCTCAGCGGCGCCGCACTGATCGCGTCCACGCTGGCTCTGGGCGCGCCCCAGGCCGCCGCGGCGATCCCCGATCCGACCATCGTCAACCAGGGCGCCCCGGGCGTCGCCGACGCCTTCAACGGCGTCGCCGCCGCCCCCGACGGCGGCACCTTCAGCGTCGGCTACCAGGTGGTGGACGGCACCAACAAGGCCGTGCTGGTCACCAAGAGCAACCCCGACGGCTCGCTGGACACCAGCTTCGGCACCGAGGGCCGGGCCGTCGTCGACCTGGTCAGCAGCTTCCACTCGACCATCACCACCAACCCGGGCACCAAGGAGCAGGCCAAGGGCGTGGCGGTCGACAGGCTGGGCCGGATCCTGGTGCTCGGCGAGGTGGACGGCGATCAGTCCGAGGCGTCCACCGCGTCCGACACCGACATCTTCGTCGCCCGGCTGCATCCCCGCGGCACCCTGGACACCAGCTACGGCGACGGCGGCTGGACCCGGATCTCGCTGAGCGACGGCACCAACCCGCGCGGCGGCGCGCCGGTGCCCGACTACGCCGGCTACGACATCGCCATCCGCGGCAACGGCAAGGCCGTCTTCACCGCCGGCGTCGGCACCGACAGCAAGGGCACCCGCGGCACCCGCTCCCTGGCCACCGTCCAGGTCAAGGCCAACGGCGGGCTGGACACCTCGTTCGGCAGCGACGGCGTGGTCGCCTTCCCGACCTCGTTCAGCGTGAACGTGCGGCGCGGCTTCCTCGACACCGACGGCTCCTGGTTCTCCACCGGCTACGCCAACGTCGGCTCGAACAACCAGCCGTTCATCAGCAAGGTCACCGCCGACGGCAAGGCCGACGCCTCCTGGGGCGACGACGGGCTGACCACCCTCTACCCGGGCGGCAACGGCGGCTTCGCCGAGGCCTACGGGTTCAGCCGGCTGGCCGACGGCAACTACCTGGTCAGCGCCTACGGCTACCGCGGCGGACGCACCGGTGCCGCGGCCAACAACAACGTGGACGCCATCCTGTTCAGCCTCAAGTCCGACGGCAGCCTGAACCGGTCCTGGGGCGAGAACGGCCTGGTCGCCTACCACTTCGGTGAGGACGGCAACGGCAGCGGCGACCGGCACCGCGGTCACGTGGTGCTGCCGGACGGCCGGATCGTCGGCGTCGGCGCCACCCAGGGCACCAACGACGCCATCGTCACCGTGACCGCGCCGGACGGCAGCAGCGGCGAGAGCGCCAGCATCGACCTGGGCGGCACCGACGACGTGCTGTGGGGCCTGACCACCATCGGCAACGGCTACCAGGTGGTCGCCGCCGGTGTCGGCGACGGTGACGCCAAGCTGGTCACCATCGACCTGACCGCGAGCGCTCCGGCGGTCGCGATCCAGCTGGCCAAGAGCAGCGCCTCCTTCGGCGTCGCCAACACCGCCACCGTCCAGCTGCGCGGCGGCGGCCAGCCGGTCGCCGGCTCGGTGGACGTGGCCATCGACGGCACCAAGCTCGACACCGTCCAGGTGGACGCCTCCGGCACCGCCACCGTGGCGCTGCCGCGCACCCTGTCCGTCGGCAGCCACGAGCTGACCGCCACCCGCACCGGCAGCTCGACGCCGTCGGCGTCCGCCGCCCTGACCGTGGTGAAGGCCGGCTCGAAGAGCACCGTGTCGCTGTCCAAGAAGAAGATCAAGCGCAGCCAGCGGGCCACCGCCAGCATCAAGGTGAGCGGCACCGGGGTGCCCTCGGGCAGCTACGCCACCGGCACCGTGACGATCTACGACGGCGCCAAGAAGATCGGCACGGTCAAGCTGACCGCGTCCGGCAAGGGTGCGGCGAAGTTCAAGCTGCCCAAGCTGTCGGCCAAGAAGCACAGCATCAAGGTGAGCTACTCCGGCAACGGCAATCTCAAGGGATCCAGCGCCAAGGCCACCCTGACGGTCATCAAGTAGGCCGGATCCGATCACGATGAGAACCGCATCCCTGCGCCTGCGGGCGCTGGCTACCGGGACGCTCGCCGTGCTCATCGCCGGGCTGGGGGCGATCACCGCCCCCAGCCCGGCGCACGCCGCGCCCACCACGATCACCGATCCGGTCTCCGGCGCCAGCATCACGCTGAGCTCGTCGGTGATCGCCCCGGGCCAGCGGGTCGAGATCTCCGGCACCGGCTTCGTGGCCACCCAGGGCTCCACCGGCGAGACCCTGGTGGCCGTGCGTCCCTACGACTACGACGCCGGCCCGGCCTGGACCATCGGTGGCGAGGACGCCTACCTGCCGGCCAGCTCCACCGTGCCGCCGGGCAGCGAGGCCAAGCACTGGTTCATCACCGACCACACCGCCAACGGCTCCTTCCGGGGCTGGATCCAGGCACCGGCGAACCTGACCGCGACCGGCCCGCTGGGCGGCGGCAATCACTGGCTGCGGATCCTGTCCGGCGCCTTCTTCACCACCACCGGCGACCGGCTCACCGACCCGATCACCTTCAAGGTGCCGTTCACCGTCGCCGGCCAGCAGAGCACCGCGCAGCTGAGCACCGGACTGACCAGCCCGACCAACGTGTTCCAGGCCGGCAACCACTTCCGGCCCGGCGCCCAGGTCACCCTCACCGGCACCGGCTTCTCGGCGAGCACCGCGGCCAGCGTCACCCTGGACGGCAGCACGCTGTCCAGCACCATCAGCACCGACGCCGCGGGCGCACTGCCCACGTCCGCCCGGGTCACCCTGCCGGGCCAGCTGGCCACCGGGCAGCACACCCTGAAGGTGAGCACCGGCGCGGTGAGCGCGTCCGCGACGATCACCGTGACCCCGCCGCCGACGGCGTCCGTGCTGACCATGACGGTCCGGCCGGGCGGCACCATCGCCTACGACCTGACCGGCTACATCGGGGTGAGCGGTAAGCCGCAGAAGGTGGCCGCCGTGGTCGCCGAGCAGGTGCTGGAGTGCATCCAGACCGACGCCGCCGGCAAGGCCGGCGGGGTGCTGAAGCTGCCGGCCGGCGTCACCGACCCGCTGCTGATCCGGTTCAACGTCGGGCTGTCCTGCGTGCTGCCGCCGGCCGGGGTGATCAACGACCAGCCGATCTCCAGCGTCCCGCAGACCCTCACGGTGCGCGCGGACGCCCCCGAGATCGCGGCCGTCGGCAACCCCGCCCCGGGAGCGCAGTTCACCCTCACCGGCTCCGGCTTCAGCGCCGGCGGCAGCGTCCGGATCAGCGTCGGCGGCAGCACCGCCGGGCAGCTCACCGCGGACGCCGCCGGACGGATCAGCGGCCCGGTGACCGCCCCGAACGGCACCGGCAGCCTGCGGGTGCTGGCCACCCAGGGCAGCACCGTGGCGGCCACCTCGGTCACCCTGGGCAGCAAGCGGGCCGCCGCGCTGACCCTGTCGGCGCCCAGCAAGCTGAGCTACGGCGCGGCCCGCAGCACCACGGTGCGGCTCAGCGTCGGCGGATCCGCCGCTTCCGGCTCGGTCCTGGTCCAGCAGGGATCCTGGTCGACGACGGTCGCGGTCGCGGCGTCCGGCACCTCGGTCGCCCTGCCCCGGGACGCCGCGGTGGGTTCCCACACGGTGACCGCCAGCTTCGCCGGCGACGACCGGACGTCCTCGGCCACCGCGTCCCGGAGCTTCCGGGTGCAGAAGGCGTCCGCCTCGGCATCGATCAAGCTGTCCAGCTCGAAGGTGAAGAAGTCGAAGCGGGCCAAGGCGACCATCACGGTGTCGATCGCGGGCGCACCGGCGTCGCTGTCCGCCACCGGCTCGGTCAAGCTCTACGACGGCAAGAAGAAGATCGCCGGCTACACCCTGAAGGCCAGCCACCACGGCGTCCTCAAGGTGACCCTGCCGAAGATCACCAAGAAGGGCACGCACAAGCTGAAGATCGTCTACGGCGGCAACGGCAATGTGTCGGGCAAGACCAGCAAGACGGTCTCGCTCAAGGTCAGCTGACCCACCCTCGAACCGCGCTCGCGCTGCCGGACGGCCGAAACCGTCCGGCAGCGCGAGTTTCTGGTCTACCGGCGATGTCTTTCCGCGGTTGCCGGAGGGTCAGTCCATCATCGCCGGCGGCGCGGACGCCGACGGCAGCGCACCCGAGCGCAGGAACAGGGCCAGGATCGCCGCGACCACGGTGAGCCAGGTGGTGATCTCGAACATGTTGGTGAACGCGGTCACCGTCACCTCCAGCGTGGTGGTCTGGGCGAGCTGGTACAGGCCCAGCAGGCCCAGATGCGCGAGCTGCGGATCGTGGCCGGGGATCAGCGCGAACCGGTCGGCCAGCAATTGCGCCTGCTGGCCCACCATCAGCGCCGAGAGCGCCGCCAGGCCGAGACCGGACGCCACCCGCTGCACCACGTTGTTGATCGCGGTGCCGCTGGTGGTCAGGGTGTGGTCGAGGGCGGCCAGCCCGCTGCCCTGCACCGACATCATCGCCAGGCCGACGCCGACCGCCCGCAGGCAGGTCCACCCGATGATCTGCCCGGTGGAGGTGTTGATGGTCAGGCCGGTCATCAGGTGGGTGGCGTAGGCCGAGATCAGCAGCCCGCCGAAGACCAGCCAGCGCGGCCCGAACCGGTCGTACAGCCGGCCGGACAGCGGCGCCATCACCGCGGTGACCAGCGCCTGCGGCATCACCACCAGGCCGGCCTGCACCGCGGGCAGGCCGAGCACCGACTGCAGGAAGGTGGGGATGTAGAACAGCGTCGCGAACATGCCGACCATCAGCACGCTCATCACCAGCAGCGAGTTCACGAACGGCCAGTTGCGGAAGACGTCCAGGTTGAGCAGCGGGTGCTCGGTGTCCAGCTCGATCACCACGAACAGGGCCAGGCTGAGCACGCTGACGATGATCAGGCCGAGCGTCGGCATGCTCGTCCAACCCCAGGACGCCCCCTCCGAGAACGCCAGCAGCAGGCAGACCATGCCGGTGGCAACGGTGACGAAGCCCAGCACGTCGAAGCGGTAGGTCGGCTGCTGGGCGAACTTCGGCAGCATCCACAACGCCAGCAGCACGCCCACCACGGCGACCGGGATGTTGATGTAGAAGATCAGCCGCCAGCCGACGAACTCGACCAGGTAGCCGCCCAGCGTCGGACCGAGCGCGGGCGCCGCGATCACCCCGATGCCGTACAGACCCATCGCCGAGCCGAGCCGGTCCTTGGGCACGATCCGGTACAGCATGGTCATGGTGATGGCGGGCAGGATGCCGCCGGGGATGGCCTGCAGGACGCGGAACGCGATCAGGCTGCCCAGGCTCCAGGACACCCCGCACAGCGCGGACGCCGCCGCGAACCCGACCAGCGACCAGGTGTACAGCTTGCCCAGCCCGATCCGGTCGCCCAGCCAGGCGGTTGTGGGCACGATCACGCCGAGGACCAGGCTGTACGCGGTCGCGATCCAGGCGATGTCGGCGGTGGAGCCGCCGAACTCGGTCTGGATGGTCGGCACCGCGACGTTGATGATGCTGGTGTCCAGCACCGTCATGAACATGCCGACGATCAGCACCAGCAGCGGCCCCAGCCAGTGGGTGAGCCCGCCGTCGGAGGTGACGGTGGCGACCCGGCGCGCGGCGGGCGCCTGCTGGGCGGCGGCGGTCATTTCTCGATCTTGGCGGTGACGTTCATGCCCGGGACCAGGGCCAGGCCCTTCCGGTCGTCGATGCTGATGGTGACCGGGATCACCTGGGTGACCTTCTGGAAGTTGCCGGTGGTGTTGGACTGCCCGAACAGCGAGAAGACGCCCGCGGCGCCGGTCTTGATCTCGGCGACGTGCCCGGTCAGCGTCGTCCCGGAGAAGGCGTCCACCGAGATCTCGACCTGCTGGCCCAGCTTCACGCTGTTGATCTGGGTCTCCTCGACCCGGGCGGTGACGAACACCGCGTCCGGGTTGTAGGCGATGCCCAGGCTGGTGCCGGCCGCCACGAAGGCGCCGTTGACGCCGTTGTTGACCGCCACCACGCCGGACGCCGGCGCCCGGACCACCACTTGCGGCTGCAGGTACCCGGTCTGGACGGAGATCCGGCCGACCGCCTGGTCCTTGCTCACCGCGGTGCCCATGGTGCCCGTCCAGTCGGTCAGGGTGCCGCTGGTCGGCGCGGTGATCGGGATCTGGGTGCCGTCCACCTGGGCGTTGTCGGTGGTGACGTAGCGGCTGGCGTTGAGCGCCCAGTTGCCGATCAGCAGGGCGGCCGCGACGACGGCGACCACCCCGATCACCAGGATGCTGATCCGGGTGCGCCGACTGAACCGGCGCTTCCGGGACGGTTCGGGGGTCTGGAACTCGTCCTCGGGGGGTTCGGCGGAAGGGAGGATTTCGGTCGTCGACTCGGACACTGGCTGCCCTCTCTGGCTGGATGTGCGGATCAGTGGACGGGGGCGGGGACCAGGACCCGGTCCCCTTCGGTCAGGCCGTCGACCACCTCGGTGCGCTCGGCGCCGACCAGGCCGGCGGTGAAGCCGACGGTGCGTTGCGCGCCGGCCGCGTCCACCACGGTGACCACGGTGTGGCCGCCCTCGCTGCGCACTGCCGCGTTCGGGACGCTGAGCACGTCGGTCCGCTCCTCGGTGACCACCGTGGCGTGCACGCTCATGCCCTCCTTGACCCGCTCGTCGGCCCGGGGGACGGTGATCGTGGTCAGATAGCTCATCGAGCCGCCCAGCGCGGTGCCGGACGGCGCGATCGCGGTCACCTTCCCGGTCGCGGTGACGCCGGGCAGCGCGTCGAAGCTGAGGTCGGCGCTCTGTCCCTTCACCAGGTTCGCGGCGTCCATCTCCTGGAAGGGGATGATCGCGCTCATCGCACCGTCGCCGGAGATCACCATGAACTGGGTGCCGCCGGCGCGGGTGATCGGGCTGGTGCCGGCCACCACGGTGGTGCCGGGCACCGCCGCACCGGATCCGGGAGCCTCCGCGGAGGTGCCGGTGCTGGGCGTGATGTACTCCCCCACGGCGCCGTTGATCGCGGTGATGGTGCCGGCGATCGGCGCCCGCAGCGTGGCCTGGGCCAGGTTGTGCTCGGCGGTGTCGACCAGCGACTCCGCGGTGGTCACCGCGGCCTCCTGCTGGGTGATGCCGTAGGGACGGTCGGAGGACGCCGCGCTCGCCGAGTTCTGGGCGGCGACGACGGCCTGCTGGGAGCCGGCGATCGAGGCGGTGCCGGCGGCGGCGTCCACCTTCTTCTTCTGCTCGGCGGTGGCGAGCCCGGTCTGGGCCGCGACGACGGACGCCTTCGCGGTGGAGACCGCGGACTGCAGCGTGCCGCAGTCGGCGGTGCAGGAGGCCAGTGCCGACTGGACCACGTCGAGGGCGTCCTGGGCGGAGCGCAGCGTGGTCCGGGCCCGGCCGATCGCCACGTCGTCGGCCCGTTTGGTGGCCGCGACCTGGCTCCGGGTGGCGCTGGCGATGGTGCGGGCCTGGGCCAGGCTGCTGCGGGCTCCGGACACCGTCGGGCTGTTCCGCAGCCGGGCCAGCGCCGCCCGCTGCGAGGACAGGTTCGCCCGCTGCTGGGTCACCGACTGCTCCAGCGCGAAGGTGTCCAGCTTGGCCAGCACCTGACCGGCGGTCACCTTGTCGCCGACCCGCACCCGCAGGCTGGCCAGCTGGCCGCCGGTGCCGAAGCCCAGGTTCCGCGACGAGGACGCGGCCAGCGTCCCGGCCGCCGACACCCCGGTGCTGATCGTCGCGCGCTCCACGGTGGCGGTGGCCGCCGCCGGCGGCTGCGCCGGCGAGCTGCAGGAGGCGAGCAACCCGCCGCCGAGAGCCAGCACAGCGGCCGGGACGAGCAGCCGGGCAGTCCGGGAGCGCCGGGCAGGCGTCAGGGCAGCCTTCATCGGGGAGTCCTCCAGTCGGTGACGAACCAGTGGCCGACCCAAGAAGAAACTGAGGGATACGGCCCGTATCTCTCGGATAGGCTAACCAGCGACGCGCAGGTACGCAACTGGCTGGAGAGTGATCGGAGTGCGCAGGAAACCCCGGACCGCGAGCGAGGTCGAGGCGGCGATCAGGGCCGCCGTGCTGGCCGAACTGGCCGAGGGCGGCTATGCCGCCGTGACCTTCGAAGGGATCGCCCGCAGGGTCGGCACCAGCAAGCCGGTGCTGTACCGGCGCTTCCCCGACCGGGCGTCGATGATCTTCGACGCGATGCGCTCCCGGGTGCCGTCCGGACGCCTCGAGACGTCCACCGGAAGCCTGCGCGGGGATCTGCTGGCCCTGATGCAGCGGGCCCACGACAAGACCGCCCGGCACGGCTCGGCGGCCTACCGGGCGCTGATCGGCGAGGCCCGCAACGAAACCCTGGCCCAGGCCGCGGCGATGGCGGTGGACGCGGTGCCGCGGATCGAGCGGATCATCCTGACCCCGGCCCGGGAGCGCGGCGAACTCGGCCCGCTGCCGCTGCACCCGGACGTGGTGCTGACGCCGATGCGGCTGGGCCGGGACCGGGTCATCTTCGGCGGGTTCCGCGACGAGGACGTGATCACCATCGTCGACACCATCGCGATCCCGCTCTATCGGGCCGCGTCCGGGCTGCCGCCGCTACCCCCCGCTCCCGCGTCGTCCTAGCGTTCGCCGACGGACGCCAGGATCACCTCCACGCAGCCGCGGTAGTCGAGCCGTCCGCTGTTCAGGCACAGGTCGTACTCGCGGTGGTCGCCGAACCGGGTGTTGGTGAAGAACTGCTGATAGCGGCTGCGGGCCCGGTCCATCCGTCCGATGTACTTCTCCGCGTCCTTGCGGCGCACCCCGTCCAGCTCGATGGCCCGGGCCATCTTGCGTTCGAGGTCGGTGCTGTAGATGAACACGTTGCGGAAGCGCAGCCGGGCCTGCCGCAGGATGGAATCGGCGCAGCGTCCGATGAACACCGCCGGCGCGGCCTGGGCGGCCTCGGTGATCACCTCGGAGATGGCGCCGTACATCCGGTAGGGCAGCGAGTAGATCTCCGGATCGCCGACGCCGATCATCGACAGGTCGAAATAGGGGCCGGTCACCACCCGCTCGTCGAAGCTGGCCAGCAGATCGGCCGGCAGGCCGCGCTTGATCGCCGCCTCCTGCAGCACCCGGGTGTCGTACAGCTCCATTCCGGTGCGCTCGCTGATCATCCGGCCGATCTCCCGGCCGCCACTGCCGAACTCGCGATTGATCACGATCGAACGGTTCATCTCGGCTCCTCTCCACCGCGCACTCCCGATCGGGGCTGCCTTTCCACGCTACGCCCGGCTGACGCCCCGCACCTGCCGTCCAGTGAGGTAGAAGCCAGCGTCGACCTGCGGAACCGTTCTAGGGGAGTTGGTAGTAGGCAGCGCGACGAGTGCCGATCAGCCGCAGGACACCCTTGGCGACCAGCCGCTTCAACAGGCTCCCTGCCTCCACCGGAGAAAGCTGACACAGGTTCGCCGCTTGGGACCTGGTGATCCTCCCGAAGGTCCGAACGTACTCGGTGACCATCTGTTCCTGCTGAAGCGGGTCCATCGCCTTGATCCGGACGTACGCGTTCCGGTCTTGGGCCAGATCGTAGAAGCGAGCCGTGAGATGAACCCGCCGGTTTCGGCCGCCACCCCGAGCTTCCAAGACCCCGCTCTCCACCAGCCTCGCCGTGGCGCTGCGGATTGCCGACGGAGCTAGTCGAAGGGTCTCACCCAGTTCGCTGTTCGTCGCCGAACCCCCGGCCTTCACCTCATGCACGACACGCAGTTCATCGAGGGTGAGTGGGCGCTGACGATCGTTCTCGAAAGTAAGCAGGAATCTGACCAGATCGAGATCCGAAGTGCCCAGCGGGACGGACACGGTCACCATGGACGAGGTCGAGCCGGAGTAGTCGGGTGTATCCCGACCCGCACGCAGCTGGGACTCGAACATCTCATTGACCCCCTTCCCCTTGCGATCGACTATCCCGGCACGCTGGAAAGCATCAGCCAGGATCGGGCTCCGGGGACGACTCTGGTCAAGGATGTTGTCGACTGTCACCCCGGGAGGAAACCCACCGGGGCTACTCACAACGAGATGGCTGTCAGTGATCCGGACGCTCGTCGGGCCCAACTCGGTGTAGTCGCGATGCACCAGCGCATTGGCAACCGCCTCTCGGCGGGTGATCTCAGGGATGAGGTCGAGGTCGATGCGGACCAGACCCGCCATCAGTTCCGTCGAGGTGTTGCGTAGCTCGAGAAGGCGCTCAAGCTCGTCCGTCACCTGGAACAGCGGGCCCTGCAGCCGCACGCTTGTTGCTGAGGGGCCTTTGCGCAGGTCCTGGAAGAGAAACTCAGCGGTGGGCACCCAGCGCTGGATAGCTTGGCGCGTACCGAAGAGCAGGACCGCACCCAGGGACACGACCGTATCCCCGGGCGAAAGGCCGAGTGCTCGGAGGATATCCCGGTCGGACAGACGCGACAGGCCCTCCTGACCCGGTGATCGCGAGCACAACCGCCGGAAGCGATCGAACTCGGCTGGGTCCAGGTCTGCGATCACAGCTTCTGCCGCTCGAGAAGTCGCGTAGTCGATGCCCCGTGTGACCAGACCCATGCTGACGATCTCATGAGGGGTCATCGGTACACACTGCGGTCGACCGTCGCTCCCGAGGGCTCGCTTGACGTACAGCCCGTTCTTGGTGGCAATGGGTCCCGGATCGGCCGGTGGCACGGTGATGACGATCACCTGGCCGTCATCGCGATCCACGAGCCTGACCTTCACGGGATGGGCTGGTTCCGTCAGGTTCTGGATCGTGGCCGCAAGACGGTAGGGATCGGTCACTGCGCCATGTCGCGCCCGGGCACCGGTCACTGTTCCGTCGTCCTCGACCCCGACCAGCATCATCCCGCCGGAGCCATTCGCCAGGCACACGACGGCCTCAGTCAGCTCACGGTCGTTGATCGATCCCCGCTTGAACTCTTGCTCGAAGGTCTCCCCCCGGGCCAGCACGGCATCCAGGTCGAACTCCATGAACGAACCCTATGCAAAGTTTTGACACTGTCAAACTCATGTGGCTGGAGATCAATGGTTTAGATAGTTGTGATGTTTCGTTCCCGGGGCCGCAGGGTTCAGGTCCCATGCAGGAGCCACACCGTTCGGATGGCGCGCGCGAGGCAACCAGAGTCGTGGCCCCGTCGCTGCAACGCAGTCGGTGAAGGTCCAGAGGAACGGTCTTGACGAGCGGCGACTCGGGGATGGGTTCCCGAGACCGGGACGATGAGATGGCGCAGATCTTGACTCTCGACCGAGGTGGAGAGGATCTGGGAGGTGGGCCTAACTGGACTTGAACCAGTGACCTCCGCCTTATCAGGGCGGCGCTCTAACCGTCTGAGCTATAGGCCCGCTGTGGCGGGAACACCGAGAGACAACACTACCGACTCCGGTGCCGCCCGCTCAAATCGGGAGCCCGGCTCGGGCCGCTTCAGCTGATTGCTTCACATGAAACGGCCCGAGCCGGCGCGCGATCACGGACGTTGGGCGCTCACCGTCCAGCCTGAGGCGGCCTTCTGGCCGTAGACGGCGACCAGGGCGTCGAACCCGCGGTAGCTGCGGCTCTTCTTCGACTTCATCGTGCACTTGAAGCTGATGCTGAGCGAGCCGCGCACGCTCATGTCGCTGGAGTCCAGAGTCGGCTTCATCCGGTCGATCGAGTTCATCCCGGACGGCGTGCAGGCGATCGTGTCGTTCTTGATGGTGTCGCCGGACGGCTGCCGGAAGTAGATCCCGCAGCGGTCGTTCTTCATCGAGCCCGGCTTCTTGCAGGAGTTCACCAGCTTCCTGGTGGCGTCCCGGAAGTCCTTCAGCGCCGCGTCGGACAGCTGCACCTTGATCTGGTAGATGTCGGTGGAGCTGGACAGCCCCTCCACCACCACGGCGGTCTTGCTGAAGGTGTAGGTGTCGCTGGTGCTGCCCAGGGTGTAGCCGCCGGGGAACACCTCGATAGCGTCCACGTCACCCACCGGGACGCCGTTGACGGTCAGCCCGGTGTCGGTCGGGCTGAGGCTCTTCACCGAGAGCCGGGCGGCGATGTCGCTCAGGTACCAGCGGTTGTCCTGCGCGGAGAGGTAGAACTTCTGCCGCTGGGTGCGGGCGTTGATGGTGTACTCGGCCTCGACCTGGGCGCTGTACTTCGACGACTCCAGCTCGGTGAGCTTGAGGTTGGTGATCGGGTTGGCCTGGACGGCCGCCGCCAGCACCTCCTTGGTCAGGAAGGTGCGGTCCGGCAGATCGCCGCGGACCAGGTTGAAGATGGCCTCGGGGTCGGCCGCGGCCAGGCCGTCGAAGTACTTCTGCACCGCCTCCACCGCACCCGGGCTGCCGACGCCGCCACCCTGGCCGGCGCTCGGCGACGCCGTCGCGGTTGCCGGCGTCCCGGTCGTTCCGGTGTTCCGGTTGCCGAGCTGCATCAGCCCGACCACCAGCGCGATGATCACCACCGCCGCGCCGCCGATGATCAGCGGCATCTTGTTGCCGGACTTCTTCTGTCCGGGCGGCGGGGCCGGCGTCCATCCGCCGGGCGCACCGGGCGCACCGGGTGCACCGGGACCGC
>NZ_JASGDE010000132.1:0-6057 GCF_047607385.1 Micropruina sp.
CCGGCGACGCCGCGGGCGCCGCGCGGGCCGCCGAGCGTCCGGTGCCGATCGCGGTGGCGGTGTCGCTGGCGTTCATCCTGGGACTCGTCGTGGTCGCCGACCCGCTCACCGCGGTGGTCGGCGGCACGGCCATCGACGCCGGCCTGTCCGGCGCCATGCTGCGCGTGGTGGTGTTCAGCCTGCCGTTCGCCGGGCTGGCCGCGATCGCCCGCGGCTTCGTCACCGGCCGCGGATCGACCCGGCCGGTGGTGCTCTCCGCCGTGGTCGCCGCGGTGGTGGACGTCGGCGTCTCGGTGGCCCTGCTGCCGGTTCTCGGGCCCCTCGGAGTGAGTGTGGGGACGGTCTGCTCGCCGCTGGCCGGGTGTGCGGTGCTGCTGGTCTGGATCGCCCGGCTCGGCGCCGGCGCGACCACGCCCCGGCTGCTGCCGGCCTGCCTGCGGCCGCCCGGACGAGCGCAACGCGAGCCGTTCGGGCTGGGCTGGTCGGACGGGCTGCTCGGGGCGACCTCCGCCGGCGCCGGCGTGGTGGCCACGCTGGTGCTGTCGACCAGCCCTCCCGAGGTGCTGGCCGCCACCCGCACCCTGGACGCCCTGCTGGTGATCGCCTGGGTGGTGCTGATGGGCATCACCTCCGCCGGCCTCACGGTGCTCTCCCAGGGCCGCGGCGCCAACGATCGGGACGCCTATCGCCGCGCGCTGACCGCGATGCTGGTGGTGGGCGCCGTGCCGGTGATCGTGCTCACCGCGGGGTTCCCCTGGGTGACCGAGCCGCTGCTGGCGGCCACCGTCGGAACCGCGATCGCGGCCCAGGCCGGCTCGGTGGCCTGGCTGGCCTGGACCGGCGCGCCCTGGATCCTGGCCACCAGCGCCGCCCTGGCGATCTGCCGGTCGTTCCGCGACACCCGCACCCCGCTGTGGGCCAGCCTGCTGTCCGAGTACGCGGTGTTCCTGCCGGTCGGCTGGTTGTTGTGCCGCGGGCTCGGCCTGGGCATCGTCGGGTTGTTCGTCACCCATCACGTGTACTACGCGGCGTTCCTGCTGGTCTCCGGCGGGGTCGCGGTGGCCCACCTGCGCCGTCCCTGGGACCGGCCCAGCCGCTACGAGGCGGCCGCCGAATCGGGCCGCTGACCGCTATGCGCTGAGCCGGCGGTAGCGGAGCAGCCGACGCAGCGAGGCGGCGGTGGGCCGGGCGTCGGCCGGGGCCAGGGCGTGTTGGAGGCGAGCCCGGACGGCGGCCCGGTCCAGCCGCATGCCGATGGCGACCAGCGCGTCCGGAACCGGGGACGCCGCGTCGTCGGCGATGTGCAGCTGGGTGCCGACCAGGTTGACCAGCTGGCGGCGCGGCGCCCGCGCGGTCGGGACGGTGACGCAGCCCTTGATCCGGTAGGCGCCCGGCGGCGGCTGTTCCAGCAGGTCGAGCAGCCGTCCGGGATCGACCGGGCCGGACGCGAGCACCGTGACGGCGTCGGCGTGCTGATGATGGTGGTGATGGTCGTCGGCGGCCAGCGGCAGTTCCTCGGGCACCAGTGGCAGCTCATCGGACACCTCGGGCCGGCCGGCTGGGTCGAAGACCAGCACCGGGTCGATCCGTCCGTTGCTGGCGGCTACCAGGTGGGCGCGCGGATTGCGCTCCCGCACCCGGGCCGCGATCCGGTTCAGCCGCTCCGCCCGCTCGGCCGGCGGCACCCGGTCGAGCTTGTTCACCACCACCAGGGACGCCGCGGCGTAGCGGGCCGGCGGCAGCGGCTCGGTGTCGACGGTCCGGAAATGGTCGGCGGCGTTGATCACGTCCACCACGCCGCCGGGGCGAACCCGGTCCACCCCGCTGAACCGGATCTGCCTGGCCAGCGCGGCCGGCTCGGCGATGCCGCTGGCCTCGATCACGATCGCGTCCAGCCGCCGGGACGGGCGGGCCAGCTTCTCCAGCGCCTCGTCCAGGCCGCCGGCGTCCGGCAGACAGCACAGGCAGCCGCCGGCGATCGAGGCCGGCTCGTCGATCTGCCCGGAGACCAGGGCGGCGTCCACGTTGATCGTGCCGAAGTCGTTGACCACGACGCCGATCCGGGCGCCGGGGGTGTGCAGCAGGTGATTCAGCAGGGTGGTCTTGCCCGCGCCCAGATGGCCGGTGAGCGCGATGACCGGGAGCTTGCCGGCGTGGACAGACATGAATGAAAATGATAGTCAGTCGCATATGGGAGTGGCAACGCGTCGCCCCAGATGGGGAGGCGTGGTGGTTTCGTCGGTTCACCTGAGGCTGCTGCGCCTGCTCGGGCCCCGGGCCGGGCTGCTGGTCTGGCCCCTTCTCTGCGGCCTGGCGATCTCCGCGCTGCTGCTGGCGCAGGCGCTGGTCACCGCACAGATCTTCGTCATCCTGTTCGCGCCCGCCACGGCCTCCGGAGACGGCCTGGGTGGCTGGCTCGGACTGCTGGCGGTGCTGCTGCTGATCCGTCCGCTGGCCGGCATCGCCCGCGAACTGACCGCGGTGCGCGCGATGACCGCGATCAAGGCCGACCTGCGTGAGCGGGTGCTCACCCGGCTGGCCGAACGGGGTCCGATTCCGCTCACCCGGGAGCGCAGCGGAACCGTGCAGTCGATGCTCGTCGACGGTGTGGAGAACCTGGACGCCTACTACAGCCGCTACCTGCCGCAGGTCGCCATCGTGGTGCTGAACACCGTGGTGGTAGTCGGGTTGCTGGCGTCGCTCGACCTGCCGGTCGCATTCGTGGTCGGCGCCACCGCGTTGCTGGTGCCGCTGCTGCCGCGGCTGTGGGACCGCGTCCTCGCCGAGCGCGGCTCCTCGCACTGGGACGCCTACTCCGGGTTGCACGCCGACTTCGTCGACTCGCTGCAGGCGATGACCACGCTCAAGGCGCTGGGCGCCGTGCGCCGTCGCCAGCTGGAGCTGGAACAGGCCTCCGACCGGCTGCTGGCCGCCACCATGACCCAGCTGAAGGTTTCCCTGATCGAGTCGGGGATCAGCGCGTTCTCCCTTGTGCTGGGCCCCTTGGTGGCCATCCTGATCAGCTTGCAGCGGATCGGTGCCGGGGCACTGCCGGCGCTGGCCATCTTCACCGTCACCCTGCTCACCGCCGAGATGTTCCGGCCCTTCCGGGAGCTCTCCGGCCACTGGCACGCCGGCTACCTGGGCGTCTTCGCCGGGCAGCAGCTGCTGGACGTGCTCGGCGAGCCGGTCCCGCCGGAGCCGTCCGGGCCGGCGCTGCCACTGCCCGCCGGCACCCGGGCCGTCGACGTCGAGTTGGTGGACGTCCGCTACCGCTACCCGGCGGCGAGCGCACCGGCCCTGGACGGGGTGCGCCTGCGCGTCCGGGCCGGTGAGCGGATCGGGCTGGTCGGCCCGAGCGGTTCCGGCAAGTCCACCGTGGCGGCGTTGCTGGCCCGGTTCGCGCTGCCGGACGCAGGCGAGGCGCGGCTCGGCGGCGTCCCCACCGTCGCGCTGGCCGCCGCCGACTGCGTCGACCGGGTCGCGGTGGTGCCGCAGACCCCGGTGCTGTTCCACGGCACCCTGCGGGAGAACCTGCTGGACGCGGACCCGGACGCGGACGAGGTTGCGCTGCTGGATGTGATCCAGCTGGCCGGGCTGGAGCAGCTCGGCCCGGACGGCACCGCGGCCTCGGCGCTGGACCGGTCGGTCGGCGAGCGCGGGGCACTGCTGTCGGGCGGGCAGCGGCAGCGCGTCGCGATCGCCCGGGCCGTGCTGCGCCGCACCCCGGTGCTGGTCCTGGACGAGGCGACCTCGGCGCTCGATCCGCAGGCCGAGGCGGCCCTGCTGGCCCGGCTGCGGGAGTTCCGTCCCGAGCAGACCCTGATCGTGATCGCGCACCGGCTCGCCGCAGTGGCCGAACTGCCGCGGATCGTGGTGCTGGCCGACGGCCGGGTCCGCGAGCAGGGCTCGGCCGGTGACCTGCTGGCCGCCGGAGGACTGTTCGCGGCGATGGCGCGGCAGCAGGGTGCCGAGGCGGAGGCCGTCCGATGAGCGCGCAGCCTGCGAACGCCCAGCCGGTGAGCGCCCAGCTGATCTGGGACGCCCAGGCCCGACGGATTCCCGGCGGCAGCCGGGAGCTGCTCGACGGGGTGCTGTCGTTGCGCGGCGTGCTGGCCGACCAGCGGCCGCTCTTCGTCACCTCGGTGTCGCTGATCGTCGGGATGCAGCTGTGCGCCGCCGCGGTGTCCGCGCTGACCGCCTACCTGTCGGCGCGGATCGCGGTCGCTCACCTCGACGGCATCGGGCTGTGGGTCGCCGTCCTGGCGGTCAGCGTCGTCCTGCTGGGAGTGCTCACCTGGCTGGAGTCGTGGTGGTCGCACGTCCTGGCCTACCGGGTGCTGGCGAAGTTGCGGCTGGTGGTGCATGCCGCGATCGGCCGGATCGCGCCCGGCGGGCTCGCCGGCCGGCGCACCGGGGAGGTCGCCGGCGCCGCGGTCAACGACGTGGAGCAGCTGGAATGGTTCTACGCGCACACCGCGGGCGCCTCGCTGGCCGCGGTGATCTCGCCGCTGTTGCTGGTCTCGGTGAGCGTCGCGCTGGTCGGTGCCCCGGCGCTGATGCTGCTGGCCGGGCTGCTCTTGCTGCTGGTGCCGCTGTGGCTGCTGGCGCCGTTGCAGGCCCGGCAGGGCGAGGCCGTCCGCACCGAGCTCTCGGCGCTGAAGGCGGAGACGCTGGAAGGTGCCCAGGGCCTGCGCGACCTGCTCACGCTGAACGCCATGGGACGCCAGATCGCCCGGGTGCTGCGCCGCACCGAGGCGCTGCAGCGCCGTCGCCGGGCCTTCAACCTGCGCGCCGGTGCCGAATCGGCGCTGGCCGACAGCGTGATCGCCGCCGCCCACCTCGGCATGCTCGCCGTGCTCGGCGGCCAGGTGCGGGCCGGCGCGCTGTCGCCGGCGGTGGTGCCGGTCGCCGTCGTCCTGGTCTTCCACACCTTCGCCCCGGTCACCGGCGTCTTCGCGATGTGGCAGCGGCTCGGCGAACTGGCGGCCGCCGCCCGCCGCGTCCACGACGTCGCCCGGGCGCCCTCCCCGGTGGACGACGAGGCGACGTCCCCCGAGCCGTTCGACGGACGCGGCACGCTCGAACTGCGCGGGGTCGAGGCCGGCTACGGCGACACGACGGTGCTGCGCGGCGTCGACCTGGCGATTCCCGAGGGCCAGACCGTCGCGCTGGTCGGGGCCAGCGGTGCCGGTAAGTCGACGTTGGCCCATCTGCTGGTCCGGTTCGCCGACCCGACCGGGGGTGGCGTCCGGCTGGGCGGTCGCGACCTGCGCAGCGTCGACTCCGACCAGGTCCGGCGCCGGGTGGTGCTGGTCCCGCAGGCCGCCTACGCGATGCGCGGCACGCTGCGCAGCAATCTGGCCCTGGCCAGGCCGGACGCCACCGACGAGGCGATGATCGCGGCGTTGCGGCAGGCGGCGCTCGGCGAGCTGTTCGACGCCCTCCCGGACGGGTTGGACACGCCGATCGGCGAGGGCGGCGCCACCCTCTCCGGCGGTCAGCTGCAACGGCTGTCGATCGCCCGGGCGCTGCTGCTCGATCCCGCCGTGCTGATCCTGGACGAGCCGGTCGCCCATCTCGACGCCCTGGCCGAGGCCGAACTGAACGCCGCCGTCGGGGCGCTGCGCCGGGGCCGGACCACGATCCTGATCGCCCACCGGACCTCGACGATCCGCTCTGCCGACCGGGTGGTGCTGCTCGAGGGCGGACGGGTGGTCGTCGACGGCAGCCACGACGACCTGCTGGCGACCTCCGGTGCCTACACCCGCCTGCTCACCGGCGAGCCGGAGGCTCAGCCCGGAGGCGCTCAGTCCCGGTGCAGCAGCCAGTAGGGGGAGTCGTCCAACCGTTCCGGACGCAGCCCGACCGCCATGGCTTCGCTGTGGACCGCGTCCGGGGCGGGGTGGTGGTAGACGTGCTCGGTGGTGTCCTCGGTGAGCACCCGGTCGCCCTCCAGGCTGCTGCACCGGGACTGAGCGCCTCCGGGCTGAGCCTCCGGCTCGCCGGTGAGCAGGCGGGTGTAGGCACCGGAGGTCGCCAGCAGGTCGTCGTGGC
>NZ_JASGDE010000133.1:0-26691 GCF_047607385.1 Micropruina sp.
CCGCGCGAGGCGTCCCCGCGCTCGCAGGAAGGGTCTGGTCAACGCACCCGCCCCTTCCCCGCGCTCGCCTAACTATTTGGGGCTCGCTGAACTCAGCGAGCCCCAAATAGTTAGGCGAGCGCCGGGAAGGGAGGGGTGCGTTGACCAGACCCTTCCTGCGAGCGCGGGGACGCCTCGCGCGGGCCGGGACCGGAGCGGCGGGGTTCATGCGGCATACTGGAGGAACCCGTCCGGAAGGTTCTCAAACGTGGCTGTCGCACTGCTGGTGATGGTGGTGATCCTGGCCGTTGCCATCGGCATCGTCGCCGTCGTCGCCATGGGCATGCAGGGTGCGGGTCGTGAGCGGATCCCCGAGCTGGCCAACGTGATGGCCGAGACCGCCCGTCACTTGAACGGTGACGCTGAGCCGCCGCAGGGCCTGGTCGAGTTCTTCGAGGAGATCCCGTCCCGACGCGGTTCGGCCAGTTCCGCGACGTCGGCGAAGTCGGCCACCTCCGCCAAGTAGCCCCGGGGGCACGGCCCATACCGGGCCGGCACCGGCCGCCTTCGCTGCTGAGGCAGCGAGACCTGCCACGAAGGAACCCCCGACCACCCGTAGCATGAGCCGGTGGATTGGATCACCTGGCTCATCGTCGGCGTGCTGGCCCTCGTGGTCGTCGTCACCGGCACCATCGTCCTGGTTCGCCGGCGGGCACTGCCCCCGGCGCAGCAGCGTCCGGAACTGCCCGCCGAACCCGAGAGCGGGGCCGAGACGGACGTCGTCCCGGAGCACGTCGATGCGCCCGTCGCGCCCGCCACCACCCTGGAGCGTCCCGAAGCCCCCGCCACCCGGATGGCCCGGCTGCGCCGCCGGCTGGCCGGCAGCAACAACCCGCTGGCCCGCGGGCTGCTGTCCATCCTGTCGTCGGATCGCCTGGACGCCGAAGTCTGGGACGACTTCGAGGCCACCTTGATCACCTCCGACCTCGGTGTCGGCCCGACCCAAGAACTCACCGAGGCGCTGCGCCGCGAACTCGCAGTGGACGGCGTCAGCGACCCCGGGCACGCCAAGGCCGTGCTGCGCCACGAACTGCTCAACCTGGTCGGCCCCGCCATGGACCGCAGCCTCAACCTGCAGGGTGCCGACGGCAAGCCGGCCGTGGTGCTGGTCGTCGGCGTCAACGGAACCGGCAAGACCACCACCATCGGCAAGCTGGCCCGGGTGCTGGTGGCCGAGGAGAAGACGGTCGTGCTGGGTGCCGCCGACACCTTCCGGGCGGCCGCCGCCGAGCAACTGCAGACCTGGGGCGACCGGGTCGGCGTCCCGACCGTCCGCGGGCCCGAGGGCGGCGACCCCGCCGCCGTCGCCTACCAGGCGGTGCAGCGCGGCATCGACGACGGTGCCGACGTGGTGATCGTCGACACCGCCGGACGCCTGCACACCAAGACCGGCCTGATGGACGAGCTGGGCAAGATCAAGCGGGTGATCGAGAAGCTGGCCCCGGTCACCGAGGTGCTGCTGCTGCTCGACGCCACCACCGGCCAGAACGGACTGATCCAGGCCCGGGTGTTCGCCGAGGTGGTGCAGATCACCGGCATCGTGCTGAGCAAGCTGGACGGCTCCGCCAAGGGCGGCATCGTGGTCCAGGTGCAGCGCGAACTCGGCGTCCCGGTGAAGCTGATCGGCCTGGGCGAGGGCGTGGACGACCTGGTGCCGTTCGAGGCGGAGGCGTTCGTGGACGCCCTGCTTACCGACTGAGCCGTCCCGACTCGAGCCGTTCCCGACTGAGCCCGTCCCAACTGAGCCGCTCCCGACGGGGCCGGGCCCGCGCCGCGGACGGCGTCCGGTGGGGTACCGGTAAGATGACCGGGACATCCGACTGCGTGAGGAAGCCCGTTGTTCGACACCCTGCAAGACCGCCTCTCCGAGGTCTTCAAGAACCTGCGCGGCAAGAGCCGGCTGTCCGAGGCCGACATCGACGCCACCGCGCGCGAGATCCGGCTGGCGCTGCTCGAGGCCGACGTCAACCTGGGCGTGGTCAAGGAGTTCATCGCCAACCTGAAGGCGCGTGCCGTCGGTGCCGACATCCACAAGGCACTCAACCCCAGCCAGCAGATCATCAAGATCGTCAACGAGGAGCTGATCGCGATCCTCGGCGGCGAGGCCCGTCCGCTGCGGTTCGCCAAGCGTCCGCCGACGGTGATCATGCTCGCCGGCCTGCAGGGCTCCGGTAAGACCACCCTGGCCGGCAAGCTCGGCCTCTGGCTCAAGGGCCAGGGCCACTCGCCGCTGCTGGTCGCCGCCGACCTGCAGCGTCCGAACGCGGTGAACCAGCTCCAGGTGGTCGGTGAGCGCGCCGGCGTCCACGTCTACGCCCCGCAGCCGGGCAACGGCGTCGGCGACCCGGTGCAGGTGGCGCGCACCTCGATCCTGCACGCGATGAGCAAGCTCTACGACGTGGTGATCGTCGACACCGCCGGCCGGCTCGGCATCGACGCCGAACTGATGCAGCAGGCCGCCGACATCCGGGCCGCGGTGAACCCCACCGAGGTGCTGTTCGTGGTCGACGCGATGATCGGCCAGGACGCGGTGAACACCGCCAGCGCGTTCGCCGAAGGTGTCGGCTTCGACGGGGTGGTGCTCACCAAGCTGGACGGCGACGCGCGTGGCGGTGCCGCGCTGTCCATCGCCAAGGTGATCGGCAAGCCGATCATGTTCGCCTCCAACGGCGAGGGCCTGAAGGACTTCGACGCCTTCCACCCCGACCGGATGGCGTCCCGCATCCTCGGCATGGGCGACGTGCTCACCCTGATCGAACAGGCCGAGAAGACCTTCGACGCCGAGCAGACCCAGAAGGCGGCCGAGAAGCTCCTCGGCGGACGCGGCGAGTTCGGTCTGGACGACTTCCTGCAGCAGATGCAGGCGGTGCGCCGGATGGGTCCGCTGTCCAAGATCCTCGGGATGATGCCCGGGATGGGTCAGATGAAGGACCAGATCAACAACATCGACGAGCGTGAGATCGACCGCCTGGAGGCGATCATCAAGTCGATGACGCCGGCCGAGCGGGCCAACCCGAAGATCCTGGACGGCTCCCGCCGGACCCGGATCGCGAAGGGCTCCGGCACCACGGTCACCGACGTGAACAGCCTGGTCAACCGCTTCTTCGACGCCCGCAAGATGATGCAGCAGCTGGGTGGCCAGATGGGCGGCATCCCCGGCCTGCCAGGCGGACGCCGCCAGCCGCAGCGCCAGGCGGCCAAGCCGAAGCGCGGCAAGGGAGTCTCCGGCAACCCGGCGAAGCGTGCCGCCGGCCCCGCCGCGCTCCCGGCCGCGCAGCAGCAGCCCGAGTGGAACCCGGCGGACGCCTTCGGCCTGGGTGGTGCCGGCAAGCCGTCCGACGCCGAGCTGGCCAAGGCGCTGGGCGACTTCCAGCTGCCGCCGGACCTGCAGAAGATGTTCAACCAGAAGAACCAGGGTCCGCGCTGACCCAGCACCACCCGTTTCCTGCCCCACCCGTCGGTCGAGTTCGTCGAGACCCGATCGGCAGTGGCGCCCTCGCGAACCACTGCCGCCCTGCACAGCGTCAGTCGCTCCCGATGGCGCCAGTCGGCTGATGGCCGGTTTCCCGCAGATCGACCGGCGATGCGGCAGTGGTGACAGGATCGGACCATGACCCACAGCCATGACCTGCCGCCCGGTCTGGGGCCGCTGACCTCGCTGACGCACACCCACGACGGGCACACCCACACCCACGTCCGCAGTGAGGTTCCGGTCGGCCCGCCGCAGCGGCTGCACCTGCGCGGTGTCGTGCTGCCGGAGGGGGACGAGCGCGATCTGTGGCTGCATGACGGCGTGATCAGCTTCGAGCCGATCGCGGACGCCATCACCATCGTGACCGAGGGCTGGATCATGCCGGGCCTGGTGGACGCCCACTGTCACGTCGGGCTGGAATCGCACGGCGCGGTCAGTGAGGAGCGCGCCGAGGAGCACGCGATCACTGATCGCGAGGCGGGTGCGTTGCTGCTGCGCGACGCCGGGTCCCCGCTGGACACCCGGTTCCTGCAGGACCGGGAGGACCTGCCGAAGATCGTCCGGGCCGGACGGCACATCGCCCGGCCGAAGCGCTACTCGCGCAACTTCGCCGAAGAGGTCGAACCCGACCAGCTGGTCGACGAGGTGGTCACCCAGGCCGAACGCGGGGACGGCTGGGTCAAGATCGTCGGCGACTGGATCGACCGGGACGCCGGCGACCTGACCCCGCTGTGGCCCACGGAGGTCGCGAAGGAGGCGATCGAAGCGGCCCACGAGCATGGCGCCCGGGTCACCGCGCACTGCTTCGACGAACGCTCGGTCGCCGAACTGGTGGACGCCGGGATCGACGGCATCGAGCACGGCACCGGCCTCGACGACGACACCATCGCCGCCATGGCGGAGCGCCAGGTCTCGCTGGTGCCCACCATGGTGAATCTGGAGAACTTCCCGAAGTTCGCGGCGGCGGGGGAGGCCAAATTCCCGCGCTACGCCGCGCATATCCGGGCGCTGCACGCCCGGCGGTTCGAGACCATCGGCAAGGCGGTGGACGCCGGCGTCCCGGTCTATGCCGGCACCGACGCCGGCGGCGTCCACGGCCACGGGCTGATCGCGTCCGAGATCGAATTGCTGGCCCAGGTCGGCGGCAACGACTTCGCGCTCGGTGCGGCGTCCTGGAATGCGCGTCGCTGGCTGGGGCATCCCGGCATCGAGGAGGGTGCGCCGGCCGACATCGTGGTGTTCGCCGAGGATCCGCGGGTGAACATCTCGGTGGTGCGCGAGCCGACGCTGATCATCCTCAACGGCCGCGTGGTGGGCGGATCCGCCGCCTGACGCAATTCTCTGCCCCACGAAATACCGATTTCCGCACTCGATGATAGCTAAATCGTTTGAGTCTGGCCTGATCCGGAATCGAGGGCGGAAATCGGTATTTCTTCGGTCGGTGAGTTCTGTCCTTCCGTCACCTCCGCGTTCTCCCGTCGGGTGGCGCTGTCGCGTCATGCCACCGGGGAGTTCCTCCGGGACTACTGTCCGGTCATGGAACCGCACCGGTTGAGCAGGCGGGACGCCCGGCGGCTGGCCGTCCGCGCGCAACTGCTGGACGCCGAACGTCCGGCCCTGGTCGCCGAGGTGGTCGACGAGCTGACGGTGCTGAACATCGACCCGACCAGCGCCATCGCCCCTAGCGAGGACCATATTCTCTGGACGCGGCTGGGTGGCGGCTACGAGCACGCCCACCTCCAGGACGCCGTGGAAACCGACAAGACCGTCTTCGAGTACGACGGCATGTACCGGGCCATCGCCGACCTTCCGCTGTACCGAGCGCTGATGCGGCGTCCGCTGCGCTATGCCACGACCGCCGACTGGGTGGCGGCCAACGATCGCTTCCGGCGCGACATCCTCGCTCTGCTGCGCGACCGGGGTCCGCTGCTCACCGGTGAGATCCCCGACACCGCGCAGCAGCCCTGGGGGTCCACCGGCTGGACCAACAACCGCAACGTCACCCAGATGCTCGAACTGCTGGTGAGGCTCGGCGAGGTGGCGATCGCCGGACGCCGGGGCCGCGAGCGCCGCTGGGATCTCGCCGAACGCTGGTACCCCGATCTGCCCGAAGTCCCCGACGCCGAGGTGGACGCCCGCCGCGACCAGCGCCGACTGCAATCCCTCGGCATCGCCCGGGCCAAGCAGACCGAGGTGCCGCTGGAGCGGATGGACGTCGGCGCGGCGGGGGAGCCGGCGATCGTGGAGGGCGTCCCCGGTGAGTGGCGGGTCGATCCGGTGGGCCTGGACGACCTCGCCCGCCCCTTCCACGGACGGACCGCGCTGCTGTCGCCGTTCGACCGGCTGGTCTTCGACCGGGCCCGGGCCGAGGCGCTGTTCGGGTTCGCGTACGTGCTGGAGATGTACAAGCCGGCGGCGAAGCGGCGCTGGGGGTACTTCGCGCTCCCGATCCTGCACGGCGATGCCCTGATCGGGAAGCTGGACGCCAAGGCCGACCGCAGGGCCGGGGTGCTTCGAGTCTTCGCCGTCCACCGCGACACCGCCTGGTCGGCGACCCAGCAGGCGGACGTCGCCGCCGAGATCGCCGCACTGGCCGACTGGCTCGGGCTTGAACTGGAACCCGCCGAGTAGGAGATTCCGCCGGTAGGCACTATCGGTTGGCCGCCCCTGCCTGCGGAACTCTAACCACGCCGCCACAACGTGAGATACGCCGTCTCGCCGCTGCCCGGGAGTGGCCGGACCGACCGCGCCGAGCCGGGCGGTCGGGGAGAATTCGGGCGTGCCCAAACGTGTCTACACCGCCCGCCACCTCGCCTACGGCGCGGTCCGTGAGGCGCTCACCGATCTGGTTCCGCGTCCGCTGGCCTGGGTGAGCACCCGCGGTGGCGAGGCGCAGCCGCGGCTGGCCGCGCAGAGCTTCGTCACCCTGGTCTCGGCCGACCCGCCGATGGTCGGGGTGACCCTGTTCGGTGAGCCGCAGACGCTGGCCAACATCGAGCACAGCCACGAGTTCGTGGTGTCGTTCGCCACCGCCGACAGCGTGCAGCGCGCCGAGGCCCTGCTCGGTGAACTGCACCCCGACCGGTGCGAGGTGGCCGGCGGGCTGCCGCTGGAGGGTGCCGACACCGTCGCGGTGCAGCGCCCGGTGGATTCGCCGCTGCACATGGAGTGCCGGCTGCACGCCGTGCTCAACTTCGGCAACGGGCACCTGGTGGTCGGACGGCTGACCGCCTTCGTGGTCGACGACGCCGCCCACGACCGGGCGGACCTGGCTCTGGTCGGCGGCTGACCCGCGACCGCCGGATTCGCTGGCGGGGCCGTCGATCTGGCACAATATGGGGCGCGTCGTCCGCGTCGGTGCCCTCTCACCTCCGGCTCGGGCGGTCCACCCGAGACCAGCACCCATTCCCCACAATGGGGGTCGGCCTCACCCGTCCAGCCTGGCAGACGTTGCTCAGGCTTTCCCACAGGAGAAACCACACACGTGGCTGTCAAGATTCGTTTGAAGCGGCTCGGCAAGATCCGCTCGCCGCACTACCGCATCGTCGTCATGGACTCGCGCACCAAGCGCGACGGCCGGGCGATCGAAGAGATCGGCCTGTACCAGCCGAAGAACGACCCGTCGGTCATCAAGGTCAACTCCGAGCGCGCGCAGTACTGGCTCGGCGTCGGGGCCCAGCCGACCGAGGCCGTCGTGACCATCCTGAAGCGCAGCGGTGACTGGCAGAAGTTCACCGGCGACACCTCCGAGTCGGGCATCGCGCCGCAGCCGGAGAAGGTCGACAAGGTCGCCCGGTTCAACGCCGCACTGGCCGAGGCCGACGACGCGCCGAGCACGGCCGCGATCAGCAAGGGCAAGAAGGCCGAGGCCGCCGAGCCCGCCGACGAGGCCTGATCGTGCTCGCCGACGCCCTGGAACACCTGGTGCGCGGCCTGGTCGCCAATCCGGACGAGGTCCGGGTCTCCGAGTCGAACCGGCGTCGTCCGCGCACCCTCGAGGTGCGCGTCCACCCCGAGGACATCGGCAAGGTGATCGGACGCCAGGGCCGGACGGCGGGCGCGCTGCGCACCGTCGTCGGCGCCTTGGCCGGACGCGAGACGGTACGGGTCGACTTCGTCGACGTGGACCGGCGCCAGCGTCGCCGCTGACCGCGAACAACCAACCGGACGCCCCTGAGCCTGCTCGGGGGCGTCCGCGTATTCCGGTGCTGAAAGGAGAACCGATGAGTTCCGACGTCGATGTGGTGGTGGGCACGGTCGGACGCCCGCACGGTCTGCGTGGCGAGGTGACCGTCCGGGTGCACAGCGACTTCCCCGAGGACCGGTTCGCCGTCGGCGCCGTGCTGCGGGCCGACGACGCCAAGGGCAGCCCGCTGGAGGTCACCGCCAGCCGTTGGCAGGGCGACGTGCTGCTGATCGGCTTCCGGGGCTACACCGACCGCTCCCGCGCCGAGCTGCTGCGCGGCACCCGGCTGTGGGCCCGCGTCCAGGCCGGTGAGGACGCCGAGGGCGGCTTCCACGACGTGGCGCTGATCGGCCTGCAGGTGCGGGTCGGCGGCGCCACCATCGGGCAGATCACCTCGGTGGTGCACAACCCGGCGCAGGACCTGCTGGTGGTCCGCACCGAGACCGACGAGAGCCTGGTGCCGTTCGTCAACGAGTTGGTGCCGGTGGTCGACCTGGACGGCGGATTCGTCGAAGTGGTCGACCTGCCCGGCCTGTTCGAGGACGTACCGGTCGAGGACGTGCCGACTGAGGATGGGCCGACTGAGGACGTACGGGCCGAGGACGTCCCGCTGGAGGAGAACTGATGCGGCTCGACATCGTCACCATCTTTCCCGAGTACTTCGCACCGCTGCAGTTGTCGCTGGTCGGCAAGGCGATCCAATCCGGCCTGGTGGACGTCGCGGTGCACGACCTGCGCCGCTGGACCCACGACCGGCACCGCACCGTCGACGACACCCCCTACGGCGGCGGCGCCGGCATGGTGATGAAGCCCGAGCCGTGGGGTGAGGCGCTGGACGAGCTGCTCGCCGTCCCGGGTACCGAGGCCGACCAGCCGGTGCTGATCGTGCCGACGCCGTCGGGAACGCCGTTCACCCAGGAGATCGCCCAGCAGTGGGCGGTCGAACGGCGGCTGATCTTCGCCTGCGGACGCTACGAGGGCATCGACGCCCGGGTGGTGGAACACGCGGCGACCCGGATGCGGATCGCCGAGGTCAGCCTCGGCGACTACGTGCTGAACGGCGGCGAGGTGGCCGCGCTGGCGATCATCGAGTCGGTGGTGCGGCTGCTGCCCGGGGTGCTCGGCAACCCGGCCTCGCTGATCGAGGAATCGCACGCGCCCGGCCACGACAACCTGCTGGAATACCCGGCCTACACCAAGCCGGAGACCTGGCGCGGGCTGAGCGTCCCCGGCGTGCTGCTGTCCGGGCATCACGGCCAGGTCGCCGCCTGGCGCCGGGAGCAGGCCTTGCGGCGGACCCGGGAGCGGCGTCCGGATCTGTTGACCGGAACCGCGCAGGACGCCGGCGAGCCGGCCTGACCCGGGCGCCGGCCCGCCCGCGGATCACTCCGGCGGGGTACCGGCGGAGGCGTCCGTGCCGCGCTCGATGATGGCGCAGATGGCGTCCAGGGCGTCGGCCTCGTCCAGTCCGTCGGCCAGCACGGTGACCACGGCGTCGGCCGGGGCGGCCAACGCCAGCACCTGGACGGGGTCGGTGAGTGAGGCACGACGTCCGCCGTGCCTCACCCAGACCGACGCGGTGAAGCCCGCGGCGGCGGCCGCGAGGGCATGGGCGACCAGGGCGTGCAGCCCCTGGCGATCACCCACCGCCACCGCGCGGATCAGCATTCCGGCTCAGCCCTCGATGACGATGGTCGAGCCGACGGTGAGCGCCGGCGCGCTGCCGGCGACATGCAGGTTGCCCTCCAGCGCGGCCTCGGCGGCGCCGTCGAAGTTGATCGTGATGTGGCCCAGGCCGTCCAGGTTCTTGCGGACCAGGCTGCCGACCGCGGTCACCGGGAAGCTGGCGCCGTCCAGGATCAGGGTCTGGCCGGGCACGATCTCGGCCGTGGTGGGGTTCATCGCAATGGTGTAGCAGAAGTCGGCGAGTGCGGCCGGCGCATTGTCGCCGAACAGCACGTACATCCCCTGATCGGCGAAGGTTGCGGCCTCGCTGCCGATCCCTTGGACGGTGGTGCCGAAGATCTGGGACATGGTTTTCCTTTCCTGACGGGTGGGGTGGGGGTGCACCGCCCGGCGAGCGTGGTGGTCACCGGGCGGCGCGGATGGGATGGTATGACGGTCAGCTGGTGGAGTACAGGCCGATCGAGGCCAGCCAGGCCACGGCGACCCGGGGGACGCCGTTGATGAACCGGGAGTACAACACCGAGGGGACGCCGACCTCGACGGTCTCCGCCTCGGCCTCGGCCAGGCCGAGCGCCACCGGGATGAAGTCGCAGCCGTTCTGGGTGTTGATCGCGAACAGCGCCGGCAGCGCCAGGCTGGGATGGATGTTGCCCTTGCCGATCTCCACGCCGATCAGGGTGCCGATGATCTGGCCGATCACCGCGCCCGGGCCGAGCAGCGGGGACAGGAACGGCAGCGAGCAGATCAGGCCCAGCACGATCATGCCGAAGCCGGTGCCGACCAGCGGGATCAGGAAGCTGGCCAGCCAGTTGCCGAACCCGGAGGCGTTGATGATGCCGATCAGCATGGCCACGAACGCCATGAACGGCAGGATCGTGGTCAGCAGGGTCTGGATCGCGTCGCGTCCAGCCTGGTAGAAGACGGCGACGACCTTGCCGGCGCCCAGGCCGATCTTCTCCAGCCAGCTCTTGTTGCGCTTGGCGGCCAGGGTCTCGGAGATCTTCTTGTCCGAGGAGTAGGTCACCTTCTCCGACGCCGACTCGGCGGGTGCCGCGGACGCCGGCGCGGCCTCGGTGGTGCTGCTGGCCGCTGCCGCCGCGACGGTGGCCGCCTCGTCGGCGAGCCGGACGTTGTCCGGGCCGACCGCGGAGACGTAGATGCCCTCGTGGATGAACTGGGCCAGCGGCCCGGCCTTGCCGGTCGGCATGATGTTGATCGTCGGGATCCCCTTCTTGGGGTACAGGCCGCAGCGCAGCGTGCCGCCGCAGTCGATCACGGCGACCGCGGTCTCCTCGTCCGGCACGGCGGTGCTGAAGCCGTTGACCGGCTCGGCGCCGGTCAGTTCGGCGATCCGGTCGACCACGTCCGGACGGACGCCGCCGCCGACGATGTAGACGATCTTGTTCTTGGTCTCGGTCGGGGTGATGGTCAGCGGGCCGCCGTAGCCGCCGTTGCCGCGCTCGACGATGATGCTGTTGTAGGTCATGTCATTTCTCCTGTTCGCGCGGCGCTCAGTGGTGGTGCGCGAGTTCGGTCTTGAGCGTGACGCCCTGCTGCTTCTCCACCCAGCGGGTGATGAAGTCGGTGCTCCAGCCGCCGATGAAGTTCATCACCAGGCCGACCAGCAGATAGCGGATGGCGAGGTCGGCGGTGGGCAGTCCCAGCTGAGTGATGCCGTTGGCGATGCCCAGCCAGATGAACAGCTCGCCCGGGTTGATGTGCGGGAAGATGCCGTTGCTGGTGTGGCAGAACTGCATGCCCGCGGCCGCGTAGGACGGCTTGTAGCGCTCCGGCAGGAACCGGCCCAGGGTCAGCACCATCGGGTTGGCCAGCATGAACGCCCCGACGAACGGCAGGATCATGTAGCGCGAGATCGGGTTGCCGGCGGCCTTGACCGCGAACCGGTTGATCCGGTCCTCGCCGATCAGCGCGATCAGCGAGTTCATGGCGATCAGCAACATCAGGATCAACGGGACGATGCCCGTCATCCAACGGATGAAGGTCTCTGCGCCGGCCCGGAACAGGTTGATGAACCATTCGGCAGCGGCGACGAAGAAATTCATGAGGTAACTCCTTCTGTGTGAACCGCGCGGGGTGCGCGGTCGGCCCGGGGTGCGGAAGCCTGTGACCTGCGGAATCGAGCGAGGAAGCGGGTCAGGGGTCCGGGCGGATCTTGGGGGGTTTCGCCACGCTGAACGGCCAGCCAGTTGTCGCGGGCGTTCAGGATGGCCAGCCGCAGGGGGCGGGGGAGCCGGGCGATCGGCCCGTCCGCGACCTGGCTGATGTGCATGCCGTCGAAACCCTGCAACGGCTTGAACCGGGCCAGCACGGTCAGCCCGGAGATCGCCGTGGCCTCGGTGACGGTGCCCTCGGCGTCGATCAGGAACATCGCGATCGAGCCGGCGCTGAAGGCTGTCTTGCGCTTGCCGATCGCGATCTTGCCGCGCCGGCGCAGGGCGCCGTAGCTGGTGGCGAAGTCGCGCATCTGGAAGACCGAGAGGCCCACCTGCAGCAGGTAGGTGGCGGCCAGTACGACGATCAGGAACCAGAAGTTCATCTGGTCATCCCTTCTGTGGGTTGTCGGGTTTGCTGGTCAGGTGCAGGAAGACCTGTTCGTAGCTGTTCAGTCGGCAGAGCTGGTCCAGGTGGGGATGGTCCGCGGCCAGCCGGATGATCTCGTCGTAGACGTCGACCAGGACGGTGTCGTCGTAGTCGGCCTTCTCCGGTACGCCCATCAGCACGATCATCCGCAGTCCCGGCTCGCCGGCGTCCCGGGGGATCGCGCCGAGGGCGAAGACGATCCGCTCGGCGTGGCCGGGCAGGGTGGCGTGCGGGAAGGCGATGTAGGGGTCGAGCGCCATGCTGGCCCGCGACTCCCGCTCGTGCAGGGCGGTGCGGAACTCCTCGTCGACCAGGTCCAGCTCGACCAGCCGGTCGATCATCGCGTCCAGGTTCTGCCGGTAGCTCGCCGCCGGGTCGAGGACGACGAACCGGTCCCGGCCCAGCAGGGTGGCCAGCAGCGAGCGTGAACTGGCGCCCAGCGGAATCGCCGCCTGTTGGTCGAACCGGAGCCGGTTGATGTGGCCCAGCAGCTCGTCGGGATCGAACACCTCGGCCAGTTGGATCAGCGCGGACGAGGTGTGCAGCGGCTGGGCGGTGGTGGAGACCACCAGGTCGAAGGTGTTCAGCGTCTCGGGGAACGCCTCGTCCAGCGACAGCAGGGTGTACTGGGTGGTCTCGGCCAGGATCTTGGCCAACTGGAGTTGCAGCAGCCGGGCCGACACCCGTCCCACCGGGGTCACCACGGCCACCCGGTAGGCGGGGGTGCTGGAGGTCTTGCGCTCCTCCAGGAAGACCTGGAAGTAGCTGGCGATGAAACCGAGCTCGTCGTCGGTGATGGTCAGTTCCAGGTCGCGCTCGATGATCGTCGAGGCGATGCTCGCCATCCGGAACGCCACCGGGTAGGCGGTTCGCAGGTCGGCGGCGGCCACCTCGGCCGACGGCACCCGGAACCGGAGCCGGTTCACCATGAAGGTGAGGTGGTGCACGAACTCCTTGAGCAGCGCGGTGGGCGGGATCCGGATGCCCATCTCCACCGAGATCTGGTCCAGGATCCGCTGCACCAGCCCGGGGATCTCGTCGGCCACCGGGAAGCGGGCCAGCCGGCTCTCGTCGCGGGGGGTGTGCATGCCGGCCAGCGGCAGGGCCAGGAAGACCGCCTCGGCCGGGTGCAGGTCGATCTGGATGGACGCCTGGACGGCGTCGGTGACCCGGCGTCCGAAGTCGTACGCGGGCAGCTCGGTGACCCGGTGGTAGGCCTCGGGCAGGTGCTCCAGGCCGTGGCCGGTCAGCGCCCGGTCCAGCATCACGGTGTACCAGCGGCGGATCTCCTCGGCGATCCGAACGCCGAGCTGGAACTCCGCCACCGCGTCGTCCAGCGGCCGGGCCAGTTCGTCGTCCAGCGGGTAGCCGGCGTAGACGGTCTCGTAGTGCTCGCCGAGCACCAGCAGCCGGACGGCGAACTCGTCTGCGTCCAGTTCCAGCCCAGCGTGCGGACGCCCCAGCACCCGGATTCCGTAGGGCGCGGCCTGTTCCCGCAGCCGGGCCAGGTCGACGATGGCGGTGGACCGTCCGATCGACATCTCCCGGGCCAGGTCCTCGGTGAGCACCGGCACGTCCGCCCGGATCAGCCGGGACAGTGCGTAGCCGACCCGGGTCATCGGGTCGTTGAACGAGTGGGCCGGGTCGACCAGTTCGCCGCGGAGCTGCGCATAGCGCTCCCGGTCGATCACCCAGAGCCGGTATCGGCCCTTGTCGAGCCGCACCGAGGCGGCGCCGGCGAGCACCGTGTTGAGGTCCTGGACGTCGTTGGCGATGGTCCGGGCGCCCACGTCGAGGCGGCGCATCAGGATCTCCGGCGGTGCCGACAGCCGGCGCTCCAGGTGCAGCAGGATCTCGGCGCGGCGGTTCACGGCCGGTCCTCACCGGTGCGGACCCGGCCGGGGCGGGGGGTGCTGCCGGGCCCGGCGGAACGCGGCGCCCGGCCGTGCTGCGCGGATCTCGTCATCCCGGCCCCCTGCGTTGCAGGTCGGCCATCCGGTGCTGCAGCCCGGCGGTGGCCCGGTGCAGTTCGCGGAAGGTCCGGTAGTAGGGCTGGTAGGCCTCCTGGGCGGCCGGGTTCGGCTCGACGACGCCGGTCCGGGTGGCCCAGTCGGCGTCCTCGGCGATCAGCCCGGCGCCGACGCCGGCCAGCATCGCGTCGCCGTAGCAGGCGCCCACCGACTGCTCGGTGATCTCCTGGGTCAGCCCGGTCACGTCCGAGACGATCTGCGGCCACAGCCCGCCGGTGATGCCGCCGCCCACCGCGAAGGCCCGCTGGGCGCTGGTTCCGGTCTCCCGCATCGCCTCCAGAATGTGCGCGACGCCGTACGCGGTGGCTTCCAGCAGGGCCCGGTAGAGGTGGCCGCGGCCGTGGTCCAGGGTGAGTCCGAGCAGCACGCCGCGGGCGTCCGGGTCGAGCAGCGGGGAGCGTTCCCCGGCGAAGTAGGGCAGTGCCACCAGGCCGTTGGAGCCGGGTGGCACGGCCCGGGCGGCGGTGGTCAGCGAGCCGAAGTCGGCGTCGGTGCCGATCAGGTCGCGCAGCCATTTGGTCAGCGATCCGCTGGTCGCGGTGCCGGCGGCCTGGTTGTAGGTGCCCGGGAACAGGTGTGCGTTCACCCACAGCGGGCGGCAGGGCCGGAAGGTGTCGGTGACCTGCACCACGGTCATCGTGGAGCCGTAGATCAGCACCGCCTCACCGGGATGCCGTACCCCGACGCTCATCGCGTCGGCGAACGCGTCGATGGTGCCGGCCACCACCGGGACGCCCACCGGCAGGCCGGTCTGCAGCGCCGCGGTCGGGGTGACCCCGCCGATGGCCTGCGCCGGCCAGACCAGCTCCGGCATCCGCAGCTCGGGGGCCAGGTCGGTGCACCACTCCTCGACCCAGCGACCGTTGGCGACGTCGTAGAGGGGTTCGGAATAGGACGCCGAGACGTGGTCCAGCACGTAGGCGCCGGTCAGCCGGTAGCCCAGGTAGCTGCTGGCCATGAACCAGTACCGGGTGCGCTCCCACACCTGCGGCTCGTTGCGCTGCAGCCACAGCATCCGGCCGCCGATCGACTGG
This sequence comes from Micropruina sp., assembly GCF_047607385.1. Taxonomy (GTDB): domain Bacteria; phylum Actinomycetota; class Actinomycetes; order Propionibacteriales; family Propionibacteriaceae; genus Micropruina. The sequence goes on from NZ_JASGDE010000133.1 coordinate 15,049, forward strand.
GCGTTCATCGGGTTGCCGCCGACGGCGGTGATCCGGTCCTCGCCGTAGCGTTCCATGATCTCCGCGGTCTCGGCCGTCGACCGGGTGTCGATGCCGTACAGGATGGCCGGCCGCAGCGGCTGCCCGGCGGAGTCCGCCGGCACGATGCAGGGGCCGATCCCGCTCACCCCGACGGCGGCGATGGTGCCGCCCTCGGCGTGCGGCACCAGGTCGGCGCAGATGGCCAGGAAGTCCGCCCACCAGACGCCCTCGGCGTCCATCTCGGCCCAGCCGGGACGCGGCAGCGACAGGTGATGGATCTGTTCCGACAGCGCCACCACGGTGCCGTCCAGCGTGGTCAAGGCGCCCTTGCTGCTCCCCGTGCCGATGTCGCAGCCGAGCAGGTACTGCTGCTTGGTCATCGTCGACTCCTTCGGTGTGTGGGGTCCGGATGGACCCGGATCCCCGGCCGCCCTCGTCGGCGGCAGCGGCGGGGATCCGGATCATCCTCGTCGGGGCACGGCGCAGCCGTCCAGCCGTGGCTGGACACGCGGAATCGGCGTCAGCCGCGCGATTTTCCTCCGGTGATGGTGAGGGTGGTTCCGGTGATGTAGCTGGCCCGGTCGGAGGCCGCGTAGCAGACCAGGTCGGCGATCTCGTCGAGCTTGCCGGCGCGTCCGATCGGGATCACCTTGGCGTAGTCGGGGGAGAGGTTGTCCACGGTGGTGCCGCGGGTGTAGGCGAGCGCCTCGTTGTAGGCCGGGCTGCGCAGCCCGGTCGGCTCCAGGATGCCCGGCGCGATGCCCACCACCCGCACCCCGTACGGGCCCAGTTCCTTCGCCCAGGACAGGGTGAATCCGTTCACCGCCGCCTTGGACGCCGAATACGCCGACTGCCCCTTCGAGCCTTCGGTGCCGGCCTCGGAGGTGACGTTGATGATGGTGCCGGAGCCGGCCGCGACCAGGTGCCGGGCCACCGCCTGGGCCATCAGGAAGACGCCCTTCACGTTGACGTTGAACATGAAGTCGAAGGACTCGGTGTTCAGCTCGTAGTCCTTGCGCTCGCCCTGGACGTCGACCAGCAGCCGGGGCAGGTTCACCCCGGCGTTGTTGACCAGCGTGGTGGGCGCCCCCAGGTCGGCGCAGACCCGGGCCACCACGCTCTCCACCGAGGCCGGATCGGTGACGTCCACGCTGTAGTTGTGGGCGCCGGTCTCCGGATCGACGCCGTCGGCCACCGAGAGGTCCAGGCAGGCTACCTGGGCGCCGACCCGCCGCAGGCCGGCCACGATGTGCTTTCCGATGCCCGAGGCGCCACCGGTGACGATGACCACCTTGCTGTCCAGAGCGAGCCAGCTGTCCGACACGTTTCTTGCCTCCGTCTGCTTGTCCGAGCGGCCGCGGCGATGCGGCCCGTGCGACACGACCTGATTGGGGTTATTGATGGCCGAGTGGGTGGCCCTGAGCATAAGAGCCCCGCTTCGGCGGCGGCAACGAATCAATGATTCACGTAATTTCCTGTCGCCCGGAAAGTCGTCGGTCGGTATCCGCGGGGCTCCGGACGCGGTGCCGGCGTCGCTGTGCCGGGGCCCGCACCGGCCGGCGCAGGCTCCCCGGGCCGGGGCGTCGGTGCGGCGTCCGGATGGGCCTCGGTGCGGTGGTCGTCCGGGCCTGATCGGGGCGGCGTCCGGACCGGCGGGCGGGCCAGTGCGCGAGATCGGCCGTCTCACCCGGCGCGACTTTGCCGATGCGTCCGACGGCGTCCCCGTCAGGGGAATAGTGTGGCTTCCGTGGCGACGACGACTCTTTCCCCGCGCGCTCGGGCCGTCCGCTCATCGGTGGCGATGAAGGTCCTGATGGCGGTAACCGGCCTGATCATGATCGGGTTCCTGCTCATGCATATGTACGGCAACCTGAAGGTCTTCTTCGGTGCCGAGTCCTTCGATCACTACGCCGAGTGGCTCAAGGGGGACATCCTCTACCCGCTGGTGCCGAAGGGCTGGTTCATCTGGATCTTCCGGTTCTTCCTGCTGGCCTCGATCGTGCTGCACGTCTGGTCGGCGGCCACCCTCACCATCCGGGCACGGCGGGCGCGGGGCACCAAGTACGTGACCTCCAAGTCGATCCAGCAGACCTACTCGGCGCGCACCATGCGCTGGGGCGGCGTCATCCTGGCCGGCTTCCTGGTCTTCCACATCCTCCAGTTCACCTCCAAGACCATCAAGACCGGGTTCACCGGCGAGTCCGGGCCGTATGAGATGTTCGTGCTCTCGTTCCAGCAGTGGTGGCTGGTGCTGGCCTACGCGCTGTGGATGGTGACGGTGTGCATGCACATCCGGCACGGGTTCTGGAGCGCCTTCGCGACGCTGGGGGCGAACACATCGGCGACCGCCCGCAAGTGGTTCAACATCATCGCCTACGCGGTCGCGATACTGCTGTACGTCGGATTCATGATTGCACCGCTCTCGGTGCTGTTCGGGGTGGTGAAGTGATGGCAACCCAGACCATCGAGCGTGAGGACGTCGCGACCGGCGGCACGCCGCTGTGGCAGGTCGGCTCCGAGTTGCGCGACGGCAAGGCGCCGGCGGGCCCGATCGAGGGCAAGTGGGCCAAGCGGCAGTTCGAGGCCAAGCTGGTCAACCCGGCCAACCGGCGCAAGCTGACGGTGATCATCGTCGGCACCGGCCTGGCCGGCGGTGCCGCGGCGGCGTCGCTGGGCGAGGCCGGATACAACGTGCTCAACTTCTGCTACCAGGACAGCCCCCGCCGGGCCCACTCCATCGCGGCCCAGGGCGGCATCAACGCGGCCAAGAACTACCGCAACGACAACGACTCGACCTTCCGGCTGTTCTACGACACGGTCAAGGGCGGCGACTACCGGGCCCGGGAGACCAACGTCTACCGGCTGGCCGAGGTGAGCGCGGCGATCATCGACCAGTGCGTCGCCCAGGGCGTCCCGTTCGCCCGTGAGTACGGCGGCCTGCTGGACAACCGCTCCTTCGGCGGCGTCCAGGTGCAGCGCACCTTCTACGCCCGCGGCCAGACAGGTCAGCAGCTGCTGATCGGCGCCTACCAGGCGCTGGAGCGCCAGGTGGCCGCCGGCACGGTGAAGATGTACGCCCGGCACGAGATGCTCGAGTTGATCGTGGTGGACGGACGGGCCCGCGGCATCATCGCCCGCGACATGGTCACCGGCGAGATCGAGACCCACCTGGCCGACGCCGTGGTGCTGGCCACCGGCGGCTACGGCAACGTCTTCTTCCTGTCCACCAACGCGATGGGCTGCAACGTCACCGCCGGCTGGCGGGCGCACCGCAAGGGCGCCTACTTCGGCAACCCGTGCTACACCCAGATCCACCCGACCTGCATCCCGGTGCACGGCGACACCCAGTCCAAGCTGACCCTGATGAGCGAGTCGCTGCGCAACGACGGACGGATCTGGGTGCCGAAGCGGGCCGAGGACTGCGAGAAGGACCCGCGGCAGATCCCCGAGGATGACCGCGACTACTACCTGGAGCGGATCTACCCGGCGTTCGGCAACCTGGTGCCCCGCGACATCGCCTCCCGGCAGGCCAAGAACATGTGCGACGAGGGCCGCGGCGTCGGCCCGGCGGTGGCCGAGAAGCAGCAGGACGGCTCGGTGAAGATGGTGCGCCGCGGCGTCTACCTCGACTTCGCCGACGTGATCAAGCGGATCGGACGCGACGGGGTGGCGGCCAAGTACGGCAACCTGTTCGACATGTACGCCCAGATCACCGCGGAGGACCCCTACGAGGTGCCGATGCGGATCTACCCGGCGGTGCACTACACGATGGGCGGGGTCTGGGTCGACTACGACCTGATGACCACGATCACCGGGCTGTACGCCACCGGCGAGTGCAATTTCTCCGACCACGGCGCCAACCGGCTCGGGGCGTCCGCCCTGATGCAGGGCCTGGCCGACGGCTACTTCGTGCTGCCCAACACCATCAACGACTACCTGGCCGACGGCCCGTTCCCGAAGCTCACCCCGGAGCATCCCGAGGTGGTCGCCGCGGTGCGCAGCGTCCAGGAGCGGATCGACACGCTGCTGTCGATCCAGGGCAGCCGCACGGTCGACTCCTTCCACAAGGAGCTGGGCCAGATCATGTGGGAGTACTGCGGCATGGAGCGCACCGAGGCCGGCCTGAAGAAGGCGATCGGGCTGATCCGCGAGCTGCGCGCCGAGTTCTGGCGCGACGTCAAGGTGACCGGGCAGAACGAGGAGTTCAACCAGACCCTGGAGCGGGCCGGACGGGTCGCCGACTTCCTCGAACTCGGCGAGCTGATGTGCATCGACGCGCTGCACCGGCGAGAGTCCTGCGGCGGCCACTTCCGGGCCGAGTCGCAGACCCCGGACGGCGAGGCGCTGCGGCACGACGACGAGTTCCTCTACGTAGGAGCCTGGGAGTACACCGGCGACGTGCCCGTGCTGCACAAGGAACCGCTGGAATACGAGTTCATCGAGCTGAAGCAACGGAGTTACAAGTGAACATCACTTTGCGGGTCTGGCGGCAGGCGAACGCCGACGCCAAGGGGGCCATGCAGACCTACCAGCTGACCGACGTCAGCCCGGACATGTCGTTCCTGGAGATGCTCGACCTGCTCAACGAGCAGCTCACCGTCGAGGGCATCGAGCCGGTCGCCTTCGACCACGACTGCCGCGAGGGCATCTGCGGCATGTGCGGCGTGGTGATCAACGGCTCCGCGCACGGACGGGCGTCCTCGCCGGTGCCGACCACCACCTGCCAGCTGCACATGCGCTCGTTCGCCGACGGGGCCACCATCGACGTCGAGCCGTGGCGGGCCGGCGGCTTCCCGGTGATCAAGGACCTGGTGGTCGACCGCAGCGCCTTCGACCGGATCATCCAGGCCGGCGGCTACATCTCGGTGAACACCGGTGCCGCCCAGGACGCCAACGCCCTCCCGGTGCCCAAGGTGGACGCCGACCGCGCCTTCGATGCCGCCACCTGCATCGGCTGCGGCGCCTGTGTGGCGGCCTGCCCGAACGGTTCGGCGATGCTGTTCACCTCGGCCAAGATCACCCACCTGGCGATGCTCCCGCAGGGCCAGCCGGAACGCTGGTCCCGGGTCAAGGGCATGGTGGCGCAGCACGACGCCGAGGGCTTTGGCGGCTGCACCAACATCGGCGAGTGCGCGGCGGTCTGCCCCAAGGGGATTCCGCTGGACACCATCAGTCAGCTGAACCGCGACCTGATGCACGCCCTGTTCAAGAAGGACAAGTAGCGGCTCCGAGAGGGACACGTACGGCGAGAAGGGTAAGTACGCCGAGAACGGTAAGTAGGGCACACCGGTCCGGTGCGGCCGGTGGCCCGTCCGCACCGTCGGCCCATCCCGCGCTCGCCTAACTATTTGGGGCTCGCTGAACTCAGCGAGCCCCAAATAGTTAGGCGAGCGCTGATCAGTCCCGCCGGGCAGGTCCTCGCTCGAACGGCATGGATCGGCACTTCCCAGGGCGAGCGCTCGCGTGGACGACCGCAGGGAAGCGGCGATTTCGGGGCCGGGCAGGGCATATGGCAGACTTGATCCTCGGTGCCGGACGCCCCTGCCACAGGGGGAAGGTGTCTGCACCGGCGAATCAGACGAACCACGAGGTGTCCTGTGGCACCGGCGAGGAATCAGACATGAACAAGCTCGTTGCCGAGATCACCGCGGCCTCCCTGCGCTCCGACATTCCCGACTTCCGCCCGGGCGACTCCGTGCGGGTGCACGTGAAGGTCGTCGAGGGCAACCGCTCCCGTATCCAGGTCTTCGCCGGAGCGGTGATCTCGCGGACCGGCAGCGGCATCGGCGAGGCGTTCACCGTCCGCAAGGTGAGCTTCGGCACCGGCGTGGAGCGGACCTTCCCGCTGCACTCCCCGATCATCGACAAGATCGAGGTTGAGCGCCGCGGCGACGTCCGGCGTGCCAAGCTGTACTACCTGCGCGGCCTGCGCGGCAAGGCGGCCAAGATCAAGGAAAAGCGGGACCGCTGAGCCGTCCGCCGGGCTGCGGACACGAGCACGAGGCAGGAGGCGCGCGGTGAGTGACTCACCCCCCACCGCCAAGCCCTCGGCCGGCCGGGTGGCCGGCATGTGGGCCAAGGAGATCGCCATCGTGGTGATCGGCGCGCTGGTGGCCTCCACGCTGCTGCGGCTGTTCATCGCGCAGATGTTCGTCATCCCCTCGGGGTCGATGGAGAACACGCTGCTGATCCGCGACCGGGTGATGGTGCAGAAGGTCGCCGGCTGGTCCCGGGGCGACGTCGTGGTGTTCCGCGACACCCAGGGTTGGCTGGCCGAACCGGAGGAAGAGACCGATCCGGTCCGCAAGGCGCTGATCTTCATCGGCCTGGCCCCCGACGAGAGCTCGAATCACCTGATCAAGCGGGTGATCGGGCTGCCCGGCGACCATGTCAAGTGCTGCGACGTGCAGGGCCGGATCACGGTCAACGGCCAACCGCTGGACGAGGGCAGCTACCTGTATTCCGAGGGTGGCGAGACGGTGGCGCCGTCCGCGATGCCGTTCGACGTGATCGTGCCGAAGGGCCGGATCTGGGTGATGGGCGACCATCGGAACAACTCCCAGGATTCTCGCTGCCACCTCACCGAGGGCACCGAAGGCATCGCCGCGTTCGTACCGGAGGCCGATGTGGTGGGTTCGGCGGTGGCGATCGTCTACCCGTTCGATCGATGGCGGGGCTTATCGCGTCCGGACACTTTCGCGCATGTCCCCGGGCCCACGGCCCCGGCACCCGACCGCCCGGTGATCACCGGACAGATACCTCCCTGCTGAGTTCGTCATGGCGTTCGTGCTGCGCCGGGACGCGGGTCTGTACGGCTACGAGCGGGCACTCCGCCGGGCCGGCTTCTCGCTGATCGCCGGCGCCGACGAGGCCGGACGCGGCGCCTGCGCCGGTCCGCTGGTGGCGGCGTCGGTGATTCTCGGCAGCACCCCCGCTGCCCAGGTGACCGGGCTGAGGGACTCCAAGCTGCTCTCGCCGGCCCAGCGGGAGCGGTGCTACGACAAGATCATGGTCAAGGCGGTGGCCTGGTCGGTGGTGCTGATCGAGCCGGACGAATGCGACCGGCTCGGCATGCACGTGGCCAACATCCAGGCCCTGCGCCGGGCGGTGTGCCGGTTGGATGCCACCGCCGACTTCGTGCTGACCGACGGCTTCGGTGTCGACGGGCTCGGCGTGCCGTCCCTCGCGGTCTGGAAGGGGGACGCCGTGGCCGGCTGCGTGGCGGCGGCGTCCGTCGTCGCCAAGGTCACCCGGGACCGCATCATGACCGCCGCCCACGAGCGCTGGCCCGACTACCGGTTCGACATCCACAAGGGGTATTGCACGCCGCTGCACCAGCAGCACCTGGATCGGCACGGACCCTGCGAGATCCACCGGTTCCGGTTCGAGAACGTCCGCCGGGCAGCCGCGGCGGTGGGTCGGCGGCAGCCGGCGTGACAACGACCGGCGACGACGTATCCTCGCTCCGGCTCCGCAACTCCGCGGGGAGTGGGACCTCGGATAGAGTGGGCACGCTATGAGCGCCGAAGATCTTGAACAGTACGAGAGCGAACTCGAACTCCAGTTGTACCGGGAGTACAAGGACGTGGTCGGGATCTTCACCTACGCGGTGGAGACCGAACGGCGCTTCTACCTGTGCAACGCGGTCGACCTGAAGGTGCGCACCGAGGGCGGCGACGTCTACTACGAGGTGTCCATGGGCGACGCCTGGGTGTGGGACATGTACCGCCCGGCCCGGTTCGTGAAGTCGGCCAAGGTGCTCACCTTCCGCGACGTCTCCATCGAAGAGATCGCGCACAGCGAGCTGAAGGTGCCCGAGAACCTCTGAGCGCGGCTCGCCGGGTCTTCCGCCGGTCGAGCGTGTCGAGATCCGGGGACGGTTCTCGGGGACGGTTCCTTCCGGTTCAGGGGAGGGTTCCTTTCCGGTTCACCGCGACCGGACCGATGTCCGCCCCCTGCCTTCCACAGGGGTTGTCCACAGGCTTCGTCGATTCTGAACACTTCCGCGTCCAGGTGCCCACAGTGAGGGCGTGGAGCGAAATGCGGTGGGGCGGGCGGGCGAGGTAGCGGCGGTTCAGCATCTGGTGCGGCAGGGCTGGACGATCGTCGAACGGAACTGGCGATGTTCGCTGGGCGAGGTCGACATCATCGCGCACACCGCCGACCCGCTGCCGGTGCTGGTGTTCTGCGAGGTGAAGTGCCGCACCGGCACGGGCTTCGGTGACCCGCTGGAGGCGATCACTGCCGCCAAGGTCGCTCGGCTGCGGCGGTTGGCGCTGACCTGGCTGGGCGAGCAACCCGACTGGGTGCCGGAGTACCGACTGGACGCCATCGGCGTCCTGCTGCCGCGCGACGGACGACCGCGGATCACCCATCTGGAAGGAGTCGGGCAGTGACGCCGGCGCGGGCCTTCTCGGTGGCCCTGGTGGGAGTCGAGGGCACCATCGTCGAGGTGGAGGCCGCGATCGGCGGAGGTTTGCCGCGAATGGTGATCGTGGGCCTGGCGGACGCCGCGCTGGCCGAGGCCCGCGAGCGGTGCCGGGCGGCGGTGCACGCCACCGGACTGGGGTGGCCGGCTCAACTGGTCACCGTCAACCTGTCGCCCGCCACCTTGCCGAAAGCCGGATCGCATTTCGATCTGGCCATCGTCGCGGCGGTGTCCGCGGCCGCGGACAGATTCGACCGCACCGTGCTGGAGCGGCTGGTGCTGTTCGGCGAACTGGGCCTGGACGGACGAGTCCGGCCGGTCCGCGGCCTGCTGCCGGCCCTGCTGGCGGCGGCGTCCGCCGGCTTCGCCGCGGCCGTGGTGCCCGCCGCTCAGCTACGTGAGGCCCAACTGGTCGACGGCCTCACCCTGTGGGGAGTGAACGACCTGCTCGACCTGGTCTCGGTACTGGTCGGAGACCCGCCGAAGCCGCCGCCGGAGCAGTCCATGGAGACGCAACGAGAGGTTCCGCCGACGAAGGACCTGAGCGACGTGGCCGGTCAGCTGGAGGCCAAATGGGCTCTCGAGGTGGCGGCCGCTGGGCGACACCACCTGTTCTTCCACGGGCCTCCCGGGGTCGGCAAGACCCTGCTCGCCGAACGATTGCCGGGCATCCTGCCCGACCTGGACACCGCCGAGGCACTGGAGGTGTCGGCGATCCACTCCCTGGCCGGGTTGCCACTGGACGGCGGACTGATTCGGCGTCCGCCCTATGCCGATCCGCACCACACCGCGTCGTTGGCCAGCGTCGTCGGCGGTGGCGCCCGCGTCGCCCAGCCGGGCAGCATCAGCCGGGCCCATCGCGGCGTGCTGCTCTTGGACGAAGCCCCCGAATTTTCGCCCCGAGTGCTGGAGGCGCTGCGGGTGCCGCTCGAGTCCGGACGGGTGGTGCTCGGCCGGGCCGCCGCACAGACCACCTATCCGGCCAGCTTCCAGCTGGTGTTGGCTTCCAATCCATGCCCGTGCGGCAACGCCGGCACCGCCGGTGCGGAATGCCGCTGCGCGCCGATGGCGGTGCGCCGCTACACCGAGCGGATCTCGGGACCGATTCTCGACCGGGTCGACATCCGTCATCAGCTGCGTCCGATGTCGCGGTCGTACCTGAAGGCGGCGCTCGGCGGGGGAGAGTCGTCGGCCGCGGTCGCCGCGCGGGTCGCGGAGGCGCGGGAACGGCAACGACACCGGCTCGCCGAGCACGGCTGGCGCACCAACGGTGAAGTTCCCGGGCCGGCACTACGACGCCGGCTTCCGCTGCCGGACGGCACCGAGCTGCTCGACGAGGCGGTCGCCCGGGGCCGGCTGTCGGCGCGCGGCGTCGACAAGGTCATCCGGCTGTCCTGGACCATCGCCGACTTGGCCGGTGTCGGACGCCCGGGCCGGGACCATCTGCACACAGCCTTGGCGATGCGCCACGGCCTGGACCTGACGGAGGTGCGCGGTGGACGACCGTGAAGCCCGCATGGCGCTGTGCTGCGCCGTGGAGCCCGGCAACCTGGAGGTGACGGCGGCCGTCGACGAGCAGGGTGCGGAGGCGGTGCTGGCGTCCCTGCGGGAGCCGGGATCGCGGTCCCGCTGGGCGGCCAGGGCACAGGCCGTCGACCTGGCGGCCGTGCACCGGGCGACTCGGCGCAACCGGCTCCGATTCGTGGTGCCCGGCGATCCCGACTGGCCCGCCGCCCTGGACGACCTGTCCACCGGCGAGCCGGTGCAGAAGATGGGCGGCATGCCGTTCGGGTTGTGGCTGAAGGGCGAGGGCAGCCTGGCCGCGGTCGCGGAGCGATCGGTCGCCATCGTCGGGTCGCGGGCAGCCACCGCCTACGGTCAGTCCGTCGCCACCGATCTTGCCGCCGGCCTGGGTATGCAGGGCGTCAGCGTGGTCAGCGGCGGGGCCTACGGCATCGACGCCGCCGCCCATGCCGGGGCGCTGGCCGCGACGGCGCCCACGGTGGCGGTGATGGCCGGGGGACTCGACAGCACCTATCCGCCGGGCAACGCCAGCCTGTTGCACCGGGTGGCGGGACATGGACTGCTGGTCAGTGAACTGCCGCCGGGCGAGCACCCCACCCGGGCCCGCTTCCTGTCCCGGAACCGGCTGATCGCCGCGCTCTGTCCGGCGACGATCATCGTCGAGGCGGCCTGGCGCAGCGGCGCCCGCAACACGGTCAGTTGGGCGAACGCCTGCCGGCGGATCGTGCTGGCGGTTCCCGGCCCGGTGCACAGCGCCACCTCGGCGACACCGCACCGGCTGATCCGCGATGCCGAAGCGGTGCTCTGCACCGGGGTGGCGGACGTCCTGGAACTGGTCGGGCCACTCGGCCGGCAACCGCCGTCCAGGCCCGACCAGCGCAGCTGGGTCGACCGGCTCAGCGCCGACGAACTGGCCGTCTACGAGGTGCTTCCCGGGCGCGGCCAGGTCGATGCCGGCGAGGTGTCGCTACGGGCCGGGGTCTCGCTGGCCAGCTGCCTCGCGATCCTCGACCGGCTCGCCGAGCAGGGCCTGGTCGAGCCGGGCCCGGACGGGTGGCGGCTGGCCGGCGAACGTGTCACTCGCACGGGTGACTGATGTGGCAGCAAACCTTCACTACAGTTACCCATGTCGGGGGGACACTGAGACGCAGTTGACCGAATCGTTCCAATCTGGGGGGAATGGAGCGATTCGGCCGACGGCGTTCCTACTACCATCATCTCGCCTGTGCGGCTTATCGCCGCTGTGCGCGGTGGGAAGCGTGGCTTCGGGTGGGCGGTTTCCGCCTGGCACCGAAGTAGACGTACCCAGCGCGAAAGGACAGGCACATGCTGGAGTATCGCCGCGACTGCGAGCGGTGTGGCCGGGAACTTGCCGACGACGACCTCGAGGTCTACATCTGCTCCTTCGAGTGCACCTGGTGCGCGAGTTGCGCAGCCACCTTCCCGCACTGGAGTTGCCCGAACTGCGGCGGCAATCTGGTACTGCGGCCGATCCGGCCCCGCCATCTGCGCCCGCACGCACCGGCCGCCCAGCCACATTCCAACAGCCTGCTGCTCGTCGGTCACGGCGCCTGAGATCCTGCTCGACGCCGACGCCGACGCCGACGCCGACGCCGACGCCGACGCCGACGCCGACGCCGACGCCGACGCCGACGCCGACGCCGACGCCG
>NZ_JASGDE010000134.1:0-3434 GCF_047607385.1 Micropruina sp.
CAATGCGAGCTGATCCGGGTCGTGTCCACCGAACGCCTCGGACGCAGGCTCGGCGAGATCGACGGCGTCGCCCTCCTCCGAGTCGAGACGATCCTGCGACGGATCCTCCGGCTCTAGCCTCGGGATTTCACGTCGCCGGGGTTGAGTACGGCGCGTAACGCACGGAAGTGCCCGTCCTGCACGGGATTCTTGTTCTTGCGACAGTCCAAGAAACCCGCTGGGAAAGGCACTCCGTAGGTGAAGCGTAACCGTGTCCCGAGTCTGGTTCTCGATCCTGTCCGCGAGTCGCTGGTTACCTCCTCGGGGGCGCTGCTGATCAAGGAGGCGATCCGGGTCGCCGATCTGGATCGCGGCCTGTCACGTGCGCTGTCGACCTGGCGGCCGACGCGGGCGACGCACGACCCGGGCAAGGTCTTGCTCGATGTCGCCACCGCCGTCGCGCTCGGCGGTGACTGCCTGGCTGATGTCGCCGCGGTCCGGGCTCAGCCCGAGCTGTTCGGGACGGTGGCCTCGGATCCGACGGTCTCGCGCGTGTTCACGGCTTTGGCCGCCGATGTCGATGACGCGGTCGCGGCGATCCGGGCCGTGCGGGCCGATGCCCGCGCCGCGGTCTGGCGTCGGCGACGACCCCTGTCCGGCACACCCGGGACCCGGTCGGGTGGTCAGGTGATCGTCGACATCGACGCCACTTTGGTCGGTGCCCACTCCGAGAAACAGGGCGCGGAGCCGACCTACAAGCGTGGCTTCGGGTTCCACCCGATGTGTTCCTCGATCGACCACGGGGCTCTCGGCACCGGCGACACCGGTGTGCTCAACCTGCGCCCGGGCCGGTCCTCGGCCTGGGACAGCGCCGACCACATCACCGCACTCGATGACACCTTGGCCCAACTCCCCGAAAGTGAGCGCAAGCAGGTGCTGGTCCGCACCGACACCGGCGGTTGCTCCAAGGCGTTCCTGCGCCACATCACCAACCTGGGGCTGCACTACACGATCGGGTTCGCCGCGAAGGACAGCGTCAGGATCGCGATCGAGACGATCCCGGAGCAGGCCTGGCGTACCGCCATCGACAGCGACGGCGAAGCTCGCGACGGCGCACAGGTCGCCGAGCTGACCGCGTGGATGCCGTCCACGAGCCGTACTGGGACCAGCGACGACTGGCCACCCGGAATGCGGGTCATCGCCCGCCGCGAACGCCCACACCCCGGCGCCCAGCTCCGGCTGACCGACCACAACGGGTGGCGGATCACCTGCTTCGCCACCAACACCAAAGGACCTGGCTGGACCCTGGCCACCCTCGAAGTCCGACACCGACAACGCGCCCGATGCGAGGACCGCATCCGCGGCCTGAAGGACACCGGATTGCGGAACCTGCCCTTCCACGACTACGCGAAGAACCGGATCTGGCTCGAAGTCGTCGCACTCGCCGCCGACCTCCTGGCCTGGACCCAAACCCTCGCCTTCGACGACCACGAACCCGCCCGACGATGGGAACCCAAACGACTCCGGCTCCGGATCCTCGCCGTGACCGGACGCATCATCTGCACCGGCCGCCGAAGACGCCTCCGACTCCCCAGGGACTGGCCCTGGAACCAGCTCATCGACACCGGCTGGACCACGATCCACACCACCTAAACGGCACCCACCACAATCCCAACGATCAGAACCCGGAGAACCGGCGACACCAGCGCCGGGGACCACGCGCGCCCAGCAACACCGCGCGTCAGCGACCACGCACCGCCGACCGATCAGCCGGACTCACGAAACATCGAGGCTAGCGCCAATACCGTTCAGTTAGTAACGCTGGACGTGGATGGTTGTGCTCGGGCCGGGCTGGGGCCAGGTGGCGTGGGCGGCGCGTTTGACGTGCCACTTGGTGTACTTCCTTTTCACCACGCGCGGCGCTGCACGTGGTCGTCGCTCAGGGTTGAGGCGTCGCAGCAGTCGACGCACGAAGTAGAGCCAGCCGGGACTGTCACGCCCGTGCTGGTGAGGGGGAAAAGGCGCCAGGGTGGGCGAGGGTCTGGCGGGTGATCCGCAGCGCAGCTACGAAGCTGACCCGGTCTGGGTCGTGGCCAGAGGAGGTGGCGGCCTGGGCCATCAGTGAGCGGATCGCGAAGTGGCAGCACAGGTGGCCCCAGATCTCCTGGAGCACCAGGTCAGGCGACTTGCTGCGCAGCACGGTGCGCGGTCCACGCTGGTGGGTCTTGAGCTCGTCGAAGGTCGACTCGATCTCCCACCGTTGCGCATACGCCGCGGCCAGGTCGGTCGCGCTGGCCTGGCTGGGATCCAAGACGGTGGTGAAGAGCCGGTAGCCCGTGGGGTTCTCGCGGCCATCGTCAAGGGTGTAGTCGATAACGCGCACCCGCATCGGCTCCGCGGCCCGCGCGGCCTTGGAGTGGGCCTGGCGTAGGTCGGCCAACCAGGAGCCGTCCGGCAGGTCCTCGACGTGGACCGGCTTGGGTCCGGACTTGTCGGTGCGGATACGCCACAACAGATCCGCGCCGGTACCGATCGCCTTGCGCCACAGGGCATAGGAGAAGAACCCACGATCCGCGGTCAGCAGCATCCCCGGCGCCAACCGGTCGGTGAGACGATCGGCCAAGACGGCCTCGGAGTCCGAATAGGCGCCGATCTCGGCGGCGAACACCGCATGCGTGCCGCACTCGGCCAACGCGACCACCCGGGCCTGGGGGAAAGCTGCCTGCTCGCCCTTGTTGACCCCCGGACGACCGAAATGCGCGGCATTCACCGGCGTATCGGCGACGTCAAGACAAGTGCCGTCGATCGCGACCAGCCGGCGCCCAGCCAGCCACACTCCCGCCATCTCGTCGGTGCCGATCGGCCTGGCGACCTTCTCGAACAACGCTGCCAGCGGCTGCGCACCCAGCCGGGCCCTGGCCTGGAAGATCGCCGACTTGCTCGGCGGACTGTACGTCTCAGACCAGCCCGAGGCCCACGAGAGCCCGTCGGTCAACTGTGCCAGCACGTCCTCATACGAACCCTCCGAGTACAGCGCCATCGCGATCGAGAAGTAGGCCATCACCCGCGCTGGCAACGACCGATGCCGCTGCTCGGTCCGGCCGACCTGCGCGATCACCTCATCGACCAAGTCCGGCGGGAACACCCGCGTCAGCACACCCACCGACACCAGATCAGAAAGGCGTCGCTCGGTCTCAGGCTTCTTCCATCCAGCACGCGGCATGACACCAAACTACACCGCTGCCAGCTTAACTGAACGGTATTGAGGCTAGATCCTCGCGAGAAACGGAATTTGGCGAACCGCCGCTTCTCATCCGTCCATCTGCATATCCTGCGTCACAGGAGACGCGCCAGAAGACGGAGACACGGAGGGCTCGTGAGGTTCCCGAGATTCATGCGCGCAGGCGCGGCCGGCGTCGCGGTCGTGCTGTCGATCGGCCCGGTGGTGTCCGCCG
>NZ_JASGDE010000135.1:0-13599 GCF_047607385.1 Micropruina sp.
CGGCCGCGGCGGCGACCGCTGCGGCGCAGAGTCGTTGAACCTCGGCGAAGTCGCCGGCATCGATGACGTCGGCGGGCACCATCCACGACCCACCCACCGCCGGCACGTTCGGCAACGCCAGGTAATCGCCCAGGTTGGCCGCCGACACTCCCCCGGTCGGCACGAACCGTGCCCCGGAAAACACCGACGAGAACGCCTTCAAAGTGCCCGCACCGCCATAATTCGAGGCCGGGAAGAACTTCAACGTGGTCAGCCCGGCCGCCAGGGCGGCCATCACCTCACTCGGCGTGACCGTGCCGGGGACGATCGGGACGCCGCGCTCGGCCGCGCGGGCCACGGTGGCGGCACTGAAACCGGGGCTGACCAGGAACCGGGCACCGGCGTCCACCGCCAGATCGACCTGTTGCGGGGTGAGGACGGTACCCGCCCCGACCACCAGGTCGGGGTTCTTCGCCATGGTGGCGATCGCCTCCACAGCAGCCGCGGTACGCAGCGTCACCTCAGCCACCGGCAAATCACCAGCAACCAACGCCTCCCCCAAACCAGCAGCACGAGCAGCATCACGCACCACCACCACAGGCACGATCCCACGGGCCAAGACCGTCTCGAGAAGGTGAGACATTCACACTCCGTTTCATTCATTGAAACAGATGATTCGCTGTTTGAAACAGCGTGGCACGACTCGCCCCTGAATGCAAGAATCGTTTCACTAGACGAATCAGTGCTTTGCGATGAGTGAAACGTGCCCATCATCGGCTCGCGCCCCGAAGCACGCTATGTCGAAGCCATCGATCGTGCGCTGCACCTGCTGACCGCGCTGGCCGAGGCCGGTCCGGGCGGCTCGGCGCTGACCAACCTGGCCACGGCCACCGGAGTCAACAAATCCACCGCCTATGGCGCCCGGTCGACCATGAGAGAGCACGGCTTCGTCAGCCAGTCGGAGCCGACCGGCAACTACGGCTCGGCGCGGCGGCACGGGCACTGGGCGAGCGGTTCCTGAACCGCAGAGCCTGGCGCAGTCGCTGCACCCTGCGCTTGTCGCGCTCTCTCGCGAGGCCGGCAAGCTCGTGCACCTCGGCGTGCTCGTGAGCGATCAGGTCATCTACCTCGCCAAGGTCGAACCCGAGCGGCGATCAGGGCGTGGCCAGAGGTGGGGCAGCTAACGTCCGCGGCGTCGTCGGCGACGGGCCGCGCCCCGACGGCAGCCCGCGAAGTGCCGGACGATCAGCTGGCCGCCTACCTGCACCACACGACGTCACACTCGCCAGCGGTCGCTCACCGACATGACGATGTAGGCAACGACGCCGACGAGCAGGATCCTATTGATCATCCGACCCGGCGGCGGGTGTCGCGCGGGTCGGGGCCACACCGGAGGAGTCTCGGACCACCAGCTGGGTGGGCAGATGCTCCTCTATCCGGCGCGTGCGCGAGGTAGGCCGGAACAGCAGATCCATGCTGAGCACGCCCGCCTGTGCTATCGGAACGCTGATGCTGGTCAATGCGGGGCTGGCACAACGTGCCAGCGGAGAATCATCGATGCCGATCACGCTCAGCTCGTCGGGAACCGAAACACCCATGGCCCGAACGCCGTTCATCACACCGATCGCCACCGCATCGTTGTGCGCAATTACGGCAGTGGCGTCGGTCGCGATCACGCTAGCCGCGGCGGCGTAGCCGCCGGCAAGGCTCTCCTCCTGCCAACCGAGCAGGCTGAGCCGGATGCCGCGGTCCTCGCACAGTTGCTGGATCGCTGCCACCCGGCGCTCGTTCGACCACGACTGCGGAGAGCCCTGAACATACGCAAAGTGTCGATGGTTCAGCGCCCCGAGATAGTCGACGGCCTGACGGAGGCCGGTCTCGGAATCGGCGAGCACGCAGTGACATTCGGTCGATGCCCGGTTCACCAAAACCACCGGAGTGCCGCTCGCCAACTCGGCGATCTCGGATGCCGGCAGCCGCGGCGAGCACACCACGAGCGAGCCGACCCGGTCCAACAGTTCGGTGATCACTTCCCGCTCCTGGTCGGGACTGCCGCCGGTATCAGCCACCAACACCATCTGGCGGCGATGCCACCCCTGGGCCTGCGCGGCCCGGACAAACGCGGCAAAGACCAGGTTGCCGATATCGGGCACGACGACAGCGACGGTACCCGCCGCAAGCCCAGCCCCCTTGCGGGTCGGCGTCGAGGCGCGGTAGCCCATGTCTTCGGCCACCGCGATGACGCGGGCAAGCGTCTGCGACCCGATGCGCTCGGGCGAACTGAACGCCCTCGACGCAGTCGAGACGGACACACCGGCCCGTTGCGCCACCTCAGTCAGGGTGGGTGCCGGGGTCATCCGCCCTCCTTCCGACTGTGACGACCACCACACACTACCTTGCACAGCCCTGTCAATGCTTGCGCAACATGCTACACAGATTGAACCTGGCGCTAGCTAGTAGGTTTACCTAGCTCGACAGCCTGCTCCAGGTAGCCTACTTGCATGTCTTGCACAAGATGTGCCACTCTTGCCGCATCAGTTGCAACGTGCGAGCTCGCTCACCGAAGCCGCAGAGTTCACAGGGGTTGTCATGGCAGTGAGGCTGAAGGCCGATCGGTCGATGGGCAGAGAGCGGTTTGCCCCGAGGCTCCGTTCCCTCGAAACCGTTCTTGCCGGGTCTGGTGCGGCCTTGGCACTCCTGGCATCTGCACAGCCTGAGGCCGCGGTTGCGGGCATGCATCAGAGGACAGAGCAGGCTGTTGCGACGGTGTCGTCGTGAGTCGCGTACGCACCGTCGTGGCGGGTGCCTCGCATTGGCACGTCGCTCGCTAAGCAGCCGCGATCGCTGCCAGCACGGCTTCTGGTCCCAGATTCAGCCCCCGATTCACGGCCAACGATGGCCCCGTCCGAAAGAGAAAATGTCAATGGCTGACACCACTCAAGACAAACACAGCAGGGACCAAGCCAAGAAAGCAGCAGCCAGCGGCTGGATCGGTAGCGCACTCGAGTACTACGACTTCTTCATCTACGCCCAAGCTGCGGCGTTGATCTTCCCCACGATCATGTTCGATCAGGCCGATCCTCGGATGGGCATCATCGGCGCTCTGGGCACCTACGCGGTGGGTTACGTCGCGCGGCCAATCGGCGCCGTAGTCCTCGGCGCGTGGGGTGACAAGTACGGACGCAAGAACGTGCTGGTGCTCTGCATGATGCTGATGGGCATCTCGACGATGCTCGTCGCCTTCCTGCCGACCTACCAGCAGATCGGCTTCGGCGCTCCGGTGTTGCTGTTGGCGCTCCGCCTCATCCAGGGGTTCGCGGTGGCCGGCGAGGTGTCCGGGGCGAGTTCCATGATCACCGAGAGCGCGGCGTTCGGTCGCCGCGGCTACTTCGGCAGCTTCACCCTGCAAGGCACCCAGGCCGGCCAGCTCCTCGCCGCCTTCATCTTCCTACCGCTGGCCCACTTCTTGTCCGAAGATGCCTTCCAGTCCTGGGGATGGCGGATTCCGTTCGCGCTCAGCGCCCTGGTGGTCATCGCCGGCTACCTGATCCGGCGCAACGTCGATGAAACGCACACCAACGCCGAGGAGCAGGCGCATGGCGAGGTGGCCGCGCTGCCGCTCGTGACCGCGTTCAAGGAGAGCCCCGGCGCCATCTTCCGGGTGTTCTGCATGGCGCTGACATCCGTCATCGCGACGACCACCTCCGTCTTCGGTGCTGCCTACGCCACCAGCAAGTCGTACGGCATCGGATTCACCGCCGATGTCTACCTCTGGATCCCGATCCTGAGCAATATCCTCGCGGTGATCCTCACGCCGCTTCTCGGGAACCTGTCCGACCGGATCGGTCGACGCCCGATGATCGTCATACCGACCATCCTGGCCGGGCTGATGTCCTACGCATACCTTTGGGCGATCAGCCAGCACAACGTCGGCCTAGCCATCGTCTTCTCACTGGTGATGTGGGGCTGCCTCTTCCAGGGCTATCAGGCGACCTTCCCGTCCTTCTTCCCCGAGCTGTTCCCGGCCCACACGCGGGTTTCCGGCATGGCGTTCGGCCAGAACATGGGCACCGTGGTCGCCTCATTGATGAGCGTGGTCTTCCCCCTCGTCGCCCCTCCCGGATCAACGAACGTGGTCTTGATCGTCGGCTCGCTCACCTTCGGAATCTGCCTCATCGCCAGCGCCGCCGCGTACTTCTCGCCAGAGACGTTCCGGATGCGCTTGGAGGACTTGGGCGCACCGGGTGCCAAGCCGGTCCCGGAGGTCGAATACAACGCGCTCCGCGCCGCATCCATTGCTGCGGCAAAGAAATCTTGACCGATATCGACCCGAAACTCGGCAACCACACGGCGGCGGGTGGGTGATGTCACCCACCCGCCGTTCAGCTTGGTTGGACCCTTCTAGACCTGACCTCA
Organism: Micropruina sp.; assembly: GCF_047607385.1. Taxonomy (GTDB): domain Bacteria; phylum Actinomycetota; class Actinomycetes; order Propionibacteriales; family Propionibacteriaceae; genus Micropruina. Next base: position 4,396 of record NZ_JASGDE010000135.1, read on the forward strand.
GGAGCAGACCCATGCGTCAGCGACATCAGCCCGCCGTGGCACTCGTCTTGTGTGTCATGTTGGTTGTGAGCGGTTGGTACATGATCTCTGGCGAAGGTATCAACGGGCGGACTTTCGGCTGGTGCTTCATCGTTGTCGGCCTCATCGGCGGTGGCGTCAATCTGGCGATGGTTCTGAGTACCCGCCGCTGACGCCGAGCCGCCATCGCCGGCTGAACTGGGGGACGACGCGTCACCTGGTCGAGGGCGGCGTGGCAGCCGGCCGCCGTGCCGTGCGCCGGGTATTGATCGACATCGCCCAGCCAGCTGGTGAACACCAGCCGGGTGCCCTCGCCGTCCGGCTCGAGTTCGAACCGCAACAGGTCGGCGTCCCAGCTGTATTCGAGCAGACGCGGGGCTTCCCAGGCCAGCATCCGACCGGCGAGTGCGACCTGCTCGGCCGGAATGCCGAAGCTCTCGACGTGGGCCGGCCAGAACGGGAAGGCCAGCTCAGCGCCCGTCCGTCGTTCGCCGACCATGTCGGCGGGCATCCAGTGCCGCAGCGATTCTGACTCGGTCAGTGCCCGCCACACCTTCTCGGGAGGGTGACGCAACCGGCGCTCGTAGCGCAGGCCGTAGCGGCCGTCGTCGTGCAGAACCTCGCCGAGCCGTTCGGTGCTCATGTCTCCTCCTGTCGATCGAAATGCAACTCGAGGGCCCCGAGTGCGTCGGCCCAGCACCGGCGGTACGGCATCAGCCACTCGTCGACGTCGCGGAGCGGCTCGGGCCGCAGCGAGTACCAGCGGCGCTGCGCGTCCGGCCGCACCCCGACCAGGCCGGCACCTCGCAGCACCGCGAGGTGCTTCGACACGCTCGGCTGGGCGATGCCTAGTTCGCCGCTCAGTTCACCCACCAGCCGCTCGCCGCCCAGCAGCGCGTCGAGGATGCGTCGGCGCGCCGGCTCGGCGATCGCCTCGATGGTATCCATGGCGGCACCATATATTCTTGTAGCAGAATATACAATCGATCGGACCCGGCACCGATCCGAAAACTGTCAGTGCCGGCCGACAGACTGGTCGCATGATTGATCACTTCGGCGTCAACGTGGCCGACATGGCCGCCTCCGTCCGCTTCTACGACACCGTGCTGGGCACGCTCGGCTTCACCCGCCAGATGGATTTCGGTGAGGCGATCGGCTACGGCACGCCGGGCCATCCCGACTTCTGGGTGAGCTCGGCGGCCAGCGGTGTCTCCAACCGGGAGTCCCACCTGGCGTTCAGCGCGTCCGACCGGGCGGCGGTGCAGGCCTTCTTCGACGCGGCGAGCGCGCTCGGCGCCGAGGTGCTGCACGCACCGCGGGAGTGGCCGGAGTATCACCCCGGCTACTACGGCACCTTCGTCCGCGACCCCGACGGCAACAACGTCGAGGCCGTCTACCACGGCTGAGGCTCAGCGGCCTGCGGTCGGCCGATCCTCGAAGCTCCGGACGAACACCGGCTGCTGCACGGTCGAGGCGTCCGGGTCGTAGCGGTAGCCGCCCTCGGCGAAGCGCTTGACGGCACCGGGCGTCCGGACGCGCTCGCGTACCAGCCAGGACGCCAGCGCGCCCCGGGCCCGCTTGGCATAGAAGGAGATTACGCCGCGGGTGCCGCGGGCGTTGGTGTCCTCGAAGCGAGGTGAGATCACCGGGCAGCCGAGTTCGCCGAAGCGGACCGATTTGGCGTACTCCTCCGAGGCCAGGTTGAGCACCGCGGCGGCGCCCGGCGACTCCGCCAGGTCGTCGCGGAGCAGTTCGGTGATGGTCGAGCCCCAGTAGGCGTACAGGCTGTTGCCGCGGGCGGTGCCGAGCGGCAGCCCCATCTCCAGCCGGTACGGCTGGATCAGGTCCAGCGGACGCAGCACGCCGTAGAGCCCGGAGAGGATCCGCACCGTCTTCTGTGCCTCGGTGTAGTCGCGGGCGTCCCACTGCTCGCGCACCGCGAGGCCCTGGTAGACGTCCCCGGCGAAGGCGAGCACGGCCGCCCGCGCGTTGCGGGTGCTGAACGGCAGCGAGAAGTCGGCGTAGCGCTGTGCGTTGAGGGCGGCCAGCTCGTCCGAGATGTGCATCAGGCCGGCGATCTCGGAGGTCGACTTGCCGCGCATCACGTCGATCAGTTCCGCCGAGCGGTCGAGCAACCTCGGCTCGGAGTGCTTGCGGATGGGCAGCGGAGACTCGAAGTCCAGCGACTTCGCGGGCGACAGCAGAACCAGCACCGAAGCAGGCTACCGCGCGGTGACGGTTCAGCCGGCGGCCACCGTGATGTCGACGACGATCTCGGTGGCCAGCTTCTCCAGGTCGGCCTGCAGGCCGGCGAGATCCCGGTCCCCGGGCATCGGCGCGGTGAGGTGCGCCTCGAACAGCAGGCCGCCCGCCATCGGCGCCTCGCGGGTCTCGGTGATCAGCCGCTCGATGCTGACGCCGTGCCGGGTGAGCACGCCGGAGACGTCCCGGACGATGCCCGGGTGATCGTTGCCGACCAGGTCGACCTGGATCCGCTGCGCCGCTTCGACCGGCGCACCGACACCGGGATGCAGCGAGACCTCCAGCAGCCCGCGCAGCGGCTGCAGCGCCGCGGCCAGTTCGTCGGCCCGCTCGTCGGCGACGTTCACCTGGACGATGCCGGCGAATTTGCCGGCCAGTTCGGCGAGTTGACTGCGCTCCCAGTTGCCGCCGTGGGCGGTGACGACATCGGCGAGCGCGTTGACGAGTCCGGCGCGATCGTCACCGATCACGGTGAGCACAAGGGTGGCCATGTCGGGAGCGTAGCGGACCCCCACCGAGCGCTCGCCGAACTATTTGGGGCTCGCTGAATTCGGCGAGCGGGAAATAGTTAGGCGAGCGTTGGGTGGAGGGTCAGCGGGTGCCGAAGGCCTCGATGACCGCGATGATCTCGGGCCGGATGCTGGCCGGGCTGATCACCTTGTCGACCGACCCGACCTCGCGGGCCCGCTGGATGTTGTGCACCCCGTCGAACTCGGCCGCCACCTCGCTGATCTTCTCCGCCCGCACCGCGGCCCGGACGTCGTCCAACTGGGCCTGCAGACCGGGGCGTTCGGACGTCTGCGCCGACCGCAGCCGGCCCTCCAGCGTCGCCACCCGCGGATCCGCGGCAGTGCGCTTGGCGACGTCCCGGGCGAAGACCACCGCGGCGGCCGGGGCGCCACCGATCACCGAGGCGAACGAACCCTCCACGGCGAGCACGGTCATGTTCTCGTTGAGCGTCTTGGAGAACACCACGAAGGCACCGCCGTGGTAGCGGGAGATCACCACGAAGACGATCGGCCCGTCGAAGTTGACCACCGCACGGCCGATCTCGGCGCCGTACTCCAACTGCAGGTTCCGCATCGACTCCGGCGAGCCGTCGAAGCCGGACAGGTTGGCCAGCACCACCACCGGACGGTTGCCGGAGGCCGCGTTGATCGCCCGCGCCACCTTCTTGCTGGACCGCGGGAACAACGTGCCGGCGGTGTAGGTGTCCGGGCCGTCGGTGGGCGGGAAACCGGCCCGCGGCACCGGCTTGGACTCGATGCCGACGAAGCAGACCGCATGGCCGCCGATCCGGGCGTCCATCACCACCGCCGTCTCGGCGTCGACCATGCCGGCCCAGCGCTCCGAGCGCGGATGGTCGGCGTCGGCCACCGCGGCCATCACGGTGCGGATGTCGAACGGCTTCTTCCGGTCCGGGTTGGCGGTGAAGATCTCGCCGACGGTGGCGAACTCGCCGCCGTGCGGGTAGTCGGAGACGTCCCGGTCGGACGGGTCGGACGTCGGCGCCCGGCGCGGGCCGGGCTCGCCCGGCATCACGTAGGTCTGGGCGTAGTGGTTCATCAGGATGCGGAACGCCCCCGGCAGGTCGGGCGCCCAGTACTGCGCCTGACCGTTGGGCCCCATCACCCGGTCATAGCCGCCGATGCCGAAATTGTCCTCGGCCGAGACGCTGCCGGAGAAGTCGAGGGTGTCCTTGCCGGTGAGCACCATCGCCGAGTCGGGGGTCATCACCAGGATGCCCTTGGTGTGCATCAGCATGGTCGCCTCGGCGTTCCAGTACGGCTGGGCGCCGACGTTGATGCCGGCCACCACGATGTTGATCTCGCCGCCGTCCTGGGTGAAGTGGATGATCCGGCGCAGCGCCGCACCCACCCAGTCCATGTTCTCGGTGCCGGAATCCATCGAGATCCGGGCGCCGGAGGACAGCGTGAACCACTCCACCGGGATACGCATCCGCTCGGCCAGGTCGAGGGCGGCGATGATCCGGCGGCATTCCGGTTCGGCGACCGCGCCCAGGCCGCGGGTCGGGTCGCCGCACAGCGCGATCCGGGTCATCCCCTCGGGGTGCAGCGGGGTCGGGGTGGTGACCAGGGCGCAGATGATGCCCGCGGTGTTCAGCCCGGGCTCGCGCCGCACCGGCACCAGATGCCCCTCGGCGTCCAGGTCGAGCTCGTGCAGCGTCCCGCCCGGTCCGGCCAGCACCTCGCTCAGCTCGTAGGGGTAGACCAGTCCGCGGCGGCGGGCCCGCAGCACCCGGGCCGCGTAGTCGTCCAGCGGCTTCAGCGGCTCGGCCGGCGGCGCCTCGATGGACGCCGTGACCCCGGCGCCCGGCCGGTAGTGGAACCGGACGGCCAGCGGGATGATGCCCTGGCCGGGCTGGTCGAACCGGCCCTGGGCCAGCACCTCCTCGATGCCGGCCCCGTCGCCGAGCGGGGTGATCTTGGCCTGCAGCGCCAGGATGTCCTTGTGGTCGAGGTCGATCACCGGCCAGACGTGCACCCAGACGTGGTTCATGTCGAGCCGATTGCCCTCGCTGCCGCGGGCGGCCCGGGTGCGGCGGATCGCCTCCAGGCAGTTCTCCACCGCGCGCTCGGCGTGCGGCAGCCCGATCAGCCGGCCGCGCTCGTCGCGCACCGGGGCCAACTGACGGACCTGGGCCATCGCCACCAGCCGCCGGTCGGCCGGGTTCGACTTGGCCACGCAGTCGAACAGCAGCACGTCCTCGGGGGCCGGCAGCCGGGTGACGTCGAAGTCCCGCAGCCGCCACAGGTCGAGCCGGCGGGCCACCATCGGGTGGACGCCGCGGATCCGCTGGTCCTCAGCGATCTCCCCGGACGTGGTCCAGCGGAAGGTGAGGTAGCGCGGCTCGGAGCGGTGATCGCAGACCGCCACCACCACCCGCCGGACGTGCTCGCCGAGCGGCCAGCCGGACAGCACCCGCTCCAGCTGGGCGCTGGCCAGGTCGGTCTCCGGGGCGTCCGGCCAGGAGATGTACAGCTCGACGACCGCCTCCTCGCTGCCGCCGCGCTCGGCCAGCAGTTGGCCGACCAGAGCACAGACCGGGCCGCCGGCGTCCAGCTCGTCGGCGCGGCCCAGGGTGGACACCACCAGGGTGGGTCGGCCCTCCAGCCGGTACTCGCCGGCCGCGGCGGCACGTCCGGCCACGGTCAACCCACGCAGCGCGGTCAGGTCGTAGTCGGTGTAGTGCTTGCGGATCAGCACCTCGAGCATCGGCTCCTCGGCGGCCACCCCGTGCGCGAGCCGGTCGGCCAGGAACCCGACGGTCGGCTCGGGAATGGCGGCCAGCGCCGCGATCCGCTCTTCCCGGTCGGCGGCCTGCGGGTCGGCGGCCAGCGCCGCCACCTCGTCGGCCACGCCGGCCAGCACCTGGTCGCGTTCGGCGTCCACCTGGGGCTGGTCGAACCAGCGGAACCGGATCGACCGGGCCACGTCGCCGACCACCGGGAAGCGCCGCTGGGTGGCCCGGACCAGGCGCTCCAACTCGGCCCGGGCCGTGCTGGCCACCTCCGGCTGCGGGGCCGGTTCGGCAATCCAGCGTTCCAGCAGCGAGGTGATCACCTTGAGATCGGACGCGAACCGCTGCTGCGCCAGGAAGATCCGGAACACCGCCTCCTCGACCTGCGGCGTCCGGGTCAGGTCGGTGATGCCGTAGTGGGCGAAGACCTTGGCCAGCCGGTCGACGAACTGGCTGGGCAGCCCGGCGCGGTCGACGTCCAGGCTCTGCAGGTAGCGGTGGAAGTGCTCGCGGTCGCTGTGCACCCGCAGCTCGGTGCTGGCGTCCTCACCGGCCGGACGGTTGCGGCTCAGCTCGGCGACGTCGGCGAACAGGCCGATCAGCGCGACCTCCCCGGCCATCACGTCGCTGCCTGCGGCGCACAGCTCCTGCCGGGTGGCCAGGTAGTCGGCCAGCGGCCGGTAGCCCGGGTCGGCGTCGAAACCCATCACCAGCGCCGACAGGTCGGCCAGCAGCCGGTCGGCGCGCTGCCGGGGATCGGCGATCGGCGGCACCCCGGGCAGTTCCAGCCCGGGCCCGGTCGCCGCGGTCTGCTCGACGACCTCGTCGGCCTCTTCGGCCACGGGCTCCAGCCGGACCAGCGGCGCCATCGTCTCTACCTGGCTGCCGGCCATCACCAGCAGCTCCTTCACCCGGCAGGCGAAGGGTGCGACCAGGACGGTCTCCATCTTCATCGACTCCAGCACCAGCACCGGAGCACCGGCCGCGACCTGCTCGCCGACCGCGGCCGGGGTGGCCACCACCAGCGCCGGCGCCGGGGAGCGCAGCACGCCGCCCTCGTCGCGGCTGACCCGGTGGGTGACCCCGTTCACCTCGATCAGGTGCACCGGCCCGTGCGTTGCGGTGACCAGCCGGTAGCGGGTGGCGCCGACCTGGAGCCGGCTGTGGAAGTCGTCCAACCGCTCCAGGGACGCCTCGACGCTGCTGGCCTCCTCGCCTTGCGCGACCCGGACCCGGTAGCGCTGCGGACCGATCCGGAACGCGGTGACCTGGTAGGTGACGCCGCGCAGCTTCAGGTCGACGGCGCGTCCGACCGAGTGCTGCACCTGGGGGCGTCCGCCGTGCGCGGTCTCCAGCAGCCGGGCGATCTCGACCTCTTCGGTGTCCTGATAGGCCTGGACGGCCGATGCGACCAGGGCGATCCCGGAGTGCCGGTCGGCGATCAGGCCGCCCTCGGCCCGGACCCGGTCGATCCAGCCGGTGTCGGCCCATTCCACGCCGTCGGCGCCGACCACCTCGGGCCGGGCCAGCAGTTCCAGGATGAAGCTCTTGTTGGTGGCGCCGCCTTCGATCACCACCGTGGTCTCCGCCATCGCCCGGCGGAGCCGTCCCAGCGCCTCGGCGCGGTCGCGTCCGAAGGCGATGATCTTGGCGATCATCGAGTCGAAGTCGGCCGGGATCGAGTCGCCCTCGGCGACGCCGGTGTCGACCCGGATGCCGGGGCCGGCCGGCAGGTCGAGCCGGGTGATCCGTCCCGGCGAGGGGGCGAAGTCCCGATCGGGGTCCTCGGCGTTCAGCCGGGCCTCGACGGCGTGGCCGAATTCGGTCGGACGCTGCGTCAGCCGCTCCCCGGCTGCGACCCGGATCTGCGCCTTGACCAGGTCGAAGTCGTTGGTGACCTCGGTGATCGGGTGCTCCACCTGCAGCCGGGTGTTCACCTCGAGGAAGGCGAACGCCTGGTCGCCGGGGTGGTAGAGGAACTCGACGGTGCCGGCGCCGGCGTAGTCGACGGCCAGCGCCAGCCGTTCCGCCGCGGCCTTCAGCTCGTCGGTCTGCTCGGCGGTGAGCAGCGGGGACGCCGACTCCTCGATCACCTTCTGGTTGCGGCGCTGCACCGAGCAGTCCCGGACGCCGAGCGCCCAGGCGGTGCCCTGGCCGTCGGCGATCACCTGGACCTCGACGTGCCGGGCGCCGGTGACCAGCTTCTCCAGGAACACCACGCCGGAGCCGAACGCCCGCTCGGCCTCGTCCCGGGTGCGCTGGTAGGCGTCGGTCAGCTCGACGGCATTGCTCACCTTGCGGATGCCGCGACCGCCGCCACCGGCGGTGGCCTTGAGCATCAGCGGGTACCCGATCCGCTCGGCGGCGGCCAGGGCGTCGTCCAGGGTGTCGACCCCGCCGCGCGACCAGGGCGCCACCGGGACGCCGACCTCTTCGGCGATCAGCTTGGAGCCGATCTTGTCGCCCAGCTTGCGCATCGCGTCACCGGAGGGGCCGATGAAGGTGATGCCGTTGGCCTCCACCAGGTCGGCGAACGCTGAGTCCTCGGCGACGAAACCCCAGCCCACCCAGACGGCGTCGGCGCGGGCCCGGCGCAGCACGTCGATCAGCAGTTCGTGGTTCAGGTAGGGACGCTCCGCCGCCGGGCCGAGCGGATAGGCCTCGTCGGCCTCCCGGGCGAACATCGCGGTGCGCTCGGCGTCGGTGTACAACGCGATGACCGTGATCGGCTCGTCGCCGGGCCGCTCCGCGTTGAGATCGCGGACAGCGTGGACCAGCCGCATGGCGGCCTCACCCCGGTTGACGATCGCGATGCGTTGGAACACCGGGCGTCTCCTCACCTTTGTTGAATCTTGCTCCCGAAATCTTCCACTTCTGCGCCGTCAAGGCGAGGCGACCCGAGCGGCAACACCCAGATTCCGGCTCCCGAAGCCGGCACGGCTGTCAGGACAGGCCAAGTCGGGGAAGCGAGCTTTGGCCGGTTCCGACAAGACACCGGCGAGCCGACGCCCCGCTCAGCGGCCGTGCTGCTTGCGCAACGTCTTGGCCTCTTTGGCGGGTCCGCGCGATCCCCACCAGTCGCCGGCCTGCCAGCGGGCCGTGGCCAGTTGGTCGAGGGCGTCCAGCAACTCGTCCAGGTAGCGCTCCGGATCGGCCTGGTAGCCATCGCGCAGTTCGTCCACGAAGGCCTCGGTGGCCGCCCGGACGTCGCGACGGTTGCCCGACTCCGCAGCCTCCTGGACGCCGGCGCGGGCCCGGTCCAGGGCGTCCGGCTCGGGTTCCGGAGGTTCCGAAGCCTCGGCCACGATCGCGGCCGCCTCGGCCACGGCGTCCTCCTCGGCGAGCTCCTCCGCGGCGACCACCAGCTGGGCGTCCTCCACCGCCTCGCGTTCCGCCTCGTCGGCCACGATGTCCTCGGCGACCTCCGCCGCCTCCAGCGCCGCGAGTTCGGCGGCCAGCCGCTCGAGTTCCTCGCGCTCGGCGCGCTCGGCGTCGGTCTCGTCGCTGACCCGGGCGCGCAGCGCCGCCTCGGCCTCGGCGCGCTCCCGCTCCAGCTGGCGTTCGTGCTCGGCGATCCGCTCGGCCCGCTTGCGCTGCCGCTCCAGGCGCTCCCGTTCCGCGGCCTCGGCGGCCTCCCGGCGCTCCCGCTCGGCCTGCTCGGC